>DATKEY010000388.1:0-9655 GCA_035544475.1 Candidatus Dormiibacterota bacterium | reverse complement strand
TCCCGGCCGCCGCCGCGGGCGTGTCCGGGCGCACCGGGCCCACCTCGACGCCCCAGGGCGCGGGCAGCCCGCGCTCCCTGGCGAGCTCGGGCGTGACCGAGCGCACCGCCGCGCCGAAGCTGACCGGCGGCTGGTCGCCCTCGACCGGGGGGAGGAAGCGGGCGAGCTGCACCGGGTCGTAGCCGGCGAGGAGGCGGTCGCCGACCTGGACGACCGGGACCATCACCCTCCCGAGGCGGCCGAAGAGCACCGCCGAGGCGCTGGGATCGCTGTGGACGTCCCGGGTGGTGTATCGGTATCCGCGCGACCGCAGATGGGCGACCACCGCCTCGGAGTCCGGATCACCGGCCCGCACGTAGACGGTGATCGGGGCCGCGGCCACGGCTAGTCCTCCCCGCCCCCCGCCGGAGCCTCGACGGCGGCCGTCGGTGCGGCCGCGCCCGGAGCCCCGGCGTCTGCGCCGCCGCGCCCGCTCCGGCGGCGGCGACGGCGGCGACGGCGGGCTCCCTCCCCGCCCTCGGCGCCCTCGGCTCCCGGCGGCGGCGTCGCGACCGCGCCCTCGGGACGCGCCTCGCCCGCGGCCGGGGCCCCGCTCCCCCGCCCGCGGCGGCGGCGGCGGCGACGGCGGCGGTCGCCCGGGACGCCCTCGCCTCCCTCGGCGGGCGCGGCGGCCGGCTGTTCCTCCGACCCCGGAACCGCGACGACCTGCCCGGTCGCGGTGCGGCGGCCGCGGCGGCGACGGCGGCGCGCCGGGCGGGAGGCGGCGTCGCCCTCGCCCTCGCCCTCGCCCTGGCGGCGGCGCTGCGCGCCACTTCGCTTGGTGGGGGTCACCAGCTCGCTCGCGCTCAGCCAGCCGCCGGTACTCCGCGCAGCCTCGACGAGGACGCCGTACATCGACTCCTCGCCGGCGCGCAGCGTCGCGCTGTCGCCGATGCAGGCGACCAGCCGCCGCGCCCGGGAGATGGCGACGTTGAGCCGGTTGGGCACGCGCAGGAAGCCGATGCGCCCGCGCTCGTTGGAGCGCACCAGCGAGATGACGACGAGGTCCTCCTCGCGCCCCTCGAAGGAGTCGACGGTGTCGATCTTCACCGGGCGCTTGAACTTCCGCCGCCCCAGCGCCTGGCGCAGCCGCTCGACCTGCTCGGCGTACATGGCGATCACCGCCATCGAGAGGTCGCGGGGGCAGCGCTCGTCGAGCAGCCGCACCACCTGCGCCGCGACGCGCACCTCGGCCTCGTTGCGCAGCGCGCCGCCGGGACCGCGGCGCTCGCCGCTGCCCTTCATGCCCTCGGTGTCGACGAAGTGCAGCGCGACGGGGAACGGCTTGCGGGTGACGAAGGAGTACTCGCACACCTCGGGCGCGTTCTCGAGCTGGCAGTCGTACGACGCCTTCGAGACGTACGCGGAGATGTCCGGGTGCATGCGATGCTGGACGGTGAGCAGGCACTTCGCGTCGTCGACGAGACCGCCCTCCCAGCACTGCTCGAAGAGGCTGCGGTTGACGAGGTCCTCGAGCGCGGGATCGGTCTCGACGATGCCGTAGAGGGCGTCGTCCTCGACCGGCGGCAGCTGCTTGTGGTCGCCGACCATCGCGAGCGCCGAGCCGAGGCGCAGCGCCGGCAGCGCCTCGTCGGCGCGCGCCTTGTTCGCCTCGTCGAGGATCACGATGTCGAAGTTCATGTCGGTGATGCCCGACGTCGCCGCCGTCGCGCAGGTCGCGAAGTAGCAGTTGGCGGTGAGGAGCCTGGGGTCGTCCTCGTCGTCGCAGCGGAACTGGTCGACCGTCGGATGCACGCGCTCCGCGCGGGCGACGCGGACCGCGCGCATCCCGGGGGTGCCGGCGAGCCGCTCGAGCGCGTTGTCGACGGCGAGGTTGCTGTGCGAGGTGACCAGAATTCGCTGCTCGGGGTCGCGCGCGAGCCGTCGCTTCACCGCCTCGACGATGACCGTCGTCTTGCCGGTGCCCGGCGGGCCCTGGATGAAGACGCACTGGCCGGCGTCGCAGTCGGCGAGCAGCGCCACCGCCCGGTTCTGGGGCGCGTTGGGGATCATCCCGTCGGTGAGCCAGCCGTCGCCGCCGTTCGCGGTGTGGAGCACCGGGGGCGCGATCGTCTGGGGCGCGACGAGGAGCTGGGCGAGCAGCCCGACGCCGTAGTCCTTGGTGGCGATCGCGGCGAGGACGCTGCGCTTCGCCTGGTAGAGGGCGCGGTTGAACGAGGGGGTGATGTAGCCCTCGGTGCCGGCGTGCTCGAAGGTGCGGCAGACCACCTCGACGATCCGGCGGTGGTGATCGATCCGGCTGACCCGGCCGACGAAGTTGGGCTCGTCCTCGGGCTCGACGAGGACGGCGGCGTCGGCCTGGAGGTTGAGCGGATCGCCGGGGGCGACGGTGAACTCGACCTTGCCGACCTCCGGCTGGCGGCGGTCGGCCTCGGTGAAGACCCGCCCGCAGGAGGGGCAGCGCTCGTGGTCGTCGGGGCGCCACAGCGCCCGGCAGTTGCGGCAGCGCCAGGACTCCCGGGCGGCGATGAAACGGGTCCGCTGGGTGGCGGCGCGCTGCTTCTCCGCGCCCTCGAGCCGGTCGACGAGCTTGAGGGTCGCGTAGAGCTGCGGCGAGACCGACGCGCGGCGGCTCGACTCCCTCCAGTCGAGGAGCCGGAAGGTGTCGCTCACGGTGCCGTTGTCGGCGCTCACCACCGGGTGCCGGGTGGTGATCGTGAGCACCTTGGCGCCCTCGGGATGCCCGGTGGTGGGCTTGACCGCGTCGACGCGCAGGGCGAGGTGCTCGCGGACGCCGTCGGGCGCGGCCTGGACGGCGCACTGGAGGGTGAGGTCGGGCAGGGCGAGGCGCACCTGGGGCGGCTCGGCGTCGGTGAAGGAGACGGTGACGTGGTCGAGCTCGCTGAGGCGATCAGCGAACACCTTGCGTGGGTCGTCACCTTCATGGCTGTGGCCGTTCGCCAGGGTGGACAGGATCACCATGGCGTCGCTGCCATCGGGCACCAGGAGATGCAACCGGTCGATGGCGAGGTCGGGAGCGATCAGTGGAGGTCAACCTCGAGGGCGCCGTCCATGCAGGTTGCAGGCACGGGCGCAGAGAGCTCTGGCGAGGTCTTCGTACGCACGCGACGGTCGACGACCGGCGCACGGCGGCGGGCGACGCAGGCGTCCACCCGGAGCTGCGCACGAATCCTTTCGCCGGAAAGGACTATATCCGAAACCACGTGCGGTGCGGTAGTCCCTTCGGTGACGGCTCTGTGGCGGCCCCCCGGAGCGGGCTGACGGGGCCGGAGGACGGCTCCGCTGAAAGCAGAGAGGGCCGTCCCGATCCGGCCGGGACGGCCCTCCTGTGTCACGTCGTGGAGATCAGCGCCCGCGGCGACGGAGGCGCCGGGCGAACCCGAGCGCGCCGCTGCCGGCGGACATCAGCATCAGGCCGGTGACGAAGGGGGCGTCCGCACCCGTCTGGGGCACGACCGCGGCCTTCGGGGCCTGGGTGGTGGTCCCCTTCACCACGGGGGGCGGGGGAGCCTGCTGCTCGACGGGGGTCGGCGGGGTCACCTCACCACCACCGTGGTGCTCCTCCTCGCAGTCGTTCTTGAGGATGAACTCGACCTGGCGATCGGGATCCGAGAACTTGAGGTCGATGTGCCAGCCGTCGTCCGCCGGGTGGAAGCCCTCGTCCTTCAGCTTGCTGATCAGCTCGCGGGAGTCGATGGTGGCGATGACCTGCTGGTCCTTCTTGTCCTTGTCGAACTCCCAGCTCTTCTCCTCGACCTTCTCGTCGTCGCCGGACGGCTCGTGGTTGTCGAAGAAGATCGTGAAGTCGCCGGACTTGTTGTGCAGGTCGTTGCCCCACACGTCCACGTTCTTGCAGTCGCTGATGACTCGGACGGCGTCACCCTCGGGCGGACCCTTGTCGGATCCGTCGGGGGTGACCCAGACCTTGTTGTCGGAGATGTGGGTGTCCGCGGCGACGTGCGACGCGGAGAAGCCGGAGAAGGAGGCGAACGCGAAGCCGGTCACGCCGAGTACGGCGCCAAGCACGCGCGCCTGGATGGGAGAGACGGTCGGTCGGACCACTGGGACGTCACCTCGCTGTGCGGGTCGTCGTTCACCCTGCACCCGGTTGCTGTGGCAGTCCCGCCCGGCTGCACCCTTCCTTCCGGAGCCGTGGCACCCCCCCGTGGCTGCGAACCATGGAACGGGCGGGAATCCCGCGGATCCGGTCGCTCATGTAACGCGGACTTCCGAGCAATCTTTCACCCCCCGCGAACTCGGCGCCCCGCGCCCCCGCTACCATCCGGCTCGCCCGCCGTCCGCGACGAAGGAGCGCACCACGCAGGAGACCGCGCCGACCCCCGTCCCCGCCGCCTCCAGCACTCCCTCGCTGCGGGCCCGCGTCATGGCGCTCCTCGCCCGGCCACGGGCGCCCTACGCGCTCCTCGGTCTGCTGTCGCTGGTCTCGCTCGGGGCCCGGGCCTGGTGGCTCGACCGCCCCGCGAAGGCGCTCATCTTCGACGAGGCCTACTACGTCAACGCCGCCCGGATCATCCTCGGGCTCCACGTCCCGGGCGACGGCCACTACGCGGGCTCACCCCCGGGGCTCGACCCCAACCAGGAGCACCCCCCGCTCGGCAAGCTGCTGATCGCGCTGGGGATGAAGCTGTTCGGCGACGGGGCGCTCGGCTGGCGGATCCTCCCGCTCCTCTTCGGGAGCCTCGCGATCCTCGCGATGTTCTGGCTGGTGCGCGCCGCCGGCGGGACCGCATGGCTCGCCCTCGGGGCCGCCGGGCTGATGGCCGCCGACAACCTCTCACTCGTCCACGGCCGGATCGCCACCCTCGACGTCTTCGTCGTCGTCTTCATGCTCGCGGGGGTCGCCCTCTACCTCCGCGACCACACCGTCCTCGCCGGCGTGGCCCTGGGGCTCGGCTGCTGCGTCAAGCTCGTCGCCCCGTACGCGCTCGTCGCCCTCGCGCTGCTCGAGGCGGGGCGGGTGCTGGTTCGCAGCCGGGGCTCCGACCTCGGGCTGCGGCGGCGGGCGGTGGAGCGGCTGGCACCGCTCGCGAGCTGCGCGGCGGTCACGATGCTCGCCTACCTCGGCGTGCTCTACGGCCTCGACCACTACTTCTCGGCCTACCACAACCCGCTCGTGCACACCCGGGCGATGTTCGACTACGCGGCCAAGCTCACCAACCCCCACGGCCCCGAGGGCATCGCCTCGTATCCCTGGCAGTGGCTGCTCAACCAGGAGCCGATCAACTACTACACGGTGAACACGAACGTCCTGAGCGACGGCAAGGTGGTCGCCACCCACCCGGTGGTCGCCTTCCAGGGCCTGATGAACCCGGCGATCATCCTCCTCGCCCTGCCCGCCCTCTTCCTCGCGATCCACACCGCCCGGCGCGACCGCGACGACCTCTCGATCCTCGCCGCGGCGTGGTTCCTGGGGACCTACCTCCCCTTCGTCGTCGCCGGCGCACCCCTCGGCTCATTCGGCAACCGGATCAGCTATCTGTACTACATGGTGATCGTGCTGCCGGCGGTCTACCTGGCGGTCGCCCGCCTGCTCTCCCACCGCTCCCTGCCCCGAGCGGTGCTCGCCGGGTACGTGTGCATCCTCGGCTACTGGTTCGAGGCCCTGTACCCCTTCCGCACGTGGTCGGGCGGCTAGGCAGGCTCCGGGGCGCGCTCGGCGACCCGGCGCTCCGCCAGGCGGTTGCCACCGTCGCCGGGCTGCGGGTCGCCCTCGGGCTCGTCGCCTGGGCCTCGATCGTCGTCTACCCGATCACCGTCGTCGGCGGCGACCACCTCGAGCTGCTCACCCCGAAGGGGTCGCGGCTGTGGCCCTGGGTCGGCCCCTGGCAGCGCTGGGATGCGCTCTGGTACGAGCACATCGCCCGCAGCGGCTACAGCCGGGGCGACCCCGACGCCGCCTTCTTCCCGCTCTTCCCGGGCGCCGTGCACGTGATCAGCCCGCTCGTCGGCGGCAACCCCGCGGTCGGTGGCCTCGTGCTCGCGACCGTCGCGCTCGTCGCCGCGCTCGTGGTCCTCCACCACCTCGTCGCCACCGACCTCGACCGCGGCACCGCCGAGCGCAGCGTCCTCTACCTCGCCCTCGCCCCGGTCGCGTTCTTCCTCCTCGCCGCCTTCACCGAGTCGCTCTTCCTCCTCCTCGCCGCCGGCGCGCTGCTCGCCGCCCGCCGCGGGCGCTTCGGCCTCGCCGCCGTCATCGCCGCCCTCGGGGCGCTCTGCCGGTCGACCGGGGCCCTGCTCGTCGCGCCGCTGCTCGTCGAGGTCCTCGCCGACGCCCGCCGGCGGCAGGCGCGGGACCTGCGCGCGCTGCGGCCGGCGCACCTGCTCGTCCTCCTGCCGCTCGTCACCATCGCCGGGTGGGACCTCTACCTGCGGACCCGCCTCGGCGTCCACGGCGGGGTGCTCGCCCTCCAGAAGGACGTGTGGGGAAACCACGCGGTGGCACCCTGGACGGCGCTCCACGACAGCTTCCGCACGGTGCTCGACGGCGGCCACCCCGAGGAGGCGATCAACCTGGCGAGCTCCCTCGCTCTCGTGATCGCCGTGCCGCTGATGTGGGGCCGCCTCCCCGGCTCCTACCTCGCCTACGCGGCGGTGAGCATCCTTCCGATCGTCTGCCGGGAGTCGCTGGTCACGCCGCAGGAGAGCAGCGCCCGCTACCTGCTCTCCGTGTTCCCGGTCTTCGTCCTGCTCGCCCTCGCCGGCCGCCGCGCCTGGGTCGACCGGCTGGTGATCGTCACCTTCCCGGTGCTGCTCGGCGCGCTCACCGCCCACTTCACCCACTTCGCCTTCCTCGGCTGACCCCGACCCGGCCCGGGCCCGGGCGCGGTGCGATACTGGCGGGGTGGATGCGCAGCCGCCGGCGGTCGACCTCAGCGGCCTCCACCGCGAGCTCGACCGTCTCAAGACCCAGCTCTGCCGGTGCAACCACGCGGGGGAGTGCCTCGCGTGCCGCGGCTTCGAGGTCCTCCGCGAGCAGTCCCAGATGGTCGCCGCAGCGGCCTCCCAGCCGGTGCTCATGCAGGTGGCCCAGGAGGCGGCGGTGAAGGACCTGATGACCCAGCTGGGGGGCATCCAGGAGAAGCTCGTCGAGGACCCGCGCCTCCACGAGCTGCTCAGCCAGCTGGTGGAGCGGGTCCAGGACGATCTCGGCGGGCCCGAGCAGCTGCAGAAGCTCTTCGGGAGCATGGGCGGCCTCCCCGGCTTCCCCCCGGGGTTCCCCGGGTTCGGCGGGCAGGCGCCCCCGGACGACCGCGAGAACACCCCTCCCGACGAGAAGCCCCCGTACGACGACCGGCCACGGCCGCGGTCGGAGGACTGACGCGCCCCGCTGACGCAACGCGTCATTCGGGGGCCCCTCGTTAGAATGGCTCTCGACGGCCGTTCGGTGCCGTCCAGCGCGCCCCCGCCGCGTGGCCCGGGGGCGAGGAGGTTCCCGTCCATGCCCCAGCGCCTCCGCCGGTCGGTTCTGGCCTGTCCCGGCAGCAACCCCAGGATGATGGAGAAGGCCGCGGCCAGCGCCGCCGACGAGGTGTTCCTCGACCTCGAGGACGCCTGCGCCCCGCTGGAGAAGCCCGGCGCCCGAGCGAAGATCGTCGAGGCGCTCACGACCCACGACTGGGGCACCAAGACCAGGGTGGTGCGCATCAACCAGGTCGGCAGCCGCTACGCGTACCTCGACCTCCTCGAGGTGATCCGCGGCGCGGGCGCGGTGATCGACTGCATCATGATGCCCAAGGTCCAGAACACCGGCGACGTCGCCTTCGTCGACCGGGCGCTCACCCAGCTCGAGCAGGAGTTCGACCTCGAGCCCGGGCGGATCGGCATCGAGGTGCAGATCGAGGACGCGCAGGGGCTGATGAACTGCGACAGCATCGCATTCTCCAGCCCGCGGATCGAGACGCTCACCTACGGGCCCGCCGACTTCTCGGCGGCGATGCAGCTTCCCTCGCTCACCGTCGCCAACGGCTCGCCCGACTACCCGGGCGACCCCTTCCACTACGTGCTCTTCCGCCTCGCGGTCGCGGCGCGGGCGGCCGGCATCCAGGTGATCGACGGCCCCTACCTCGCCATCCGTGACGTCGAGGGCTACACGCTCGCCGCCCGGCGCGCCGCCACCCTCGGATACGACGGCAAGTGGGTGCTCCATCCGGGCCAGATCGACGCCTGCAACGCGGCCTTCACCCCGACCCAGGAGATGTTCGAGCGCGCGGTCGCGATCCTCGAGGCGTACCGCCATGCGACCGAGGTCGAGCGCAAGGGCGCGGTGATGCTCGGCGACGAGATGATCGACGAGGCGTCGCGGAAGATGGCGACGCAGTTCTACCTGCGCGGACGCGCCGCCGGCCTCGAGCCCCGGCAGACCGCCGCCGCGTCCTGAGGATCGTGCACATGGCGACCACCGTCGACGACGGACTCACGACCGAGCAGCGCGACGTCATCGCGCTGGTGCGCGACTTCGTCGAGCGCGAGATCATCCCCGTCGCCCACCGGCTCGAGTACGACGACACCTATCCGGAGCAGATCGTCAGGAAGATGAAGGAGCTCGGCTTCTTCGGCTTCGCCATCGGCGAGGAGTACGGCGGCGCCGGTCTCAACATGGAGACCTATGCGCGCATCTGCGAGGAGATCGCCCGCGGCTGGATGTCGATCACCGGGGTGATCAACACCCACTTCATCGTCGCCTTCCTCCTCCAGCAGTTCGGGACCGACGAGCAGAAGCAGCGCTTCCTGCCGAAGATGGCGACCGGCGAGCACCACGCCGCGTTCTCGATGAGCGAGCCGAACTGCGGCTCCGACGTGCAGGCGATTCGTACCAGGGCCGTGCGGGACAACGGCGAGTACGTCATCAACGGCACCAAGATGTGGGTGACCAACGGCGAGCGCTCGACCGTCGTCGCGACCCTCGTCAAGACCGACCCCACGACCAAGCCCGCGCACAGGGGGATGTCCTGCATCCTCGCCGAGAAGAAGTACCCCGGCCTGTCCGCCAGCAAGCACATCCACAAGCTCGGCTACAAGGGCGTGGAGACGACCGAGCTCGTCTTCGACGACAACCGCCAGCCCGCGGCGAACCTGCTCGGCGGTGTCGAGGGCCGCGGCTTCCAGCAGATGATGGCGGCGATCGAGGTGGGCCGGATCAACGTCGCGGCGCGCGGCGTCGGGGTCGCCCAGCGCGCGCTCGAGCTCGCCCTCGCGTACGCCCAGGAGCGGCAGACCTTCGGCAGGGCGATCGCCGAGCACCAGGCGATCCAGTTCAAGCTCGCGGACATGGCGACCAAGGTCGAGGCGGCGCGGCTGCTCACCCAGAAGGCGGCGCGCACCAAGGACCGCGGTGAGCGCACCGACCTCGAGTCCGGCATGGCCAAGCTCTTCGCGACCGAGGCCTGCATGGAGGTCGTCAACGAGTCGATGCGCATCCACGGCGGCTACGGTTTCAGCCGCGAGTTCGAGGTGGAGCAGCTCTATCGCGACGCGCCCCTGCTCGTGATCGGCGAGGGCACCAACGAGATCCAGCGGATCATCATCGCGAAGCGCCTCCTCGAGAGGGCCCGCGGAGGCTAGTCGCCCCCCCACTACACCCCCGCCCCCCACCCTCTTCAGCGGAAGGCGGCCT
>DATKEY010000387.1:0-5324 GCA_035544475.1 Candidatus Dormiibacterota bacterium | reverse complement strand
TGGCTGCACACCCTGCGCCTCCCGGTGCTCGTGCTCAGCGGGGACGACGATCCGATCGTGCCGGTGCGCAACGCGCGGCTCCTGGCCTCGCGCATCCCCGACGCCCGCCTCGAGATGATCAGGGGGGGCGGCCATCTCTTCCTGCTCGACAGCCTCGATGTCGCGGCGCCGCTCATCCGTGGGTTCCTCGGAGCGGAGCGATGAGCAGCGGGCGGCGTCCGCTCTGGCGTCGCGGCTTCGACACCGTGGAACGCGCGGCCGCCCCGCATCTCGAGCGCGCCGTGCTCAGCGACTCGTTCCTCCTCGCCGTCGGCGCCGCCGTCCGGGTCCACCGGCTCATCGGGGGCACCGTCGAGGCAGCCTCGACGCGGGTGCTGCATGCGCTGAACCTCCCCACGTACAGCGACGTCAAGAAGCAGACGTGGCGCACGGCGGAGATCGAGCATCGTCTCCGCGAGCTCGGCCGGGCCGCCGACGGGACCGGCAGCACGCGGAGGCGGACACGATGACCGACCTCCTGCATGGCGCCCGCTCCTCCGTCCCCCGCGTCCTCGACGGCGTGCGCCGCGAGGTCGGCCGAAACCTGCTGCGCACTCGCAACGGCATCCGACACGTCGCCGGCATCGACAGGGCGCGGGTCGGCCTGACGCCGAAGGAGACGGTGTGGACCGCCGACCGCTGCCGGCTCTGGCGGTACCGGAGCCCGGCGGTCCGTCACCGTCCTCCGATCGTCCTCGTCGCCAGCCTGGTCAGCCGCAGCTACGTCCTCGACCTGCGGCCGCGGAACAGCTTCGTCGAGCGGCTCTGCGACGCGGGGTTCGACGTCTTCCTCGTCGACTTCGGCGTCCCCGACGCGGTCGACTCCTTCAACACCCTGGAGACGTACGTCGACGCCTACCTCGCCCCCGCGATCGAGCACGCCCGCGACGAGGCCGGGACCGAGGACGTGAGCGTGTACGGATACTGCCTCGGCGGCCTCCTCTCCCTGCTCACCGTCGCCGCCCACCCCGAGCTGCCGGTGCGCTGCCTGGTGTGCATGGCGACACCCGTGGACGCGGAGGGGATGGGTGGCCTCGTCGAGGCCCTCCGGTCGGGGCGCGTCGAGGTCGACTCGCTCGTCGACGACACCGGGAACATCCCCGCATCGGTGATCGCCAACGCGTTCCGCATCCGCAAGCCGACCGCCGACGCGGTGCAGTACGCGAACCTCTGGGAGAACCTGTGGAACGACGACTTCGTCGAGGGCTACCAGGCGATGGCGCAGTGGGCCCACGACCACGTCCCGTTCCCCGGCGCGACCGCGCGTGAGCTCGTCGCGCAGTTCTTCCGGGGCAACGCGGTGCGGAGGAACGCGGTGCGTCTGGGAGGCCGTCGCGTCGACCTCGGCGCCGTCCACTGCCCGGTCTGCAGTGTCGTCGCCGAGCGCGACGACATCATCCCCGCGGCCGCGTCCGCGCCGCTGCCCGACCTGCTCCGCAACACCCACACCGACGTGATCAGCGTCCCGGCCGGTCACATCGGGCTGGTGGTGGGCCGTCAGGCGGCGACGGCGACGATGCCCGCGATCGTCGGCTGGTTGCGGAAGCACAGCGACAGCGCCGACATGGAGGCTGAGCGATGACTCCGAACGGCAGCGAGGCCCTACGAATCCGTCCGCTGCTTCCCGAGGATGCCGCCGCCTTCGGGGAGTTCGTCGCCGGGATCCCCGAGGGCGACCGCACCTTCTTCAAGGAGGACCTGCTCGATCCGGAGGAGGTCGACTTCCTGCTCGCCGGACGGCGCGGCGTCCGCCTCGCCGCGCTGACCCCGGAGGGCCGCATCGCGGGGTACGGGGCGCTGCTGCCCGGGGTCGACTGGTCGAGCCACGTCGGCGACCTCCGCCTCGTCGTCCTCCCCGAGCTGCGCCGGCACGGGATCGGGCGCCGGCTCGCGCAGCGGCTCGTGGCCGAGGCGCTCCGGCTGGGGATGGGCAAGCTCGCCGTCGAGGTCGTCGCCGAGCAGCAGTCGGCGGTGCTGATGTTCCAGGACCTCGGCTTCGAGGCCGAGGCGCTGCTCCGCGATCAGGTCCGTGACCGCGCCGGCCGGCTCCACGACCTGCTCCTGCTCGCGCACCCGGTGGCCGAGCGTTCCGAGGAGCTCGCGACGCTCGGCCTCGGCGGCGCGGCCTGAGAGATCCCTCTCATGAAGGCGATCGTCGTCCAGACCCCCGGCGACCCGGAGGTGATGCACCTCGGCGAAGTGCCGGATCCCGTCCCCACCCGCGGAGAGGTGCTGGTGCGCACCCGGGCGACCGCCGTCAACCGCGCCGACACCCTCCAGCGGCGCGGCCTCTACCCTCCCCCACCCGGCGCCTCGGAGATCATCGGCATGGAGGTCGCCGGCGAGGTCGAGGCGCTCGGTGAGGGCGTCGACTGGTGCTACGCGGGCGACCGGGTCATGGCGCTGCTCGCGGGCGGGGGCTACGCCGAGCGCGTCGCCGTGCCCGCGGGACAGCTCATGCGGGTTCCCGACGGGATGTCGTGGACCGACGCGGCGGCGATCCCGGAGGTGTTCCTCACCGCCAACGACAACCTCTTCACCCGTGGACGGCTGGCCGCGGGCGAGACCGTCCTCATCCACGGCGGCGGCGGCGGGGTCGGCACCGCCGCGATCCAGCTCGCCCACCGCGCCGGGGCCCGGGTGCTCGTCACCGCCGGCTCGGCGGCGAAGCTTCAGCGCTGCCGTGAGCTCGGCGCCGACGGCGGGATCAACCACCGGGAGGAGGACTTCGTCGCCCGTTCGCGCGACCTCACCGACGGGCGCGGAGTGGATGTGATCCTCGACGTGATGGGCGCCTCGTACCTCGCCCGCAACCTCGACGCCCTGGCCCCCGACGGCCGGCTCGTGGTCATCGGCCTGATGGGCGGCACGATCACCGACATCGACCTGGGCGTGATGCTCCGCCGGCGGCTCTCGGTGATGGCCACCACCCTGCGCGGACGTCCCGTCGAGCAGAAGACGGAGGTCGTCCGCCGCTTCGTCGAGGACGCTCTGCCCGGCTTCGCCGACGGCTCGCTGCGCCCGGTCGTCGACCGTGTGCTCCCCCTCGGCGAGGCGGCCGTCGCCCACCGGGCGATGGAGAACGGCGAGAACGTCGGCAAGCTCGTCCTTCGCGTGGATTGAGCTTGACTCTCCCCCAGGGGGAGCCTCCACGGTGGTTGCATCACCTACCGAAGGAGAACCTGATGACGATCGACGATCGCCTTGACGGCCGCCGCGCCCTTGTGACCGGAGGAAGCAAGGGTACCGGGGCCGCCATCGTCGCCCGTCTCGCCGAGGCAGGTGCGGCGGTGATGACCACGGCCCGCACCATGCCGGAGAACTATCCGCACCCGGATCTGTTCGTGGCTGCCGATCTCCGCACGCCTGAGGGCGCACAGGCGGTGATAGACCGGGTCGGCGATCGCTTCGGTGTCCTTGACATCCTGGTCAGCAACGTCGGCGGCTCCCGCGCCCCCTCCGGCGGCTTCGCGGCTCTGACCGACGACCACTGGCTGGACGAGTTGAACCTGAACCTGCTCGGCGCGGTCCGGCTCGACCGGGGCCTCCTGCCCGCCATGATCGAAGGCGCTGGCGGAGCTGTCGTGCACGTCACCTCGATACAACGACGCATGCCCCTCTTCGAGGCGACGCTGGGCTACGCCGCCGCCAAAGCGGCACTGACGACCTACAGCAAGGGCCTGGCCAATGAGGTCGGACCAAGGGGAGTGCGCGTCAACACCGTTGCGCCTGGCTTCATCCAGACCGAGGGCGCCGAAGGGCTCTTCCAGCGCATCTCGCAAGGAGCAGGAATCGACCGAGCGGCGGCCGTCCAGCGGGTCATCGACTCCCTCGGTGGCATCCCCCTCGGTCGGCCGGCGCAACCAGCGGAAGTGGCCGAGGTCGTCGCCTTCCTCGTGTCCGACCGGGCCCGATCCGTGAACGGCGCTGAATTCGTCGTCGACGGCGGGACTATCCCGACCACCTGACAGACCGCGATGCCGGGACTCAGACGGTCATCCGGAGGTTCTGGTTGAGACGGAAGAGGTTGGTCGGGTCATACGCGGCCTTCAGCGCCACGAGCCGTTCGTAGTTCGCGCCGTACGCGTCACGAACACGGTCCTCCCCCTGTCCCAGGTTGTTCACGTAGACGGCCCCATCGAGGAACGGGGTCATCGCGGTGTAGAACCGGCGGGTCCAGTCGATGTTGCGGCGCCTCGGGGTGATTGCCCGTAGCCGCTGCCTCAGCGAGCGGGGGGCCGCCCGGCCACGCCGATCTGCTTCATCAGCCCGTGGAGGTCGTACGCCGCCCGGAGTCGGGTTGCCCGGTCACCGCGAAAGTCGAAGACCTCCACTCCTTCGAAGACGAACCCACGGCCGGTGCCGGCGATGCCCGGCGGATCGAGAACCCCGGTGAAGTGTCCGATGCCGCGCCACCAGAACGCGGCCCTGGGCTCGTCGTCGGAGAACATCCCCGGCAGCGTGCGCTCCCAGGCGATGTCGGGATAGGCGCGGAACACATAGGCCAGGTAGTCTCGCGTCTGGTCGGGGCCGACCACGCTCCATCCCGTGTGGCGAGTGGTCGGGCTCTCGAGCACGAAGTCGTCCGTGATCAAGGGCCTGATCGTCTCCGGGTCTCCCGAGCTCCACGCAGCCAGCCACCGGTCGTACCAGTCGTGGGCGGCAGCATGGTTCAGCGTGCCGGTCGAGGATGCGATGAGTGCGGGCATCGGCAGATCCCTTTCGCCTTGATCAGAGCACTACTTGCGCGCCAGTAGGCTACCAGGGCTCGAGACCCCATCAATGCCGTGACGTACGAGCCCGGGCACAATGGGCCGGTGCGTCTCGGCATCGCCCATCACCTCGGCTGGGCCGTGGCCGTCACGGCGTCGGACGGCCACGAGGTCGTGGACCGGCGGAGGATCGAGCTGATCGAGCCAGGCCTGCCTGCGGCGCCGATCCATCACGAGGGTGGCCCGCACCTCCTCCACCGGAGAGGGAAGCCACTCGACGACACCGCTCTCGCGGCGTTGGTGGCGGAGGTGCGCGCGTCGGTGATCCGCACGGCGTCGGCGGCACTCGACGAACTGGCGACCGCCCTGCCCGAGGAGATCGTCTCGATGTCGCTGCGGGCCTGGCCGGCCGACTTCCCCGAGGACATCGCGGCGCAACGTCGCGTCCCCTACGAGGGCCGTGCCGACTCCGTCATGTACCGCCAGGTGCTCGCCGAGCTCGGACGCGTCCGCGGCTGGCAGATCCACCTCTATGACGCCAGGGTCGTCGAGGATGACGCAGCCCGTATCCTG
>DATKEY010000386.1:0-3055 GCA_035544475.1 Candidatus Dormiibacterota bacterium | reverse complement strand
CGGGTTCCGATGATCTGACCCGAGCTCTCGTGAATCAACTCGCCCTGCACCGCGCCACCTCCTCGAAGGATCTCGCCGCGCGACCACCGATGCCGGCGGCGCGGTGGATCGTCCCGCTCGACAGTGCGGCACTCCATGCCGCAGTCCGCGCTCGGGACGTGCATTTCGACCCGAGGACCGTCGGGACCGCGCGCGATCAGCGCGGTCTCGTCACCGAGCAGCCGGCGCTGATGACCTCGTCGAGCCCGTACCCGCTGTGCCCGACGGACGCGGCGTCGACGGACGAGCAGGGCATGGTCAGGGTGATCCGCGTCGACGATCCGGACTCACCGACCAGCGTCGCGGTGATGGTGACGGCGAGGAACGCTGCGGTGAACAACGCCGCGATCACCACGCAGCGCCCGAGCTTGCACACCCGGCGCCCCAACACCCACACACCCGCCGCGCCCCGCAGGGTGCGCGGAACCCTCACATCCATCCCTGACGACCTCCTCTACCCCCGGCCCACACCGTACTCGCCTCCGGCGCCCCTGACGGAGGTGTGACGGAGCGGTCACAGGGGCCGCATCGATCTGTCACCGCCACCCCGAGTGCGCTGTACTGGGGGCGTGAGCCTCGACTGGTCCGAACTCGTCGCCGTCGCCCGCGAGCAGGGGTGGCGTGAGGAACGGCGCACGCGTCACATCTGGCTCTACGCCCCCGACGGGCGGGGGACGGCGTGCATCCCGACGTCGACGAGCGACTGGCGCGCGATCCACAACGCGGTCGCCCAGCTGCGCCGCCTCGGGCTGGTCTGGGGCGGCCGGCGCACGGCCCGGAGGGCGGATCTCGCCGAGCCACCGGACACCGCCGGGGACGACGAGGCGTCGACCCTCGCACGTCTCGAGTACGCGATGTCCGTCGGCGAGGCCGTGTACTGCGCCGTCGTCGCCTCCGGCGCGCCGCTCTCCGCCACCGACCTCGCCGCGGCGACCGGGTACTCGCGGTCGGCGATCCGGCCGGCGCTTCAGGCGCTCGCCGCGGAGGGCTTCCTGGTCGCGGTGGGCAGCCGCACCCGCGACAAGCGCGGGGTGCGACCCGACACCCTCTACGCGGTCTCGGGGGCCCCGCCGGAGCGCTGAGCCGCGCCGGCGGCCGCGGGGACCCGCTCCGGCCGCAGCAGCCAGGCACCGCACACGGTGAGGGCGACGCCGATCGGCAGCAGCCGGCCGCCGAGGGCGACCGAGAGGTCCGAGGAGAAGAAGCCGCCGACGAGCAGGTGGGGATCGAACGACGCGGCCGTCACCGCGAGCAGCCAGGCGCCGGTGAAGCCGACCAGGGCCTCCCAGCGGTGATGGCCGACCGGTCCCTGGAGGCTGGCGATCCCGATCACGATGAGCACCGCGCAGGCGCCGCTGTTGAGGACACCGGCGAGGGCGCCGCCGTCGAACCCGGAGACCCCGATCGACTGAGCCCCGCCGGTGATGGCGACGAAGGGAAGAGCGGTCAGGCTGACGAGCACGGTGAGCAGGCCGGCGAGGAGGAGCCCGCCTCCCTGCCAGAGCGGCCGGGCGATCCGGGCGCGCTGCGGCCCCGGCGCCGAGCCCGCCGAACGCTGCCGGCGGAAGTGGACGACGCTGACGATGTCGACCCGCAGCTCGTGCTCCAGACGGTCGAGGTTGAAGGCCGCACGCGCGCTCGGCGAGAGCAGCACCCGCCGCGCCTCGGAGAGGTTGCGGAAACGCTCGGCGGCGGCGTCACCGGGATGGAGGTCCGGGTGGCACTGCTTGGCGCCCTCGCGATACGCGGCCTTGATCTCCGCCTCGGTGGCGTCGGGCCGGACGCCGAGGATGGCGTAGTGGTCGCGGAACCTGGTCGGAGTCGAGGAGCGCATCTGCGGACGATTCCTTCCCAATGCCTCGCGGCGCCTCGGGGAGTCCCGGGACGCCGGGCAGCGAGGTCGCTGCACCATTCCAACGGGCTCCCCGCGGCAGCCTTGCGCGCGCAGGGCAGAATGGCGGCCGCCGATGCCCTATCCCAACCTCACGGGCAAGCACGCCCACGACGCGCTCTTCGCGCCCGGCGAGTACCTCGCCTACGCACGATCCCACGGCCTCGTCGACCCCGCCCCTCCCCCCGAGGCGGCACTGCTCTGCTACCAGCCGGCGCTCGCCCGCCGGCTGCTCGGCGACGAGCCCCGCCCCCGGCCCCGGATGCCCGGCCACGTCCGCCCGCTGCCGGGCGGCGACGGCCGGATCGCGGTCGCGGCCGGCTTCGGGATCGGCGCCCCCGCGGCGGCGGTGGTCCTCGAGGAGCTCGGCGCCTGGGGGGTCCGCAGGGTGGTGAGCGTCGGCACCGCCGGGACCCTCCAGCCCCACCTCGTCCCCGGGCGGGTGGTGGTCTGCACCTCGGCGATCCGCGACGAGGGCACCTCCCACCACTACCTCCCTCCGGGGCGGACGGTCGAACCCGCCCCGGAGCTCACCGCCCACCTCGCGGCCACCCTGCGGACGCGCGGCCTGGAGGTCGAGGAGGGGCGGAGCTGGACCACCGACGCCCCCTACCGCGAGACCGCGGCGGAGATCCGCAGCTACCGCGAGGAGGGGGTGCTGACCGTCGAGATGGAGGCCGCCGCGCTCTTCGCCGTCGGCCGCCATCGCGGCGTCGAGGTCGCGAGCGCGCTCGTCGTCAGCGACCGGCTCGGCGACGCGTGGGAGCCGCACTTCCACGCCGACGCCACCGCCGAGGGCCTCGAGGCGGCCGCCCGCGGCGCCCTGGAGGCGCTGCTCGGCCCGAGCTAGCTGACGCCGAGGCCGTAGAGCTGGTTGAGCCGGTCGCGGAGGGTGTCGTGGACGAAGGTCCCGAGCTTGACCCCGAGCAGCCTGCCCTGGCCGTCGTAGAAGGCGGTCACCGGCATGCCCTGGGCACCGAGGGCGTCGTGGAGGCCGCTGTTCAGCCGCCCCCCGACGTCCTGGGCGAGCGGCCAGCCCTTGATGAGGTCGTGGGCGAGGGCCGCGCCGTCCCCGTTCTCCTCGGCGTCGATGCCGACGAAGTGCACCCGGTCGCCCGTCTGCGC
>DATKEY010000385.1:0-10366 GCA_035544475.1 Candidatus Dormiibacterota bacterium | reverse complement strand
GCGCTCGCGGTGGGCCGGCCGCCGGCGCCCTGCCCGTAGAGGAGCACGGAGCCGACGAGGTCGCCCTCGATGACGACCGCGTTGTACGCGTCGTGCACCGCCGCGAGCAGGTGGCTCTGGGGGAGCAGCGCGGGATGGACGCGGAGCTCGACCTCGTCGCCGTGGTCGCGCGCGTAGGCGAGCAGCCGGATCGCGTAGCCCATGTCGCGCGCGTAGCGGAAGTCGACGGGGTCGAGGCCGCGGATGCCCTCGCGGTGCACCGCGTCGGGGTCGATGCGGCCACGGAAGGCGATCGACGACATGATCGTGAGCTTGAAGACGGCGTCCCAGCCCTCGACGTCGTAGGTCGGATCCGCCTCCGCGTAGCCGAGCCGCTGCGCTTCGGCGAGCGCCTCCTCGAAGCCCGCCCCGTCGCGGGCCATGCGGTCGATGATGAAGTTGGTGGTGCCGTTGATGACCGCCTCGATCCGCGAGATGTGGTTGGCGAGGAGGTCGATCTTGAAGGTGCTGATCAGCGGGATCCCGCCGCCGACCGCGGCCTCGAAGTAGACGTCGACCCCGCGCCGCTTGGCGAGGTCGAGGAGCTCGGGCCCGTGGTGGGCCATCACCTCCTTGTTCGCGGTCACCACCGCCTTGCCGGCGTCGATGGCGCGCTCGATGTAGGTGCGCGCCGGCTCCATGCCCCCCATCAGCTCGATGACCACCCCGATCCCCGGGTCCTCGAGCACCGCGGCGGGATCGGTGGTGATCGCCGCCGCCGTCGGGACGTAGGCGCGTGGCTTCGAGGTGTCGCGCACCAGCACCCGGGTCAGCTCCACCGGCCCCCCGGTGCGCTCGGTGACGAGATCGCTCTGACACTCGAGCCTTTCGGCGACCTGCGATCCGACGATCCCCAGCCCGAGCAGACCGACGCGGACGGTGTCCATCACGGCCGGGAAGTCTACGGGCAGCGCTCGTCGGGTTGGCTTGTCAGGCGAACGACCAGGTATCCCCCCAGAGACGGCCGAAGTCCGTGCCTCCGAACAGGACGAGCCCGGGACGGCCGGCGTCGGGGGCGAGGGTCGCTCCGGCGCGGGGCGGTGGGGAGCCGGAGAGGTGGAGCTGGGTCCAGGCGCGGCCGTCGAAGGTCCAGGTCGCGTCGGTCGGGCAGTGAGCGGCGGGGCAGTCGCCGCCGGCGACGACGACACGGTGCGCGGAGGCCTCGTACGCCACCGCCGCCCCGGTCACCGCCGGGGTGCCGGCGACGACGAGGCGGTGCCAGTCGCCGCCGCTCCAGCTCCACGTCGCCGGCTGGCCGTCCGGGCCGGAGGGGGCGACGAGGAGCAGCCCGCCGAGGTCGGGGGCGGACACGAGCAATCCGAAGGGTGGGGTGGTGTGGGGATGGAGCCGCGTCCAGCTCGAGCCGTCCCAGCTCCACGTCTCCGCGGTCCGCGCGGAGGCGCCGGTGAGGAGGATCACGCTCCGGGCACCGGGGTCCCAGGCCATCGCCTCGAGCCGCTGCCCGGGTGGGGCGGTCTTCGGCGCCAGCCGCTTCCAGGCCGCTCCGTTCCACGTCCAGGTCGCGTCGAAGGCGGCGGGGGCGCCCTTGTCGTCGAGGCCGACGCCTCCGTAGAGGACGACGACGGAGCGCACCGGGTCCCAGGCGGCGACCGCCCCGCTGCGTGCGGGGGGCGACGGGTTGGGATGGGGCTGCGACCACGTCGAGCCGTCCCAGATCCAGGTGTCGCCGCTGACCGGCGGGACCTGGCCGAGGGGGGACAGCGACCCGCCGACGAGGAGCACCTGGTGGCGAGCCTCGTCGGTCACCATCACCGCCCCCGTTCGACCCGGAGGGCAGGTCGCCGGAACGCGCCCGGTCCAGGGGCTCGGGGCGGACGTCCCTCGCGGCGGCGCCGCAGCCTCGCCGAGCTCCCAGGCGGCGCCGGTCCACCGCCAGGTCTCGCCGGAGGAGGTGAGGAGGACCAGCGCGCCGCTCTCCGGATCGGTCGCCGCGCCGCTCCCCGACGGAGGCGAGACCGCGGGGGTGCGCGCCGTCCAGGTCGCGCCGTCCCAGGTCCAGGTGAGCCGCGCGGCACAGCCGTGGGCGGCGTCCGGCTCCGGGGAGAAGAGCACGAGCCGTCCTGCGCCGGCGCCGAGCGCGGGCTGATCGGCCGCCGGCGGCGAGGCGGAGGGGTGGAGGGCGGTCCAGGCCTGCCCGTCCCAGCTCCACGTGACCCCCCCGGCGACGGCGGGGCAGGACCGCCCGGTCACGAGCAGCACCCGCCGCGACCCGGGGTCTGCGGCCATCGCCGCCGCACAGGACGGCGGCGCGGTCGCCGTGGGGCGGCGCGCCCACGTGTGCCCGTCCCAGCTCCAGGTCGAGACCGGCGCCGCGGTGTTGGGGTCGCGCACCACCAGGAGCGTGGTGCGGGTCGCCGGGTCCGCGACCATCAGCGGCGCGGGGGTGGCCGGCGGGGCGAGCGACGGGTGGAGTGCCGTCCACACGCGGCCGTCCCATCGCCAGGTGTCGCCCAGCGCGCCGATCACCCCCGCGCCGCCGAAGAGAACCACCCCGCCGGCAGGGTCGGGGGCCATCGCCGCCGCCGCGCGCACCGGCGGACCGCCGGGCACGTCGCGCGACCAGCGGTGGCCGTCCCAGCTCCAGGTGTCCCCGAGGAGGATGCCGTCGGTGGTGCGGCCACCGAAGAGGACGATGCGACGGCGGACGGGATCGGCCGCCATCGCCGCCCCGGCGCGCGCGGAGGGCATCCCCGGGATCACCGCGTTCGCGGTCTCCGCCGGCGAGGTGCCGCCCCGTCGCGGCAGGACCACCCCGAGCCCGGCGCCGACGACCCCGACGAGGACGGCGACGGCGAGGGCGAGCGCGAGGGGGGTGAGGCGGGCACGGCCGCGGCGGAGCGGCCGGGGGGCGGGGACGACCCCCGGGGTCCAGCCGTCGAGCGAGGCCGGCGCCGGGATGGAGGCGAGGAGGTGGGCGAACCAGCGCTCGTCCGGATCGAGGGGATCGGTCACCGGCGCCGCCTGCGCGGCGGCTGGACGCGTTGCATCGCCCTGGCACAGGCCGCCCGGGCGGCGTCGGCGCGGATGCCGAGGATGTCGCCGATCTCCGCGTAGTCGAGCCCGGCGGCGCAGCGCAGGCCGGCGGCGACGCGGTCACGCACCCGAAGCGTGGACGCCCGCACGAGCGCGGCGTCGACGTCGAGGCCCCACCCGCTGACCACCGCACCGGGGGCGCGGCGGCCGCGGCGGGCCGGCGGCCCCTCGCCGAGGACGTCGCAGGCGATCGCGCAGAGCCAGCGCAGCGCGGTGCCGGCCGGGGGCCGGTCGGTCTCCCAGGCCGCGGCGGCGGCGGTGAGGACCTCGAGCGTCGCCGCCTCCCCGGCACCCGGGTGTCCGAGGACGAGCACGCAGAGCCGGTGGAGGGCGACGGCGTGGAGCCGGCGCACCTCGTCGAAGGTGAGGCCCGCAGGCGCCTCCACAGTCACCACCGCCACGTCACCCTCTCCCACCCCCCTCGGACCCCTTCCCCGGTGAACGGAGCAGAAGGCCCGATGGTGTCACGAGATGAGGTGCCTCTTCCAGGCGGTGAGCACCGCCCCCGCGCGGTCGGAGCAGCCGAGCTTGGCGAGGATGTTGCTCACGTGGGTCTTCACCGTGTTCTCGCTCACGAAGAGGAGCTCGGCGATCTGGGCGTTGCTCTTCTGGTCGGCCATGAGCCGGAGGACCTCGAGCTCACGAGCGGTCAGCGGGTCGTGCCGGGGAGCGTTGTCGATCGTCTCCTGGACCTGGGGGTCGAGCAGCGACTCGCCACGGTGGACGGCGCGGACCGCCGCGGCCAGCTCGGTCCGGGATGCGTCCTTGAGCAGGTAGCCGCGTGCCCCCGCCTCGAGCGAGGGGAAGATGTAGTCCTCGTTCCGGTAGGTGGTGAGGACGATCACCCGCGCCTCGGGGTTGTCGGCGCGGATGCGGCGCAGCGCCTCGATGCCGTCGACGTTCGGCATCTGGACGTCGAGCAGGATGATGTCCGGCTTCGTCTCGCGGGCCTGGATCACCGCCTCCTCGCCGTCTGCCGCCCGCCCCACCACGACCATGTCGTCCTCGATCTCGAGCATGGTGCAGAGACCGTGGCGGACGACGGGATGGTCGTCGGCGACGAGCACGCGGATCATGCGGAGACGGGGACCGGGAGGTCGGCGAGTGGGAGGCGGACGCTCACCCGGGTGCCCGCCCCCGGGGTGCTGTCGACCTCCAGGGTGGCGCCGGCGAGGCGGGCGCGCTCGGCCATGCCGACGAGCCCGAAGCACCCCGGCGGGAGCGCCTGGGCGTCGAAGCCGTCGCCGTCGTCGCGGATGCCGAGCCGGAGCACCCCGCCGCGGAGCTCGATGCGGATGTCGACCCGGCCGGCGTGGCTGTGCCGGGCGGCGTTGGCGAGCGCCTCCTGGACGATCCGGAAGAGGGCCACCTCGGTCTGCGGGTCGAGCGAGAGCGGCGAGGGGAGGCCATGGGTCCGCACCCGGGCGGCGATGCCGGTCCGCGCCTGCCACTGCCGCGCCTCGTGGCTGACCGCGGCGGCGAGGCCGGTCTGCTCGAGGGGGGCGGGGCGCAGGTCCCAGACCGAGCGCCGGGCCTCGGCGAGGGCCGAGCGCGCCTGGTCGCGGGCCCCGACGACGACCTGACGCGCCCGCCCCTGGTCGCGGTCGAGGAAGACCTCGGCGGCCTCGAGCTGGAGGACGATCCCGGTCAGCTGCTGGGCGAGGGTGTCGTGGATCTCCCGGGCGAGCCGGGTGCGCTCCTCGAGGACCGCGAGCTCGCGCCCCTCGGCGCTGAGCCGGGCGGTGCGCAGGGCGAGGCCGACGAGGTCGCCGACGCCGCGGAGCAGGGTGCGCGTCCGGGCCTCGAGCTCGACGCGGTCGGTGGCGAGGGCCATCGCCCCGAGGGGGCCGTCGCCGGTCTCGAGCGGGAGGCCGACGACCCGGCCGCCGGCGACCGCGCGCACCACCAGGCGGTGCTCCTCGGCGGCGCGGGCGGCGGCGGCGCGCATCTCGGGGTCGAGCGTCCCCGGGGACGCACCCCAGGCCACCGACGCGGTCAGCTTGCCCCCCTGGTGGAGCCAGCCGCGTCCGGCGGTCACCGGGAGCAGGGCGCGCATCGTGTCGAGGGCGTCGCGGAGGATGGCGATCGGGTCGAGCGAGCGGGTGAGCGACGCGGCGAGCGCGTTGAGCGCGACGAGCTCCTCGTTGCGGTCCCGGAGCTGGGCAGTGCGGTCGGCGACCCGTCGCTCGAGCTCGCGCGAGGCGGCGAGGATGGCGTCCCGGGAGGCGTTGATCTCCCGGCGCATCCGCTCCAGGGACGTCGCCAGCTGCCCGACCTCGTCCTCGCCCTGGGGCGGCACCGGCTCGTCGGTGTGACCGTCGCCGAGGCGCTCGGCGGCGACGGTGAGCGCACGCACCGGGTCGACGAGGCGGCGGGCGAGGACGCTCGCGAGGCAGTAGGCGACCAGGCAGAGGAGGAGGGCGACCGGGAGGACGTGGACGAGGATCTGGCGCACCCCGGTCTCGATGCCGCGCGACAGCCCCGCCTGCTCGGGGAGGAGGTCGTTCTTCGGCACCACGGTGGCGAGGACCCACTCCACCCCGGGGATCGCGGCGGTGAAGAGCTCCTTGTCGGCGCCGCCGACGTGGACGGGGAGCGCCTGGGGATGGCCGGTCGCCTCGACCGCGGCCAGCCCGGTGCGGAAGGTCGGGTCGGCGGGGAGACGCACGGAGTCGCCGAGCTGCCCGAACTCGTCGGACGAGGGGGTGCCGCCCGCGAGCAGGCGGTTGCCGCTGCCGATCAGCAGGGAATATGCGTGTGGCTCGCCGGCGGGGTGGAGGTCGAGCAGCCCCGCGGTGAGCTGGGCGACGCTGACGTCGACGCCCACGTGATACCGACCACCCATCCCCGCGGCCATCCAGGCCGTGACCCCCATCGCCGGCGCCGGGTCGGAGATCGCCGCGGGGTACGGCTCGGTCCAGTTCACCGTCGCGTCCGCGGTGCGCGACGCGTCCGGCCTCGCCGGGTCGCCCGACCACGCCGCGGGCTCGGCGGCGGCCATCCCGATCGCCGAGAACGGACCGGCACCGTCGGGGCCGAGCAGCGCGGTGCCGTCCACGCCGCGGCGGTCGAGGGCGGCACGCACCCCGGGGATGCCCGGGACGGTCCGGACCACGGTGTCGACCGTGTCGGCGATCCAGACGTCCTGGATGACCCCGGGATCGGTACGCGCGATGTCCTGCATCTTGCCGAGCAGCACCCCGCTCGACGCGGCGTCGCGCGCCGCCACCGCCGGGTCGAAGGCGGGGGAGCCGAGCGGGCGGCCGGCGAGCACCGTGCTCGCCCCGTCGGACACGTAGTGGAGCCCGCGGTACTCGACGAAGGATGCCGGAGGAGTGTCGGCCGGCGCCGGCTGCAGGCCCTGGAGGGCGAGGTCACGGAGCGCGCGCAGGGTCGCGGCGACCCGGTCGACCTGCACCCGGAGCGCCTGGGCCTGGTCGGCGACCTGGCGCTGGTGGGCGTCGACCTGGTCCTTGAGGATGCTGCGGTTGGTCTCGTCGACGGTGCTCCGGGTCACCGCACCGAGGTCGGCCGCGACCACCACCGCGAAGATGCCGAGGGGGACGAGGGCGACGGTGAGCATCGCCACCAGCACGCGACTGCGGAACCGGCGCGCCGCGACGCCCCGGCTCCGGCCCGAATGGAGAAAGCGGTGGATCATGTGTTCAGCTGGGGCCTGATGTTGCCGCCGAGTATATGGGCCCGATGCTCCACAAAATCATCCTGACGGGTGATGTAGCAACCACCGGCACCCCTCCAGAATTGCCCCCGCATCGCGGGGAAGAGCGGCCCCCAGTGAATGGTCGGGTCAGTGGCAGGAGGTGGTCCATGAGACGGACACGGACTGGACAGAGGATGGCCGGCGCCCTCGCCGCCGGCGCCCTCGTGGTGCTCGCCGCCTGCGGCAGCGGCGGCGGCGGCGGCAGCAACACGCCCGCCGCGACCACCAACCCGGCTGTCAACGGCGGGACTCTGACGGTGGGCGTCCTCCAGGAGCCGACCTCCTTCCTCGCCGCCGGCATCGTCGACTCGATGACGTACTCGTACGCGGTCGACGCCCCGATCACCGAGGGGCTGCTCTGGTACCGGTCCAAGGACGAGACCCAGAACGCGAAGACGCTCGCGGACTTCTGGCGCCCCGACCTCGCCACCGAGGTGCCCACCACCGCGAACGGCGACGTCAAGACCTCGGGGTGCAAGAACGTCACCTTCGGCGGCAAGGAGCAGACGCCGAAGATGTGCGTCACCTGGAAGATCCGCGACAACGTCTTCTGGCACGACGGCACCCAGCTCTCGTCGAAGGACGTCTGTGACACCTTCAACTTCTACTGGCTGAAGTACCAGGCGAAGAACCCGACGACGATCCTCAGCCCGACCGGCTGGCAGGAGGCGATCGGCTGCGACGACAGCAACCGCCTCCAGGCGGTGCTGAGCTACCGCTCCACCTACGGCGGCTACCTCGGCCAGGCGACCGGGGTCTACGGGATCCTCCCCTCGAAGCTCGTCGAGAACGCCTTCAACGGCGCCAACGGCGCGGGGACCGACCTCGAGAAGACCCCGCAGACGGTGAACCTCACCCTGGGCACCGGCAACCCCGACGCCTACACCGGCACCGACACCCTCGACAAGATCATCGACGGCACCGGGCCCTACGTCTTCCAGAAGTACGAGCCGGGGAAGGACATCATCCTGGTCAGGAACAACAAGTACTGGGACAAGTCCCACCAGCCCCACCTCGACAAGATCATCATGAAGTTCATCGCCGACACCCAGTCGCAGCTCGCCCAGGCCTCGTCGGGCGAGATCCAGTACGGCATGGACTACCGGCTCGCGCTGCTCGCCGACCTCCTCAACGTCGCCAAGGGCGGCAAGCTGAAGGTGGAGACGATCCCCGAGTCGGGTGCGGAGAAGATCGACCTCAACCTCTGTGACAACGCCAAGGGGCTGTGTGGGGACCAGGCCACCAAGAGCCCCTTCACCGCCGACCTCAAGGTGCGTCAGGCGATCCTCAAGGCGATCGACCGCCAGAGCATCGTCAAGACGATCGCCTCGGGGGAGACGGTGGTTCCCGCGGACTCCTGGATCTACCTGGGCGCGGAGTTCATCAAGAACACCCCGGACCAGGATCCGACCACCTCCTACGACCCGGAGGGCGCGAAGAAGCTCCTCGACGACGCCGGGTACAAGGTCAGCCCGAACTGCCACGGCGGCGCCGGGCGCGCCGACTCCTCGGGCCGCTGCCTCGACCTGAACTTCGTCACCACCTCGGGCAACACCGCCCGGATGAACGCCCAGATCGCCATCCAGGCGCAGCTCCAGGCGGTCGGCATCTTCACCAATCTCAGCACGGTGAAGTCGGGCAAGCTCTTCGGCAACTTCGCCGACGGCGGTCTCCTGTACACCCATCAGTTCCAGATGGCGATGTACACCAACACACTGTCCACGCCCGCGGAGCCGGACAGCTGGTTCTCGGGCTACCACGCCGACTGCGGCGGGACCTGCCCGGAGTTCAATCAGATCCCCTCGTCGGCGAACAGCGGCTTCGGCCAGAACGACACCGGCGAGGACAACCCCATGGTCGACAAGTACTTCGACCAGGGCCGCTCCAGCGTGGACCTGACGGTCCGGGCGAAGGCCTACAAGTCGGCCGAGGCGCTGCTCGCCAAGGACCTCCCCGAGATCCCGCTCTACCAGCAGGTCGTGGTCAACAGCGAGACCACCCGGCTCCACGGGGTGCAGCCGAACGACCTGGTCTGGACCTTCAACATGTACGACTGGTACTGCGACGCCGGGGTCTGCACCGGGTAGGCCCTCACGTCCTCCGACTCGACGCCGGGGGCGCCCGCCGTGGGCGCCTCCGGCCGAGTACGGGATTTCCGGAAGGCTGGAGGTATACTCGGCTCGGTCCGGCTGGAGCCGGGGGGCGGGCCGACCATCTGACATTCGCGCTCAGGCTCCGAGGGTTGGCCGGCAGCCATGTGGAAGTACATCGTCAGGCGCCTGGCGCTCGGCGCCCTGACAGTCCTGGTCATCACCTTCGTCATCTACGGCTTCCTCTGGCTGCTCCCCGAGAAGCCCTACGCGGCGCTCATCAACCGGCCCAATCAGCCGCTCGAAGCCAAGCTGGCGATCATCCACCGCTTCGGCGCCGACCAGCCCTTCTTCGTCCAGTACTGGACCTTCCTCAAGAACGTCCTCAAACCCTTCTGGAGCTGGTGGGGGTTCCCGCCCCACGCCCCCCAGGCTCCCGACCTCGGCGAGTCCATCCCCCTCCACGCCCAGGTCTTCGACGCGATCCGGGTGCGGGCCCCGGCCACCGCCGAGCTGATGATCACGTCCTACCTGCTCACCCTGGCGATCGCCGTCCCGGTGGGGATCATCAGCGCGGTCAAGCAGTACAGCAAGCTCGACAACACGGTCACCAGCCTCTCCTTCCTCGGCATCTCGCTGCCCAACTACTGGTTCGGGTCGATCCTCATCTACCTGCTCGCGGTCCTGCCGTTCCAGCACCTCGGCTATGAGATCTTCCCCTCGGCCGGCCAGCACACCCAGCAGCAGACGGGCCTGCTCGACCTCGCCTGGCACCTCGTCCTCCCGGTCATCGTGCTCGCCGTGCAGTCGATCGCGGGCTACGCCCGCTTCATCCGAAGTTCGATGCTCGAGACCCTCAACCAGGACTACGTGCGCACCGCGCGGGCGAAGGGCCTGGCCAACCGCCGGGTGGTGATCCGGCACGCCTTCCGCAACTCGCTGCTGCCCTTCATCACCCTGCTCGGCCTCGACATCCCCACCCTCTTCGTGGGTGCGGTGGTCACCGAGTTCGTCTTCAGCTGGCCCGGGATGGGGCAGCTCTTCGTGATCGCCGCCGACGGCAACGACTACTCGGTGCTGCTCGGGATCCTGCTCATCCTCAGCGTCATGGTCGTCGTCTTCAACCTGGCCGCCGACATCGCCTACACCTGGGCCGATCCGCGGATCAGCTACGAACGGTCGCGCGGATGACCGCCACCAACACCATCCTCACCCCGGATGGAGCCGCCGGAGCCGTCGGCGTCGACTTCGAGACCACCAAGGAGATCGGCTTCTACCGCCTGGTGTGGCGGCGGTTCTACAGCCGCAAGGTGGCGGTCGTGGGCGCGGTGGTGCTGCTGATCCTCGCCCTCGCCTGCTACGCCGGGCCGATCTTCCTGCCGCCGGTCACCGTCGACCTGAACTCGACCGACCTCGCGCCCTTCACCAGCTATCACCACATCCTCGGCACCGACGACGCCGG
>DATKEY010000384.1:0-10230 GCA_035544475.1 Candidatus Dormiibacterota bacterium | reverse complement strand
TCGAGCGCGCCGCGATGGGCCGCGGCGTCGATGCCCCGGGCGAGCCCGCTGATCACCACGACCCCGGCGGCGCCGAGCTCGCGGCCGAGGTCGCGGGCCACCTCCATCCCGGTGAGGGTCGCCGCCCGCGCCCCGACCACGGCGACGGCGGCGACCGGCGGCGGCCAGAGGCGGCCCCGCCGCCACAGCTCGGCGGGGGGCTGGTGCAGGTGCTCGAGCGGCGCCGGCCAGCCCGGGGCGCCACGCTCCAGCCGGACCACACCGCTCGATAGTGCGATCGCAGTCATACTTCTCAGGATACCACACAGATATGTGGTAGCTCCACGGACCAGTGCCGGCGGAGCGGCGCGCGAGCAGACTCGCGCCGATCCCGTCGACCAGGAGGGGCCCCCGTGATCACCGACGCCGACGCGGCGCTCCACCCCGCGACGACGCACGATTGGGCGGAGACGAACTTCTGGAGCTTCCAGCTCCCCGAGGTGGGGATGACCGGCGCGGTCTACGCGCTCGTCCGCGCCCAGCACGGCGTCGCCCTCTCGACCGTGCACCTCAACTCCAGGTGGACGGTCAACCACTGGGAGGCGGAGTACTGCGACCTCCAGATGCACCTGCCGATCGGCGAGGACTTCGACCTCCTCGACTACCGGCTCCCCAACGGTCTGCGGGTGCGCACGGTCGCGCCGAACGCGGTGTGGGACGTCGACTACGACGACGGCGACGGGACGGGCGTGCACTTCCGCTTTCAGGCGCTGATGCCGCCCTTCGACATCCACGACCCCGAGATGGACCCGATGGTCGCCGCGGGCGCCGCGGGCCACGACTACGCCTGGGGCACGGCGTACGCGGGCCACTTCGACCAGAGCGGCGTGTACGAGGGGGAGGTCGTTCTCCCGGGGCGGCGTCTCCCCTTCCGCTCGGTCGGCACGATGGACCACAGCTGGGGGCCGCGGCCCGAGCGCCACCGCACCACCCTGAGCTGGGTCAACGCCCACTTCTCCGAGGACCTGGTGCTCCACGCCCTCTGCGACTTCGACGCGGCCGCCGGCGGCCGCGAGCTGCGCTTCACCCACGGCTACGTCCTCGAGGACGGACGGCTGCGGGGGCTCGCCGGCGGGCGGGGGTCGACCCGCCGCCGCGGCTGGTTCCCCGAGGAGATCAGCCTCGAGCTCCGCGACCCCGACGGCCGGGAGTGGTCGCTGCGCGGCGAGGCGCGGACGTCCTTCCCCTGGCTGATGTGGCCGGACGTCGTCGGCTTCAACGCGCTGCTCGCCTGGACCGAGGGCGGCGGCCGGCGCGGCCACGGCGAGGTGTACGACGTCGTCGGCCTCCACGATCTCACCGCCGGAGGCCTGGGCCGGCTCCGGTAGGCCCGAGACGAGGCCACCACCGAGCCGTTGACAGAACTTCACCGGGCGTGATGGCGGACGCGGCCACATCCGGCGACACTGCAGCCCGGGAGTGAGCCTCGACCGCCTCTGCACCCGGGGATCGACATGTCCAGGCTCCTGCCCGCCGCCCTCGTCCTGGGGGCGCTCACCATCGCCGGCTGCGGCTCCGCCGGCCCCGCCGGCCACCCGGTCGCGCAACTCGCGACCGGCACACCGAATGTCGCGTCCACGCCGACCCCGGTACCCACCGCGACGCCCGACGTGATCGCGATGGCCGGGCAGGCCTACCTGGCCAACGTCGCGGTGATCAACGCCGTCGGCGACCGGGTCAACGCCGAGGAGCAGGCGATCCCGCTCACCGCACCGTTCTCCGCACTGGTCCCGTCCGAGCGCGAGCTCCTCGCCGGCCTTCAGAAGTGGCACGCCTTCACCACGTCGTATCCGTGGCCCGCGTCCGTCCGGACGTACGCAGCCGCCCTCGACGCCGCCGAGCAGACGGAGATCACGGCGATCCAGGAGTTCGTGGACGATCCGACGGCGGACACGTACGGATCGCTGTCGACGACGAACCAGACTGCAGGACACGCCGCGGCCCAGCTGCGGCTGGCCCTCTATCTGCCGCAGCGGGGGGACGGATAGCCGGCCGGCGTCCTCACAGCCCCGCCTCGCCGCGGTGGCGAAGCGCCTCGGCGACGGCCTCCTCCCCCACCCTGTCGTCCCCGGCCAGGTCGGCGATCGTCCGGGCGACGCGGAGCACGCGGTGGAATCCGCGGGCGCTGAGCCCGAGTCGCTCCCCGGCGGTGGCGAGCAAGCGGGTCGCCGCCCGGGTCGGCCGGCAGCAGGCGACCAGGCCGCGAGGCGCGAGGAGCGCGTTGATCGGTGGCTCCGCCACGTCGGGGACGCGGTCGCGCTGCCGGCACCGGGCCGCCTCGACCCGCGCGCGCACCGCGGCGGAGGTCTCCTCCTCGACGGCCGGGTCGAAGAGCCTGCCGTACGGCTGGCGGGGGACCCGCACCACGAGGTCGATGCGGTCGCGCACCGGACCGCTCAGCCGGGCGCGGTACGCGGCGAGCGCGCGGGGCTCACAGGTGCAGAGGCGGCCCGGGTCCTCATGGTGGCCGCAGGGGCACGGATTCGCCGCGGCGACGAGGGTGATCGACGCCGGGAACTGCACCGCCCCGCGAACCCGGGTCACCGTGATCACCCTCTCCTCGAGCGGCTGGCGCAGGGCCTCGAGATGGGCGCGGGAGAACTCGCAGAGCTCGTCGAGGAAGAGGATGCCGCGATGCGCGAGGCTGATCTCGCCGGGCTGGGCGAGGCCCGCCCCCCCGCCGACGAGGCCGGCGCGCGAGATCGAGTGATGGGGCGACCGGAACGGCGGCCGCAGCGAGGCCGCGGGGCGGTCGCGCAGCGCCCCGCGCAGCGAGTACACCGCGGCGACCTCGAGGCTCGGCTCGAGGCCGAGGTCGGGGAGCAGCGAGGCGAGGGCCCGCGCGAGCATGCTCTTCCCTGACCCGGGAGGACCCACCATGAGGAGGTTGTGCCCTCCGGCGGCGGCGATCTCGAGGGCGCGCTTCGCCGTCGGCTGGCCGCGGATGTCGGCGAGGTCGACGCCGCAGGGCGGCTCCTCCGGAGGCGGCCCGGGGGCCGCCCGGGCGAGCGGCGCGGTGCCGTCGAGGTGGTCGACGCAGGCGCGCAGCGTGTCCGGCGCGACCACCTCGAGGCCCTCGACGAGGCACGCCTCGGCCGCGTTGCCGCAGGGGACCACCAGCCGGCGGACCCCCGCCGCCCGGAGGGTGCGCGCCATGGGGAGCACCCCGGCGACCGGTCGGAGCGCGCCGTCGAGGGAGAGCTCGCCGAGGAGCGCGGTGCCCTCGAGCCGGGGCAGCTCGTGGCCGCCGCAGCGGAGGACCGCCACCGCGATCGCGAGGTCGAACCCGGTCCCCTCCTTGGGGAGCTCGGCGGGGGCGAGGTTGACGGTCAGCTTGCGGGTCGGGAAGCCGAACCCCGAGTTGTGGACCGCCGCCTTCACCCGGACCTTCGCCTCCTGGATCGCGCGGTCGGTGAGGCCGACGACGGTGAACCCGGGAAGGCCGTTGCTCTCGTCGGCCTCGACGGTGACGGGCACGCCGGCGACACCGTGGATCGCGCAGCACGTGGCGTTCGCAGTCATACTTTCCAGTATATATCACTGAGCAGTGGTCTCGCGAACGCACATGACTTCCATAAGAATCACGGATGTCCGTGATGCTCCGCGGAGCCTTCCCTCCTACGCTGATCCTGGACCGGTCAGCCGTGCGATCCGAGGAGGAGACGGTCATGGCGGTGGTGATCGAGCGGGCGGGGAGCTGCGTCCACTGCGGCGCCGCCTGCGACACCCGGGACGAGGAGGGGGTGTGGCATTGCGGCACCGAGCACCTGCTGCTCGCGCGCCTCGGGGTGCCACCGGTCACGCGCCCCGCTCGACAGCGGGCCACGACTGCGCCGGCCAGCACCGACCGCTACGCCACCCTGCGAGCCGCGCTTGCCCACGAGACCGCCGGCCAGCGGCATGCCGCGGTGCTCCGTGCCGCCGCCCGCCGGGTCCGGCAGCTCCGCGAGCACCTCGAGGCCGGGCTCGACATGCTCGCCGGCAACCGGCGTGAGGAGCGTGTCGTCCGCGCCGTTCTCGTCCATCCCGAGGTCCGCGACGCCCTCGTCGACACCCTCGCCACCCTCCGCGGCCGGCCACCCGCCGCCGATCCCCAGCCCACCGCGACCAGCGCGACCGCCGGCGACGACCCGCACCTGCGCGCGCTCGCCGACGTCCGCGAGCTCGAGGCGGCGCTCTGCGCGGCCGCCGCCGGGCAGCGCGACGGCCAGGCCCGGTCGCGCCGTGCGACCCTCGCCCTCCTGACCTACGTGGACGGCCGGCTTCGCCGCTCGGGCGGGCGCCGGGTCGCCGCGTAGCCGGGGCGGAGGTCGGCGAGGAGCTGCCGGGCCGCCGCGGTCACCTGGTCGACCGCGGCGTCGAAGGGCTCACGGTTCGCCGCGGACGGCAACCGGTAGCCGCTCACCTTGCGCACGAACTGCAGCGCCGCGGCGTGGACGTCGTCGGCGGTCGCGGGAGGCTCGAGCCCGCGCAGCGTCTTGATGCTCCGGCACATGGCGTCCATGATGCCGCGCGGGGCTGCACACCGGCCTTATGCCGAACCCGTAGAGTGGCGCGATGCGCGTCACCCGCCCGGTGGCGGTCACGGTCCTCGGCCTCGTCGCCGCCGCGTGTGGTGGAGGGGCGCCCACCGCCCACGCCAGCCCGTCGAGCTCGAGCTCGGCGCCGGGCACGACCGGCGGCGTCGCGGCGAGCGGCTCCGCGACACACACCGGCGGGGCGAGCACCTCGGCGGTGTCGGCGGCGACCGCGCGTCCGACCTTCGTGTCCGCCCCGGCCCGTCCGGCGGCCTCGCCGGCCGCGACCCCGGCCGCGCGCACCCTGGCCGCGGCACCGCCCCCGGGCCCGTGCGGCGCCGCCGACGTCGCCCTCGCCACCACGTCCGATCTCCCCCACTACGGGCTCGGGCAGAACGTGCAGGTCACCGTCGAGGTGCGCAACCAGAGCGCCCACAGCTGCGTCTTCGGCGCGGCCGGCGACTTCACCATCGACGCCGACCCCTCGGGCCCGCCGGTCTTTGCGGTGCACATGGAATGCCCCCCCGACGGCTGTGCTCCGCTGTCGCCCGGGCAGATGAGCACGTATCCGATCGGCTGGAACCAGGTCGCCAACCAGGGCCCCGGAGCGGGCAGCCCCGCCGCCGCGGGGAGCTACCACGCCCGGGCGGCCTTCCCCGGCTACCCGGTCTCGACGTCGACGAGCTTCACCATCGGCTAGGTGCCGTCGCCGACCGCGTTGGCGATGTGCTCGCAGCGGGTGACCCGCAGGCGGTCGTCGAGGATCAGCCCGAGGACGTCGATGCGGCACTGCTGGCGCTGCCGCTTGGTCGCGAGCCGGTAGGTCTCCATCAGGCTGCGGAGCTTCTGCTGCTTGCGCTGGTCGACCGCCTCCTCGGGCAGCCCGAAGCCGACCCCGCGCCGGGCCTTGACCTCGAGGAGCACGAGGGTCTCGCCGTCCTCGGCGACGATGTCGATCTGGCCGGTGCGCGCGCGCCAGTCGCGGGCGAGCACCGTCCAGCCCTGGTCACGGACCCAGGCCAGGGCGGCCGCCTCACCCGCCTGGCCGACCCTGTCCTTGAGCGGACGGGCCGGCGGCAGCGCGTCGGGCGCGGGTCGCTCGCGCCTACTCGTCGGCGTCCTCCACCCCGGCGGCGACCTCCTCGAGCTCGGCCTCCGGCTCGAGCTCCGGCGCCGGCTCGGGTTCGACGTCGGGCTCGGCAGCTCCGGTCACGGGAGCCGCCTCCGCACCGGCGGCGGCGCGCGCGGCGTTGTTGCCTCCGAACGGCTCGCGGCGCTCGCGGATGCGGGCACGCTTGCCGACCTTCTCGCGCAGGTAGAAGAGCTTCGCGCGACGGACGTCGCCGTGGCGGAGCACCTCGATGCGGTCGAGACGCGGAGAGTGCAGGAGGAAGCGCCGCTCGACCCCGACACCGTGGGAGATGCGCCGCACGGTGAAGCTGGTCCGCGCGCCGACGGTGCCGTTGACGGCGATGACGACGCCCTCGAAGACCTGGATGCGCTCGCGTGTCCCCTCGACGACCTTGACGTGGACGCGGACGGTGTCGCCGCTGCGCAGCTGCGGCACCTCGGGCTTCTCCTGCTCTCGCTCGAGCAGGTCGATCACATTCATCTCGGTCCTCCAGCAGGGGATGTGAGCGTGTCGGGATCGGGATGGAGGCGGCGGTGCCGCTCCTCGGCCTGCTCACGCCGCCAGCTCTCGATGGCGGCGTGGTGGCCACTGCGCAGCACCTCGGGCACCTCGCGGCCCTCGAAGTCGGCGGGGCGAGTGTAGAGAGGTGGTTCGAATTCGGAGGCGCCCCGGGAGAAGGTCTCGCCCTCGAGCGACTCCGGAGACCCCAGGGTGCCGGGGAGCATCCGGGCGACCGCCTCGACCACCACCATGGCGGCGACCTCGCCGCCGCTGAGCACGAAGTCGCCGACCGAGAGCTCCTCGCCGATCTCCTCGCGGGCGCGCTCGTCGACGCCCTGGTAGCGCCCGCACACGAGCAGCAGGTGCTCCTCGGCGGCGAGGTCGCGCACGAGCTCCTGGGTCAGACGGGGACCCTGCGGAGAGAGCAGGATGGCCCGCACCCGGGGATCCGCGGCGCGGAAGGCGCGGACGGCGCGCACCAGCGGCTCGGGCTTCAGCACCATCCCCGCCCCGCCGCCGAAGGGGATGTCGTCGACCTGCCGGTGGCGGTCGTCGGTGTGGTCGCGCAGGTCGTGAGCCTCCAGGCTCAACGTCCCGCTCTCGAGGGCGCGGCCGACCACACCGATGCCGAGCGGCCCGGGGAAGACGCCGGGGAAGATGGTGAGCACGTCGACGCGCACCTCACTGCTCCTCCCAGGGACGGACCACGAGCACCCCGGCGTCGAGGTCGACACGCTCGACGAAGGCACGCACCATCGGCATGCGCCGCACACGGTCGCCGTCACGGATCACGAGCACCTCGTGGGCGGCGTACTCCTCGACGTCCTCGACGGTGCCGACGGTCTCACCCTCGGGGGTGATCGCACGCAGACCGACGAGCTGGTGGACGAACCACTCGCCGGCGCCGAGGCTGCGGGCGTCGCCGGCCTCCACGCAGAGGTAGGCGTCCCGGAGCGCGTCGGCCGCCTCGCGGCTGGTGACGCCCTCGAGGGTCAGCAGAACGTCACCGTCGCCTGCAGGACGCGCGCCGCTCACCACCAGGGTGCGCTCGCCGGTCTCGACGCGGAGCCGCAGCCCGACCGCGAACCGCGCGGCGTCACCGCCCAGCGGCTCGACGCGCAGCTCGCCGCGCACGCCGTGGGGACGGCGCACGTGGGCGGCGCGGAGCGGCGGAGGCGAGGCGTCGGCCGGCCTGGTCATGAGCTGCACTGGACTCCGGCTCCTAGGCGACGTCGACCTGGACGCGCTGGCGGTGACGCAGCCCGGCGGCGCGCACGACCGCGCGGATGGCGTCGATGTTCCGGCCGCCCTTGCCGATGAGCTTGCCCATGTCGTCGGGGCCGACCTTGATCTCGACCACCGTCTGGCGTCCGCCCGGACGCACCCGGACGGCGACGCTGTCCTTGTCGGTGACGATGTTGCCGGCGATGAAGCGCGCGAGGTCACCGTAGTCGGTCACGACTCCTCCTCCCCGGCCGCAGGCGCGGCCTCCTCGACCTCCTCGGGCTCCGCGGTCGCGGTCGCCGTCGGCGCCTCGGCAGCGGGCTCCGCGGCGGCCTCGGTCTTCGCCGGGGCGTCCGGACGCGGCCGCGCGGCGCGCTGGAGCACGCCCTGCTGCTCGAGCAGCTTGCGGGCGATGTCGCTGGGGCGAGCGCCCTTGCTCATCCAGTCACGCACCCGGTCGGCATCGATCTGCACCCGCGCCGGGTTGGCGATGGGGTCGTAGGTGCCCACCTCCTCGATGAACCGCCCGTCGCGCGGGCTGCGCGAGTCGGCGACCACGAGCCGGTAGAAGGGACGCTTCTTCGCGCCCATCCGCTTCAGACGAATTTTGACCAAAACCGCCTCCTTCTTAGAGACCCAGCTGACTGGTGTCCAATCCCTTCAGGTTCTTGAGCATGCGCATCTTGCCACGCGCGCCCTTGGTTCCCTTGCCGCCGCCGAGCTGCTTGAAGACGGCCTGCATCTGGTCGAATCCCTTGAGCAGCTTGCTGACCTCTGCGATCGAGGTGCCGCTGCCGAGCGCGATCCGCTTGCGGCGCGAGCCCTTGATCATCTCCGGGCGGCGGCGCTCGTCCGCGGTCATCGAGAGGACGATCGCCTCCATGTGGGACAGGTCCCGCTCGGTCGGCATCGCGCCCGCGGCCTGCTGCACGAGCTTGCGACCGCCGGGGAGCATCCCGAGGATGCTCTCCATCGAACCCATCTTGCGCATCTGCCGCATCTGCTCGAGGAAGTCGTCCATGGTGAGCCGCCCCGCGAAGAGCCGCTCCTCCATCTGCTTGGCCTGCTTCTCGTCGATCTGGTCCTGGGCGCGCTCGATGAGGGTGAGCACATCGCCCATGCCGAGGATGCGCGAGGCCATCCGCTCGGGGTGGAAGGGCTCGAGGTCGCCGGGCTTCTCGCCGACGCCGGTGTAGACGATCGGCACGCCGATCGTCTCGCGCATCGAGAGGGCCGCGCCGCCGCGGGCGTCGCCGTCGAGCTTGGTCATGATCACGCCGTCGACGCCGACCTGCTCGGCGAACGCCTTGCCGACGTTGACCGCCTCCTGGCCGGTCATCGAGTCGACGACGAGCAGCGCGTCGTCGACCTTCACGCGCCTGCGGATCTCCTTGAGCTCCTCGAGCATCCGCTGGTCGATCTGGAGCCGGCCCGCGGTGTCGAGGATGACGACGTCACAGTTCAGGCGGCGCGCCTCGTCGACGCCCTTCTGGCACAGCTTCGGGGGATCGGACTTGCCGTCCGGCATCGAGACCGGGACGTTGTTGTCCTTTCCGAGCCGCTCGAGCTGCTGGGCGGCGGCGGGGCGGTAGGTGTCGGCCGCGACGAGCAGCGGCCGGTGCCCCTCGCGGCGCACCGCCAGGGCGAGCTTCACCGCGGTCGTGGTCTTGCCCGAGCCCTGGAGCCCGAGGAGCATCACCACCGTCGGCGGCTGCGACGCATAGCTGATCCGGCGCTGCTCACCGCCGAGGAGCGCGACGAGCTCCTCGTTGACGATCTTCACGATCTGCTGGCCCGGGGTCAGCGACTCGAGGACCTCCTCGCCGACCGCGCGCTCGCGGATGCGGTCGACGAAGGCGCGCGCCACCTTGAAGTTGACGTCGGCCTCGAGCAGCGCGAGGCGCACCTCGCGCAGCCCGGCCTCGACGTCGGACTTGGTGAGCCGGCCCACGCCGGTGAAGTGGCGGAAGACCTCGCCGAGCCGGTCGGAGAGGGAATCGAACATCAGGCGTGCTCCCGGGAGAGCCGGCTCAACCTGCCGCGAAGCTCGGCCTCGACGGCGTCGCGACGGGCGAGCTCGGCGGCGTGGCCGAGGCGCTCCTCGTAGTGCTCGAGCTGCGCCAGGGCGCGACGGACCAGGTCGTAGGCCCCGCTGCGGGTGCAGCCGAAGGTCTCGGCGAGCTCGGTGTACGACCAGTCCTCGTCGAGGCGCAGCCGGCAGGCCTCGCGTTGGTGGTCGGTGAGCAGGGGTCCGTACACGTCGAGGAGGCGTTGGAGATGGCCCACCTGGGCGGCCGCGACCGCCAGGGGGTCGACAGGTGTCAAGGACAAAACCTGCACAGCATACCAGTGCGCCGGGCGGCGGCGGCGGGGCGTGCGCGGCGGCTGACGGAGCCGTATGATCGCGGGCCGATGAGCAACGGCGGGCCGATGATCATGCCGCCGAAGGGAGAGCCGGTTCCCGAGCGGTGCCTCGCGTGCGAGCGTGGCCGCTGTGAGAAGTGCTGGGGCCGCTGGAGCGACTACAGCACCGGCAACTCCTGGGTCTGTGACTGCCCGCACGACGCCGGAGAGGACGAGGAGGAGACGGCCGAGCCCGAGGCCTGACCCCTGGCAGGGCGCTAGGAGTGGACCTGGAGGACCCCGGCGAAGAGCGCGTCGAGGTAGGCGCGCGGGTCGAAGACGTTGAGGTCGTCGATCCCCTCCCCCATCCCGACGAGCTTGACCGGGATTCCGAGCTCGGCCTCGATCGCGAGCAGGGTCCCGCCGCGCGCGGTGCCGTCGAGCTTGGTGAGCACGAGGCCGGTGACGCCGAGC
>DATKEY010000383.1:0-6585 GCA_035544475.1 Candidatus Dormiibacterota bacterium | reverse complement strand
GGCGAGTTCGCCCAGCTGCGCTGCGGTCCGCCGCCGCTGCCGCTGCTGCGCCGTCCGTTCAGCGTCGCCTGGGTCGACGGCGACGTGTGCGGGGTCGTGTTCGAGCCGGTGGGGGAGGGGACCCGCAGGCTGGCCGCGCTCCGTCGCGGGGACGGGCTGCAGGCGCTCGGACCGCTGGGGGTGGGCTTCACCCTCCCCGCAGCGGGCGGGCGGGTGCTCTGCGTCGCCGGGGGCCTCGGCTGCGCCCCCTTTCCGCTCGCCGCACGGCGGGCGCGGGAGGCCGGCTGCCCGGAGGTCGTGGTGCTCCACGGGGCGGCGACCGCGGCGCGGCTCTACCCGGCGGGGCGTCACTCCCGCGGCGACCGGGGGATCCGCGTCGTCGAGGCCACCGACGACGGCAGCCGGGGCCACCGCGGCTATGTCACCGAGCTCGTCGCCGGCGAGCTCGGCGGGGTCACGGCGGTGTGGGCGTGCGGGCCGAACCCGATGCTCGGCGCGCTCGCGGCCGTGCTCCGCGACGCGGGGGCGGCGCTCCCCCCGATCGTCGAGGCGTCGCTCGAGGCGCCGATGGGATGCGGCTTCGGCACCTGCCTCGGCTGCGCGCTGCCGGTGCGCGACGGCGGTGGCCGTTTCGCGCTCTGCTGCCGCGAGGGCCCGGTGATGCCGGTCGCCGTGGTCGACTGGGAGGCGCTCGCGCTGCTGCCGCCGGCGCACGTCGCATGAGCGTGGTCGACCTGGCGGTGGACCTCGGCCGTGGACTGGTCCTGCCGAATCCCGTCGGCGTCGCCAGCGGGACCTTCGGCTATGGCTTCGAGTTCGAGCAGCTCGTCGACATCCAGCGGCTCGGCGCGATCTGGACGAAGGGGACGACGCTGCTGCCCCGGGCGGGCAACCCACCGCCGCGGGTCGCGGAGACCACCGGCGGGATGCTGAACAGCATCGGCCTCCACAACCCCGGGGTCGAGCACGTCGCCACCGTCTACGCGCCCCGGTTCGCCGGCTGGCGGGTGCCGGTGGTCGTGAACGTCGCCGCCGGCAGCCTCGACGAGTACGTCGCGGTGGTGCGCCGCCTCGACGGCGTGCCCGGCGTCGCCGGGATCGAGCTGAACATCTCCTGCCCGAACATCGCCCACGGCCTCGACTTCGGCCGCGACCCCGCCGCCGCGGCCCGGGTCGTCGAGGCGACCCGCGCGGTCACCGGGCTCTGCCTGGTGGTGAAGCTGAGCCCCAACGTGACCGCGATCGCCGACGTCGCCCGCGCCGTCTGCGCCGCGGGCGCGGACGCGATCAGCGCGGTGAACACCTACGTGGGGATGAAGATCCACCTCGGGGTGCGCCGGCCGGTGCTGCCCCGGGCGGGGACCGGCGGGCTGAGCGGGCCGGCGATCAAGCCGCTCGCCCTCGCCGCGGTCGCGGCGGTGCGGGCGGCGGTGCGGGTCCCGGTCGTCGGCATCGGCGGGATCGCCACCGCCGCCGACGCCCTCGAGTTCTTCGTCGCGGGGGCCGACGCGATCCAGGTGGGGACGGCGAGCTTCGCCGACTGCGGCGCCGCGCTCGCGGTGCTCGAGGGCTGCGCCGAGTACGCGGAGCGGAACGGCCTGGAGCGGCTCACCGAGCTGCGCTGGGCCCCTCCCTCCGATCGCGCGGAGTCGTCCGCGGCGCCCACGCCGGTACGATGAGCTCGCCCCCCGGGACCGACGGGACGGGGCGGCAGGGCGGACGGAGGGATTCGATGCAGATGCGCGAGCGGGTGGCGATCGTGCTCATCACCCTGAGCGTGGTGGCGACGCTGGTCCTCGGCGGCGCCGCCGCCTACGAGCTGGGGAAGAGCAACTCCGACGCGGTGGGCGTCGCCCAGACGCTGCCGGGCACCGGCGCTTCGTCCTCCGCGGCGGGCACAGGCGGTGCCGGCAGCCAGGACTCCGCGCCGCTTCCCGCGGCGGGCCAGTCCTCGGCGGCGCAGCCGGGAGCGGCGTCGTCCTCGTCGGGCGGCGGCGCAGCGGGCACCACCGGCGCTGCCGCCGGCGGCTCCGCGGCGCGGTCCGCGACCGGCCCGGTCTCCGGCCCGGCCGCCGGGCGTCCCGCCTCGGTCGCCGCGGGAGTGGCGAACGGGGTGATCACCGTCGGAGGCATCTTCGACGAGACCGGTCCCTTCGACGCCACCACCCATCGCGACACCGTCCGCGCCTACTTCAACGAGGTGAACGCCGCGGGCGGCGTCAACGGCTACAAGCTCCAGCTCATCGACTGCGACTCCGGCTTCGACCCCACCCGCGCCCACCAGTGCTCCGACCGGCTGATCAACCAGGGGATCCTGGCGATGGTCGGCAACCTGTCGGTGAGCGGTGAGCAGGCGGAGGTCCCGTACCTCGCCTCGCGTGGCGTCCCGGTGATCGGCGGCCTCGGCGTCCCCGCCGAGTTCCAGTCGCCACTCTCCTATCCGGTCAGCGTGAACATCCTCGCCGGCGGCGTCGACGCGCTCGCGGCGCACGCGAAGGACCTTGGCATCCAGCACCCGGCGATCCTCGTGATCAACTCGCCGGTGTCGGCGCCGGGCATGCAGGCGCTCGTCGAGGCGCTCCACCGGCAGGGCATCCAGGAGAAGAGCGCCGACCTCGTGGAGGCGACCAAGCCCGACTACACCGACATCGCGGTGAAGCTGCGTCTCGAGGGCGCCGACTCCGTCGTCGGCGTGCTCGACCCGTTCTCCTACGCGCGGATGTTCCAGGCCTTCGACCGTCAGGGCTTCCACCCGAAGATCCTCTGCCCCGGCCTCGACAAGCCGTCGGCGGAGAAGCAGTACGGACCTGCGGTCTACGGCGCGGAGTCCCTGACCTGGTACCTCGAGCCCGACGAGCACCTCAATGTGCCGGCGATGGCCGAGTACCTCAACACCGTGCAGCACTACTACCCGAACCAGGTCGCGGGTCTCGACGTCTACACCGAGGGCGGGTGGATCGCCGCCAAGGTGTTCGTCGAGGCGCTCCGCCACATCGGGCCCGGCAAGCCGATCACGCCGGCGTCGCTCGTCACCGCGCTGAACAGCATCCGCAACTTCGACACCGGGCTCACCGTGCCGCTCAGCTACTCCGCGGGTCCGTCGCACGACCCCAACCGCTGCTTCCAGTGGATCCGCAACCAGCAGGGCGCGTGGCACACGTACTCGGGCTGGAACTGCTTCTGACCGGTGAGCCGGGCGGGAGCACGCCTAGAATCAGCCCTCCCGCCCCCTTAGCTCATCGGTAGAGCAGCCGGCTTTTAACCGGTTGAGGGAGGTTCGATTCCTCCAGGGGGCAGACTGGTCAGTGGACCACCCGCCGCGCGCTCGAAGTCGCACGGATGGGGGGCGTGGTCGCGGCGCGCATCACTCCTCTGGCTTCTCGGCGAGGACGCGCTCCACCTCCAGTTCGGTCGGGTCGGGATCAGGCCGTCGGGCCATCACGGAGGTCAGGCCGCCCCGGCGGACACCCTGTCGACTCGCAGCCGCGAGGGGGGAGACGCGGGGTAGTCCCCGTGCAGGACCAGCGGGTCGATGTCGGCGCCGTTCGGCCAGGTGACCGTATGGCCCTCCGGGTCGGCCCGCACCTTCCCGAAGAGTTCGGGGTCGCGCAGGGGCTCGAACATCGGGCCCCAGAGGTCGTCGCTGAGATCGACGAGGCAGACCACACCGTCGTCGAACGCCACCTGGAGGCGATGTCCCTCCAGGGGCTGGACGGACGTGATGGCCGGAATCACGTCCCGATCCTACGGCAGGGGCTCGATCGAGACCAGCGCCTCCCGGCGCTGGGCCCGGTCCCAGTTCTCCGCCAGCTCGGTCCGGTGGAGCCCGGCCGGCGTGTAGGTCGAGAGGAATCGATCATGGGAGGATGGCCGCTGATGGACGACGACATCTACCTGTCCCCTGAGCGGCTGACGGCTGCCGAGAGGAAGGCGCTCGGGCATCTGGAGAGCGAGTTTCGCAGGCGCGGGATCCCGGCGGAGGCCCGCATCGTCGACGTCGAACCGCCGCATCGCAGCGAGGAGGCCACCACCGTCGAGGTTCGGGTGGCGCCTCATGCCGATCCAGCCGACCCCCGCGCGCCGGCTCGTGTCGTTCGGGTGATCTGGTACGAGGACGTGCCGGACGACCGCGCGTGCTCGGCGCTGGTCGATGAGCTGGAGCAGGAGGCGAGCACGCAGCTCGCCGAACGATGACGCGTGACGCCCGTCTACGACCCGACGTGCCGGTCGCTGCACAGTAGGGCCTTCCGCGTGACGGTCGCCGCACCCGAGATCGAAAGCGGCGGACTTCGCACCCCCGAATTGACCAGCCGGCTTTTAACCGGTTGAGGGAGGTTCGATTCCTCCAGGGGGCAGCGCCGCGACGTCCGCCGCCTTGGGCACGACGGACAGCAGCTGCTGGACCGCGTGGGAGACGTTGGTGACGACCGTGGTCACCAGGTCGGTGACCGGCGACGACTGCGGTGGCGTGGCGGGCGGTGGGGCGGGCGGTGCCGGAGCCGCGCTCTGGCTGGGCGCCGGCGCGCCGACGCTCTGAGTCACCGGGGTGACGGGCGCCCGGGGAGCCGGCGCGGACGCCGGAGCAGGGGCCGCGTTCACGGCGACCACCCCCGTGGCCGGCGCGACGGCCGGAGCCGGGGCGGGAACGGCCGCGACCGGCGGTGGCTGGGGCGCAGGAGCCGCCACACACCCCGTGGTGCAGGCGGCCGGCTTGCTCGCGGCGGCCGGGGGTGTGGGCGGCACGCTGAGCGTCCCCACCAACCCGGTCATGATCCCGATGGTCGCGGCGACACCGACGCTGACAATGATCTGTCGGTCTCTTTCCATCCCTTCCCCCTCCTCTCTCATGTGGGGCCGCCAGTGAGCGTAGCGCGGCTCAGGCGGCGTGTCTACGGTTGTCCCGATCGGTCCGAACCGAGCGTCCGAATCGGCCAGACACAAGGTCACCCCCCAGGGGCGGTTGGGAGCGGATCGCCCACCGATGGGCTCGCAGTGGAGCCGAGGACGGATCATTGGGGTGGCCGTACCAGGACCGGGTGATGCACACGGTCGCAGACGCGGTGACCAGCCGCGCGCGGTAGGGTTCGGCGGCTCAGCCAGGGAGGTCGGTTCACATGGATCTCGGCCTGCGCGGGAAGGTGGCGCTCGTCACCGCGGCGAGCAAGGGGATCGGGCGGGCGGTCGCGGAGGAGTTCGCGCGCGAGGGTGCGGACGTCGCGGTCTGCGCACGCGGTGCCGAAGCGCTCGACGAGACCGTCTCCGTGCTCCGGGGACACGGTGTCGAGGCGATCGGCGTCCAGGCGGACGTCGCGACCGCCGAGGGAGTGACGGCGGTCGTCGACGCGACCGTCGAGCGCTTCCGCCGCATCGACGTGCTCGTCAACAACGCGGGCGAGGCGTACTCCGGACGGATGCTCGAGACGAGCGACGAGCAGTGGGCGTCGTGTCTCGACATCAACCTGTACAGCGCGGTGCGCTTCACCCGCGCGGTGGTGCCGCACATGCGCCGTCAGGGTGGCGGACGCATCGTCAACATCTCCACCGTCGGCGCGCACTCGCCGATCGGCGGGCTCGTCGACTACGAGGCGGCGAAGGCCGCGCTGCTCACCTTCTCGAAGACGATGGCGGGCGAGCTCGCCGCGGACGGCATCCTCGTCAACTCGGTGTGCCCGGCGCTGATCCACACCCCGCTGTGGGACCGGCTCGCCGACGGGATGATCCCTGCGATGGGCGCGACCCGCGAGGAGGTGTTCGAGAAGCTCGCGATCCAGTTCCTCCCGGTCGGTCGCTTCGCGACGCCGGACGAGGTGTCGGGCCTCGTCGTGTTCCTCGCGTCGAGCCGCGCGACGTTCATCACCGGCGTCGCCTACGACGTGGACGGCGGATGCACCCGCTCGATCCTGTAGCCGGCGACCTCGAGCTGCGGCTCAGCTGCGCGCGAGACGCGCGGTCGCGATCCCGGCGATCAGCGCGACGGCGAGGGCCGTGACCCACACCGCGATGGTCTGGAACCCGGTCAGCGGGCAGGACACGGGGTCGATGACGAGGTTGCCGTCGGTGTCGACGTGAGCGCCGGCCAGCACCCAGTGCCCGGTGCAGTCGCCGCCGCCGACGGTGTGGCGGACCAGGGCCGGCCCCAGCATGAGGGCCGCGATCCCCGCGGTGAGCGCGACGACGATGGTCCGGCGTGCGCGCATGAGCGCGGACAGCGTCCGCACCGTCGCTCGTGTGGTCGACGACCGCAGCAGCCGCCACATGGCCCGTCTGCAGCCGGCCCACGTCTCCTCGACGCTCACCGCCTCCCCGTCCCGTCCTCCGTCGCGTGAGGCGCGAGCGTACCATCCACCGGCAGTGTGTGAGTCGTCGCGAATACGATTGCCCGAGTGACCGCGAACGCACAACGGCAGGCGAACAGGAGCGAGCTCGCGAGCCTCTGCTCGGAGCTCGATGCCCTCGCGCTCGAGCTCGCCGCCGTCCCGTCACGGGCGCGGCGGCGGTGGCGGCCGTCGGCGAGCAGCCTGATGACCGCCCTCGGCGTGGTCCTCATCGCCGGCGGGCTCGCCGTCGCCGGCCGCCCGCTGGTCG
>DATKEY010000382.1:0-9235 GCA_035544475.1 Candidatus Dormiibacterota bacterium | reverse complement strand
GCACGCGCCCGTCGTGGTACCGGCCGGCGACCTGATGGTTGATCGTCCAGGTGGAGAAGCCCTTGATGAGCGGAGTGATCGTGGGATCGCCGACGATCTGGCGGATGCGCTCGACCGCGAACTCGTCGGTGTGGGGGATGGTCTCGGTGGCGGGGTCGTACGAGCAGACCATCACGAACTGGTCCCAGGGCTGGTGGCAGATGAGCGTTCCGGCGCCGGTGAGGAACGGCGTGCCGGGAGCGGCGTGCCAGTACAGGACGCCCGGACGGTGCGCCAGGTAGCGTGTCAGGTCGGCTTCGAACCACACGTTGACGGCGGTGGCCAACCCGGATTCGCCCTCGATCGGCAGCCCCGCCTGCTCCACCACGCGGCTCCGCCCCCCGTCGGCCGCGATCAGGTAGTCGGAGCGGACCTCGTAGGTGACCCCCGACGTCCGCTCCCTCATCGTCGCCGTGACGCCGTCCGCGTCCTGGACGAAGGAGAGGAACTCGTGTCCGAACCGGATGTCGGCCTCGGACCGCTCGCGAGCGGCCTCCAGGAGCACCGGCTCGAGAACCGTCTGCGGGCAGTTGACCATCGGGGAGGGGCTGGCCTTGCGGTAGTCCGCCGCCCGCTCGGGGCTGCTGCCCCATGCGTGGAGGCGGGCGACCTCCAGGCCCGCGAGGCTCGTGAGCCACACGTTGTTGGCCATCAGCTCGTTCGGGGTGGCGACGGCGCGAAGCCGGTCCTCGAGGCCCATGTGGCGGAAGATCTCCACCGTGCGCTGGTTGACGATGTGGGCCCGAGGGGTGTGCGCCGTGCCCGGGTGCTTCTCGACGAGAAGGTGGCGCACGCCGTAGCGGGACAGAAGGTTGGAGGCGGCCAGCCCGGCGGGGCCCGCTCCCACGATCAGCACCGGGACCTTCATGTCGGCCATCACCACTCCTCCGGGGGACTTGCCAGATGAGAATTTCGATATTATGCTACGGTATCGATGAAATGACCAGCCCCTTCCCGGGTCCGGCCTCCTGGAGATCGCCATGAGCCTGCATCGGTTGACCTCGATCACCGTGGGTGTCCCGAACGTCGAGGAGACGGCCGCGTACTACGCCGACTTCGGTCTCCGTCGAACCGGGACGTCCCCCGAAGGAGCGGCGCGGTTCGCCACCCGTGACGGAGGCGAGCAGCTGGAGATCGTCCCGGCGACACGCCGCGGGCTCGTGCGGATCGGCCTCGGCGCCCATGACCGGGACGACGTCGCCCGCCTGCGGGCCGGCATAGCCCGGCTGGACATCGCCTCCGAGGGGACGGACGACACCCTCCGGGCCGTGGACCCCGGCTCCGGCCTCGAGGTCAGCGTGACGGTCGCCCCGGAGATCACCGAGCAGCCGGTGGCGCCGGAGCCGACGAACGGGCCCGGCCGGGCCGACCGCCCCAACGGACGCGCCCCGGCCGTCGAGCGGGAGGGCCGGGTTCAGCCCCGCAAGCTCGGACACGTGGTCATCGGCTCGGTCGACCGCGCCAGCACCCAGCGGTTCTTCGTCGAGGGGCTGGGATTCAAGATCAGCGACGAGGTCCCCGGGCTGGCCAGCTTCATGCGCTGCTCGACCGACCATCACAACCTCCTGGTACAGCAGGCACCGCTGAACTTCCTGCATCACACGGCGTGGGAGGTCGACGACGTCGACGAGGTCGGCCGCGGCGCGACGAGGATGCTCGAGGGCCACCCCGAGCGGCACGTCTGGGGACTGGGCCGGCACCACATCGGCTCGAACTTCTTCTGGTACCTGCGCGACCCGGCCGGCAACTTCAGCGAGTACTACAGCGACCTGGACACCATCGTGTCGGACGCGCTGTGGAAGCCGTCGGTCGTCGAGGGGGCCCGGGGTCTCTACAACTGGGGCCCGCCACCACCACCGTCGTTCATCCAGCCCGAGGATCTCGCCGAGCTGATGACCGCCTCGCACGGGCGCGGGTGACGTCATGCGCATCGCGAGAGTGTTCGGACGGCTGTCCCTCCTCGTCGGCGGTGGGGCCGTCGACGTCGAAACGGCCAGTCATGGCCGGTTCCCCAGCGACCCCGACGATGTGATGTCGCGATGGGACGAGCTCAGCGACTGGGCCGCCGGGTACCGCGGCGGAGAGGTCGTGCCCTACGCGCCGGCCGACGTCGGCGCCCCGCTTCTGCGCCCGGCCCAGGTCTTCGGCATCGGGCTGAACTACCGCGACCACGCCGCCGAGTCCCGCGTCGCCGTGCCGACCGCACCGGCGGTGTTCACCAAGTTCCGCACCTGCCTGACCGGCCCGTACGACACCGTGCGGCTCCCCAGCGCCGCTGTGGACTGGGAGGTCGAGCTCGTCGTGGTCGTCGGCCGGCGGGCGGAGAACGTCGCCGAGGAGCACGCCTGGTCCCACGTCGCGGGTGTGACCGTGGGTCAGGACCTGTCGGAGCGGGCGGTGCAGATGATCGGCCCGGTGCCCCAGTTCTCGCTGGGCAAGTCCTTCCCGGGGTTCGGCCCGATCGGGCCGGCGATCGTCTCGTCGGACGAGCTGTCCGACCCCGACGACCTCGAGCTCGCGTGCAGCGTCGACGGCGAGGTGCTCCAGAGGGGCCGCACCCGTGACATGGTCTTCTCGGTGCCCGAGCTGGTGGCCCGGATCTCCGCCGTCTGTCCGCTGCTGCCCGGCGACATCATCTTCACCGGCACGCCACCCGGGGTCGGCATGGCCCGCACGCCGCCCCGGTTCCTGAGCGGTGGCACGACGCTGGTGAGCACCATCGAGGGTGTCGGTGAGCTGCGCAACCCCATGGTGGCAACATGACGACGCACCGCGCCCTCAGCTGTCTCATCCCGCCGCGGGAGTCCTTCGCCGCCGCCTCCGGCTACGCCGAGCTCGCCGAGGAGCTGGGCTACGACTCGGTGAACTGCACGCACATCGCAGCCCGTGACTCGTTCACCGTGCTCGCGGCGCTGGCGATGCGCACCGAGCGGATCTCCCTCGGCACCGCCGTGGCCCCGATCTACCACCGTTCGCCGGCCTCCATGGCTCAGACGGCGGCCACCCTCGACGAGCTGTCCGCCGGCCGGTTCCGCCTCGGGCTCGGTGTCGGGCACCGGGTCACCATGGGCGGCTGGCACGGCCAGGAGATCGGCCCCCCCGTCGCCGAGATGCGCGAGTACCTGGGCATCGTGCGGGCCATCCTCGCCGGCGAGCCACCGCCGGACGGCCGGCGCTGGCGCTCCACCTTCGCCTTCATCGGGCTCACTCCCCGCGCCGACCTTCCGATCTACCTGGCCGGGCTGTCCCCGGCGATGCTCCGACTCGCCGGCGAGGTGGCCGACGGTGTGATCCTGTGGGCCTGCCCGTCCCAGTACGTGCGCGAGGTGGTCGTCCCCGAGGTCACCCGCGGCCGGCAGACGGCGGGCAAGGGCCTCGACGGCTTCACGATCATGGCCGCCGTGCCGGCGGCCGTCGGCGGCGACCGGGGCACCGTGCTCGACGGGGTCCGCAGCGAATTGCACCGCTATTTCGGTCTGCCCTTCTACCGCGCGATGTTCGACGCCGCAGGGTTCGGCCGGGACCTCGCCGCCTACGACGCCGCCGCGCCCGACGTGGAGGCGCAGAAGAAGGCGATCGGCGAGGAGTTCATCGAGGCCCTGTGCGCGCTCGGCGACGAGCGCGAGGTCCAGGCCGGCATCGAGCGCTACCGGGCGGCCGGCGCCACCGATCCGCTTGTGTCCGCCGTCTCCGGCAGCGACTTCGCCGCCACGCTCCGCGCCGCCGCGGCCGTCGGGCTCACCTCGTGACGCGGGGAGGCTGATAGTCTGGCAACCCCGACGTCAGGAGGAGGTTCGAGGGTTTGCTGCTCGGCCGGCGCGGCGAATGTGAGGCGCTCGCCCGGCTGATCGCGGCCGCGCGTGGCGGCGAGGGCGGGGCGATCGTCGTGCGCGGAGAGCCCGGCATCGGGAAGACGGCCCTCATCGAGTCCGCCGTCGGATCGGCGCAGGGGTTTCAGGTCGTCCGCGCCGTCGGCCACGAGGCGGAGGTGGAGCTGCCGTTCGCGGCACTGCACCAGCTCTGCCGGCCGGGGCTCGACGACCTGGAGCGGCTCGCCGGGCCCCAGAGGGACGCCCTGCGTGTCGCCTTCGGGCTCAGCGAGGGGGATCCGCCCGACCGCCTGCTGGTCGGCCTGGCGGTGCTCAGCCTCCTCGCCGAGCTGGCGGCCAGGCAGCCGATCCTCTGTGTCGTCGACGACGCCCAGTGGCTCGACACATCGTCCGCACAGGCCGTTGGGTTCGTGGCGCGTCGGGTGGCGAGCGACGCCGCAGCGTTCGTGGTCGCGACACGGCGGCTCACGGACGAGCTCACCGGCCTTCCGGAGCTGTCGATCGAGGGCCTGGGCGAGCGTGACGCGCGCGACCTGTTGGACTCGGTGCTGCCCGACCGCGTGGATGAACGCGTGCTCGAGCGGATCGTCGCCGAGACCCACGGCAATCCGCTCGCGCTGATCGAGCTGCCACGGGGCCTGACCCCCGCCCAGCTCGCGGGTGGGTTCGGCCTGCCGGTCTCGCTCCCGCTCGCGGGCCGGATCGAGGAGAGCTTCCGGCGGCGGCTGGTCAGGCTCCCTCCGGAGTCCCGGCGCCTGCTGCTGGTCGCAGCCGCCGAACCGACCGGTGACCCGATGCTGGTGTGGCGCGCGGCCGAGCTGCTGGGCATCCCCGAGTCGGCGGCCGACGCGGTCGAGGCCGAGGGCCTGATGGACCTCCACGCCGCCGTGGTCTTCCGCCACCCGCTGGTCCGCTCCGCCGTGTACGGAGCAGCCTCTCCGCGGGAGCGGCGGGAGGCGCACCGTGCGCTCGCGGAGGCCACCGATCCCGCAGTCGAGCCCGACCGCCGTGCGTGGCATCGTGCGCAGGCGACGTCGCGTCCCGACGAGGACGTCGCCAGGGAGCTGGAACTGTCGGCGGGTCGCGCCCAGGCTCGGGGCGGGTTCGCCGCGGCGGCCGCGTTCATGGAACGGTCGGCGGCGTTGACGGTCGACCCCGCCCGCAGGGCGCGCCGGGCTCTCGTCGCCGCCGAGGCGAAACGTCAGGCCGGTGCCCTCGAGGCCGCCCTGGGGCTGGCGGCCATCGCCGAGCGAGGACCCCTGGACGACTTCGAGCGTGCCCAGCTCGACGTCCTCCGAGCCCGGATCTCGTTCGCGTCGCAACGGGGGAGCGACGCGCCGCCTCTGCTGCTGACCGCTGCCGGCCGGCTGGCAGGCCTCGACGTCCGGCGATCGCGCGAGACGTACCTCGATGCACTGACGGCGGCACTGTTCGCGGGCCGGCTGGCGAAAGGCCCCAGCACACGCGAGGTCGCCGCGGCCGTGCGCGCAGCGCCGCGGCCTGCCGGCCCTCCACGCGCGTCGGATCTGCTGCTCGACGGCCTCGCGCTCCTCATCACCGATGGGTACGCAGCCGGGACGCCGGTCGTACAGCGGGCGGTGCAGGCGTTTCGCGGCGGCTCCGCTGCCATCGACGAGCGGTTACGGTGGTCGTGGGTGGCGGGGCGAGCCGCCGCGTTCATCTGGGACTTCGACAACTGGGACGCACTCACCGCCGACCAGCTCCAGGTGGCGCGCGATGCGGGCGCGCTCACGGTCCTGCCGCTCGCCCTGAGCACCCGCGGCGGCGTGCACCTCTTCGCGGGAGAGCTCTCGGCGGCCGCCTCACTCGTCGACCAGATCACGGCCGTCGCCGATGCAACCGACAACCGCACCGTCCCCTACGGCGGGTTGGTGCTCGCCGCATTGCGCGGCCGCGAGGACGAGGCCCGTCCCTTCATCGACGCCAGCATCGAGGACTTCGTCGCCAGAGGCGAGGGCATGGCGCTCAGCATGGCACGATGGGCCACAGCCGCAATGTGCAACGGGCGCGCGCTGTACGACGAGGCTTTCGGTGCTGCGCAGCAGGCGCTCGAGAACCCGGATGAGCTCTGGTACTCCCCCTGGGCCATGGTCGAGCTCATCGAGGCGGCGAGCCGCACCGGACACACCGTGGCCGCGGCGACCGCGTTGGAGCGGCTGGCCCGCAGCACGGGCGCGAGTGGGACGGACTGGGGCGGTGCCGTCGAAGCGCGATCTCGGGCCCTCGTCAGCCAGGGTGAGGTGGCCGAAACCCTGTACCGCGAGGCGATCGAGCGCCTCGCGCCCACAGCGACGCGGTTCGATCTGGCACGCACCCATCTCGTCTATGGGGAGTGGCTGCGCCGCGAGCGCCGGAACCTCGATGCCCGCGAGCAGCTGCGCACCGCCGAGGAGCTCTTCACCCAGTTCGGGATGGAGGGGTTCGCAGAGCGCGCCCGCGTCGAATTGCGCGCCACGGGAGAGCACGTTCGCAAGCGAAACGTCGAGACGCAGAGTGACCTCACGGCGCAGGAGGCGCAGATCTCCCAGCTCGCCGCGCGGGGAGCGACCAACCAGGAGATCGCCGCCCAGCTCTTCATCAGCCCGAGCACGGTCGAGTACCACCTCTACAAGGTGTTCCGCAAGCTCGGGGTCAGGTCTCGAACCCAGCTGGCACATCGGGTGCTCGAAACGCCGGTGCGCCCGTGATGCTGCTCGGCCGGCGCGGCGAGCGTGAGGGACTCGCCCGGCTGCTCGCGGCCGCGCGTGGCGGCCAGGGCGGGGCGATGGTCGTTCGTGGAGAGCCGGGCATCGGGAAGACGGCCCTCATCGAGTCCGCCGTCTCCTCCGCGCAGGGATTCCAGGTCTTCCGCACCGTCGGCAACGAGGCGGAGATGGAGCTGCCGTTCGCGGCATTGCAGCAGCTCTGCCGGCCGGGGCTCGACGAGCTGGAGCGGCTTCCCGGGCCGCAGCGCGACGCACTCGGTGTCGCCTTCGGGCTGAGCCCGGGGGATCCGCCCGACCGCCTGCTGGTGGGGTTGGCGGTGCTCAGTCTCATCGCCGAGCTGGCGGCCCGGCAGCCCGTGCTCTGCATCGTCGACGACGCACAGTGGCTCGACGCATCGTCCGCGCAGGCTGTTGCCTTCGTTGCGCGTCGCGTGGCGAGCGACCCCGCAGTGTTCGTCTTCGGGACACGGCGGCTCACCGACGAGCTCACCGGCCTTCCGGAGCTGTCGATCGAGGGCCTGGGCGAGCGTGACGCGCGGGCGTTGCTGGACGCCGTGCTTCCCGACCGCGTGGATGAACGTGTGCTCGAGCGGATCGTCGCCGAGACGCGCGGCAATCCGCTCGCGCTGCTCGAGCTGCCGCGAGGCCTCACCCCCGCCCAGCTCGCGGGCGGGTTCGGCATGCCGCCGTCGCTGCCGCTGGCGGGTCGGATCGAGGAGAGCTATCGGCGCCGACTGGTCGGGCTCCCGCCGCAGTCCCGGCGCCTGTTGCTGCTCGCAGCCGCCGAACCGACCGGTGACCCGGTGCTGGTGTGGCGCGCGGCCGAGCTGCTGGGCATCCCCGAATCGGCGGCCGACGCGGTCGAGGCCGAAGGTCTGATGGATCTCCGCGCCGCTGTGGTCTTCCGACACCCGCTGGTCCGCTCCGCCGTCTACGGAGCGGCATCTCCGCGGGAGAGGCGCGAGGTCCACCGCGCGCTCGCGCAGGCCACCGATCCCGCGGTCGACCCCGACCGTCGTGCGTGGCACCGAGCGCAGGCGACGTCTCGTCCCGACGAGGACGTCGCCATGGAGCTGGAGCTGTCGGCGGGTCGAGCCCAGGCTCGAGGCGGGTTCGCGGCGGCGGCTGCATTCATGGAACGGTCGGCGGCGCTCACGGTCGACCCCGCCCGGAGGGCGCTACGCGCGCTCGTGGCTGCCGAGGCGAAGCGTCACGCCGGTGCCCTCGATGCCGCCCTGGTGCTGGTGGCCATCGCGGAGCGAGGACCCCTCGACGACTTCGAGCGTGCCCAGCTCGACGTGCTCCGAGCCCAGATCTCGTTCGCGACGCAGATGGGGAGCGACGCCCCCCCTCTGCTGCTCAAGGCAGCCAGGCGGCTGGAAGGCCTCGACGTCCGGCGATCGCGCGAGACGTACCTCGATGCCCTGACGGCGGCACTGTTCGCGGGCCGGCTCGCGAAAGGCCCCAGCGCACGCGACATCGCCGGCGCAGCGCGCGCAGCCCCACGGCCTGCCGGCCCTCCACGGGCCTCGGAGCTGCTGCTCGACGGCCTCGCGCTCCTCATCACCGATGGATACGCAGCGGGGGCGCCGGTCGTGCGGCAGGCGCTGCACGCGTTTCGCGGAGGCACCGCCACCATGGACGAGCGGTTGCGCTGGTCGTGGCTGGCCGCGGCGGCCGCCGGATTGATCTGGGATTTCGACGCCTGGGACGTGCTCACCGCCGATCAGCTCCAGGTCGCGCGCGATGCGGGCGCGCTGACCGTCCTGCCGCTGTCTCTCAGCACTCGCGCCGGCGCGCACCTCTATATGGGAGAGGTCACGGCGGCGGAGTCACTCGTCGAACAGATCGACGCCGTCGCCGATGTGACCGACACCCGCACCGCTCCCTACGCCGCCCTGCTCGTCGCCGCCCTGCGCGGGCGTCAGGACGAGGCCCGTCCGCTCATCGACGCCGCCGTCGAGGACTTCGTCGCCAGAGGGGAGGGCATGGCTCTCAGCATGGCACGGTGGGCCACCGCCGCGATGTGCAACGGCCTCGCCCTGTACGACGAGGCATTCGGCGCTGCGCAGCAGGCGTTCGAGCACCCGGATGAGCTCTGGTACTCGCAATGGGCCTCGGTCGAGCTCGTCGAAGCGGCGAGCCGCACCGGACACACCGTGGCCGCGGCGACCGCGCTGGAACGCCTGACCCAGAGCACCGGCGCGAGTGGGACGTACTGGGGCGGTGCTGTCGAGGCGCGATCTCGGGGCCTCGTCAGCGAGGGTGAGGCGGCCGAGACCCTGTACCGCGAGGCGATCGAACGGCTCACGCCCACGGCGCTGCGGTTCGAGCTGGCACGCAGCCACCTCGTCTACGGGGAGTGGCTGCGCCGCCGGCGCCGGCACGTCGATGCCCGCGAGCAGCTGCGCGCCGCCGACGAGCTGTTCACCGACTTCGGGATGGAGGGGTTCGCGGAGCGTGCCCGTGTCGAACTGCGCGCCACCGGAGAGCACGTTCGGAAGCGAAGCGTCGAGACGCAGAGTGAGCTGACCCCACAGGAGACACAGATCTCCCAGCTCGTCGCGCGCGGGGCGACCAACCAGGAGATCGCCGCCCAGCTGTTCATCAGCCCGAGCACAGTCGAGTACCACCTCTCCA
>DATKEY010000381.1:0-10115 GCA_035544475.1 Candidatus Dormiibacterota bacterium | reverse complement strand
GAGCTCCTCACGCAACTACTGGCTCGCGACCATCACCCCCGGCGGCGGCCCACACGTCATGCCCGTCTGGGCGCTGTGGGACCAGGACCATCTCTGGTTCAGCAGCAGCCTCGGCTCACGGAAGATCCGCAACCTGCGCGCCGACCCGCGCTGCACGATCACAACGGAGGACGCGGCCGTACCCGTTGTCGTCGAGGGCGTCGCCGAGATCGTGACCGACGCACCTGCGCTGGAGCGGCTGCTCGCGCTCGAGAACGCGAAGTACGCAACCGACTACGGCATCGACATGCTCGACCCGACGAGGAACGCGACCGTCCGGGTGCGGCCGCGGTGGGCATTCGGTCTCGACAGCGCCGACTTCACCGGGTCACCGACGCGCTGGACGTTCGAGGAGGACGACGCATGACCGTCACGCTGCGAGAGGTCGACGCCGTCGAGGTCACCGTCGTCGTCGACAACCAGGTGGACGTGCTCCTCGGCGGGGCCGAGGGCGTCCGTCGCTTTCCGCTCGCGTACGACTGGGCCGACCGCGACGGGCTGGTGGCCGAGCACGGTTTCTCGGCTCTCGTCACCGTCGAGGCCGGCGGCCTGCGGAGCAGCGTGCTCTACGACGGCGGCCTCTCCGCGACCGCGCTGCGTCGCAACCTCGACGTGATGCAGGTCGACATCACCGACCTGCGCGCGATCTGCATCTCGCACGGCCACGCCGACCACCACGGCGGCCTCGAGGGGCTCTTCCAGCGCCACGGCCGCCTCCATCTGCCGCTGCTCATCCACCCCGACGCCTGGAGGGACCGCAAGGTGGTCTTCCCGACAGGGAAGGAGATCCACCTGCCGCCGCCCAACGCGAACGATCTCGAGCGCGAGGGCCTCAGCGTCGTCGAGGAGCGAGGCCCGAGCGTGATCATCGACGGCTGCGTGCTCGTCTCCGGCCAGGTCGACCGCACCACCGGCTTCGAGCAGGGGATGCTGTCGCACATGGCCAGAACCGCGGGCTACGGCTGGGAGCCCGACCCGCTGATCCGGGACGACCAGAACGTCGTCGTCAACGTCCGCGACCGCGGGCTCGTCGTCGTCTCCGGCTGCTCGCACGCCGGGGCCGTCAACGTCCTCCACCACGCCCGCGCGCTCACCGGCGAGAGCCGGGTCGCTGCCTTCGTGGGCGGTCTCCACCTCAGCGGCCCGCTCTTCGAGGCGATCATCCCTCAGACCGTGGACGCACTGAGCGCCATCGGCGCCGGCCTGCTCGTCCCCTCCCACTGCACCGGGTGGCGGGCCACCCACAGGCTCGCCGCGGCGATGCCCGAGGCCTTCGTCCAGCCCTCGGTCGGCACCGTCTATCGCATCGCCGCCGCGGACTTGCAGGGTCCATAGCCGATCGTTTAGTATGGACTATCGGCGAAGACGGAGACGGAGGCGGTGCGATGGCCACGGATGTGCAGGTCGATCGGGCGGAGACGGCGGCGCCCCCCACCCGCCAGCGCTACGTCCCGAGTGGGCCCGACCGCGAGCGCTTCGAGTACGTCGAGAAGACGATCGCCGAGTGCGCCGGGCCGCGGGGCGCCAAGCCGCTCTACGACTCCGTCGTGATCGTCGGCGGGCACGGCATCACCTCCCACACCTTCGCCGCCCGGCTCGCGCGCAGCCCCGAGTTCGCCGGCAACGTCGTCCTCGCCGGCCCGGCGCCGGTCGAGGACCGCCGCCTCAAGGCGGGCGTCTCCCTGCGAGGGGCCGCCTGCGACTTCCTCGCCTACGCACTCGACCGCTCTACCGACGAGGTCGTGCGCCAGATCGCCGGCACCCACAACCCGCCGCCGATCGCCTACCGGCAGACCGCGTCGATGGCGTGGAAGGACAAGGCGACCGGACGGTACACCCACAGCAGGGTCGGCACCTGGCAGGGCGGGAGGAAGGGGCTGAAGCGCCCGGGGATGTACGGCTTCCGCAACTCCCGCACCGCGATGGGGATCAAGGAGCTCAGCAACCTCGACGGCATCGTCGAGCGGCCCGAGCCCGTGACCTCGCTCGACCACGCCCGCTCGCTCGCAACCGGGAAGCGGCCGCTCGTCGTCAATGTCACCACGAACCCTGAGCTCCTGGGCAACCCTGGATACAAGCCCAGGCAGGCGATCGTCGCCGTGCAGATGCCGTACAAGGAGCCGCCGGACGGGCTGCGCGCCCCCTTCGCCCCGGCGACGACGTATGCGCCGCTTCTGCTGCGCGAGGGGACGATCGACGTCGGGTACTTCACCCCCTTCTCCGATCCGCTCTCCCCGGAGGCGACCTGGTACGGGATCAACGCCCGTCCCGTCGACCTCAAGAGGCCGGTCGACAAGGAGCGGGAGTTCGCCGTGCTCCTCGAGGAGCTGGCGGGCTTCGCGGACCTGATGGGCCTCGTCCCCGTCGACCCCGAGCAGACGACGGGCAAGGCGTTCGTGCCCGCCCCGCCGGTGACCGCGCCGAAGTCCTCACTCCCCGGCACCCTCGAGTTGCGGCGCGCCTGCACCCCGTGGATCGCCGCGTATTACGCGGACGGCATGACCGGCGGCACCGTCGGCTCGCTGATGGCGGCCGAGGCCGTGCTCCGCGGCACCGACCCCTATCCGGCGGTCGCGAAGGCGCTGCGCAAGTACCGGGTGTGGAACTGGGCGTGGTACGCCGAGACGGTCAAGATCCCGGGGATCGCGGACTTCCTGCTCCGGACGGTGGGCGCCGAGGTCGCGATGGTCTGGCCGCACAGCCTGTCGCTCAACTACTGGTTCTCACGCGCCTAGCCACGCAGCGCGGCACGCGACCCCGTATCATCGGCTCTGGACCATCGCGCTGCGATGGTCGGAGTCGGTGGTACGGGGTGGCGCTGCGTGTACAGGTCGACGAAGGTGACCGTCCAGGACGGCGACGGGCCGGCCCGCCGGCTGACGCTGGGGCCGAGCGCCTTCCTCGTGCTCGGCTACGCGGCTCGGCTCGGGCGGGTCACCCCGTACCAGCTGAAGCAGCTGGCCCACCAGGGCGTCGCCTGGTTCTGGGACTTCCCCCACTCCCAGCTCTACGTCGAACCTGCGCGCCTCGCCAGGCTCGGCCTGCTCGAGGAGATCCAGGAGGGGCACGGCCGCCGCCGCAAGCTCTACTCGCTCACCGACGCCGGCCGCCAGGCGCTCCGTCAGTGGTTCGACAGCCCGGTCCAGGAGCAGACCGAGGTGCGCGACCTCGGCCTGCTCAAGCTCGTGTTCTCCGGCCTCACCGACCTCGAGCGCATCCGCCGGCTCGCCGAGGAGCAGATCGCGCTCCACCGCCAGCGGCTCCACGAGTACGAGGTGATCATCGCGGACTTCCGCTCGTACGAGCACCTGTACCCGAACCAGATCCCCATCCGGATGGGGTTCCTCCACGAGCAGGCGTACGTCGGCTTCTGGCAGTCGATCCTCGACGAGCCGCCGGAGATGGATCCCCGGCTCTCGTCGATCTACGAGGAGCAGCCCGACGGCGTCGCGACCGGGTTGACGAGCGTCGCTCCCGGCTGATTGCCGATGTAGGTGACGAAGAGCGTCACCGCGGTGGTGCCGTCGTTGCGGGCGGTGTGCGGGGTGTTCGCGGGGATGTCGAAGGCCTGCCCGGGGGCGAGGTGACGCGGGGCGCAGCCCGGGTCGGTCGCGATCGTGAGGGTGAGCTGCCCCGCGGTGACCACGGTGTTCTCGGCGCCGGGGTGGGTGTGCCAGGGTGCGACGCCGCCGGGCTGGATGGTCACCTCCTGGACGGTGAGCTGGCTGGGCGGCGCGACGTCGATCTTCAGCGGATCGGACAACGTCCCCTGGCCGAGCGACTCGCGGATCACCTTGGGCGCCGGGGTGGCGCTGGTCGACGCGCTGCTCGTCGCCGCGTTCACCGCGTCGGCGCTGCTCGCGCTCGAGCCCGAGCAGCCGGCGGCGCCGAGGCCGAGGACGGCGAGCAGGAGAACGGCGCCGATCGCCTTCATGGCGCGGAAGTCTAGACCTCCGGGGCGCCCTGTTTCAGGGGGTCAGGCGTCTACGCGACCGCCACCATGTCGCCCGCGTCGCGCTCCTGGCCACCGCCACGCAGCGGCACGTCGCGGAGCACGACGATCGCGACGAGGGCGAGTGCCGATGCGGCGAGCGAGAGCCAGAAGATCTGAGCGACCGACGCCGCGAAGGCGTCGTGGATGCCGGTGACGATGCGCGCGACGAGGTCGTGCTGCGCCGGCGGCAGCGCCGCCGAGATCTGGCCGCTGATGTCGCCGACGGCGGTGAGCGAGCCCTGGTTGCCGGTGAGGTGCGCGGCCGCCGAGGCCGGCACGCCCTGGGCCGTGATCGCGCCCGAGAGCCGGTTCGCGAAGGTGCTGCTGAAGAGGGTGCCCGCGGCCGCGAGGCCGACCGACCCGCCGACCTGGCGGAAGAAGGTCAACGTGCTCGTGGCGACGCCGATCCGCTCCGGGGTGACGCAGTTCTGCACGACGACGGTGAAGCCGCTGAGCGACGGCCCCACGCCGAGCCCGACGACGAGCATCCACGCCCACAGGACCGGGCTGCCGGTGGTCGCGCCGAGCCGGGTCATGAGCGCGGCGCCGGCGACGAGCAGCACCGCCGATCCGATGAGCATCGAACGGTAGCGGCCCACCTTGCTGATGAGGATGCCGCCGGCGATGCTGCCGCCGATGAGGCCGAGGAGGAGCGGCCAGATCTCGTAACCGGACGCGGTCGCGCTCACCCCGCGCACCGCCTGGTAGTAGCGGGGCAGGAAGATCACCGCGGTGAACATCGCGACGGCGATGAGGAAGACCGCCGCCTGTGACGCCGAGTAGGTGCGGTTGCGGAAGAGGTCGAGGGGCATGATCGGCTCGCGGGCGCGCGCCTCGGCGAGGACGAACCCGGCGAGGACGATGGCGCCGACCAGGATGAGGCCGCCGACCCCAGGGCTGAGCCAGCCGGGGAGCGCGCCGGTGGAGTCGGGCTGGCCCTTGTTCGAGAGACCGATGAGCAGCGGCACGACGCCGGCGCTGAAGAGCCCGATGCCGAGGAAGTCGATGTCGCGCCAGCTGCCCGAGGCGCGCCGGATCGACGGCAGCACCGCGGCGATGATCGCCAGCGCGGCGATCCCGATCGGCAGGTTGACGTAGAAGACCCAGTGCCAGCTGACGTGGTCGGTGAGGAAGCCGCCGAGGAACGGGCCGGCGATGAAGCTGATCCCGAACACGGCGCCGAAGACGCCCTGATAGCGGCCGCGCTCGCGCGGGCTGAAGAGGTCGCCGATGACCGCGAGCGAGATGGGGAAGAGCGCGCCGGCGCCGAGACCCTGGAGCGCTCGGAAGGCGATCAGCTCGGTCATGTTCTGGGAGAGCCCGGAGAGCGCGGAGCCGACGAGGAAGAGGCTGATGCCGGCCATCAGCAGCGGCTTGCGTCCGTAGGCGTCGGAGAGCCGTCCGTAGATCGGCCCGGTGATCGTCGAGGTCAGCAGGTAGACGGTGACGACCCAGGTGTACAGGCTGTCGCCGTGCAGGTCGGTGACGATGCGCGGCAGCGCGGTGCCGACGATCGTCTGGTCGAGAGAGGCGAGGAAGAGTCCGAGCAGCGTGGCGCCGAGCACCGCCATCCGTGCGCGGTGCGAGAGCATCACGGCGGGGGCGGAGGGCGGGGTGGCCGTCGTGGCCATGGGGGTGTCTCCGGAAGCGGTGGACGAGGTCATGCCGCGAAGCTCCGATCGATCTCGGCCGCGTCGGACTCGATGGCCGCGGCGCGGCGGAAGAGCGGCGAGGGCCACCAGTTCCAGCGGCCGAGCAGGGTCACGATCGCGGGCACGAGGACGGTGCGGATGACGAAGGTGTCCATGAGCACGCCCGCGGCGATGCCGTACCCGATCTGGCGGACCTGGTCGGCTCCCGACGCGTTGCCCGCGGCGACGGCGAGGACCGCGAAGGTGCCGCCGAGGATCATCCCGGCGGTCGTCACGGTGGTGCCGGTGGCGCCGACCGCGCGGCGCACCGCCTCCTTGAGCGGAAGGTGCTGCGCCTCCTCACGGATGCGCGTCATCACCAGGATGTTGTAGTCGGAGCCGAGCGCCATGAGGAAGACGAACATCAGGAACGGGAGCACGAAGTTCACCCCCGCCGAGCCGCCGACGTGCACGAAGACGATCGCCACGAAGCCGAGGGCGGCGAGGTAGGAGAGCAGCACGCTCGCCACCAGGTAGAGCGGCGCCACCAGGCTGCGCATCACCAGCGTGAGGAGCAGGGCGATGAGGATGGCGACGACGGGGATGATCGTGGAGAGGTCGCTCTGGGAGATGTGGCTGACGTCGTAGGCGAAGGCGGTGAGGCTGAAGACGCCGCTGTCCGTGGCGCCGACCTCGTGGGCGATGGCGGTGACGGTGTCGCGCAGCTGCGGGATCGCCGCCATCGCGGCGGGCGAGGAGGTGTCGGTGATCAGCGGTGCCGCCGCCAGCTGCACGGTCCGGCCGTCGGCGCTGATGAAGTGGCTCAGCGCGAGGTAGGTGTTGTAGTCGGCTGCGGACACCCCGGAGCCGGCGGGCGGCGTCGGGGCCAGCGGCAGGGGCAGGCTGCCGAGCTCGCTGTGGAGACCGGCGACGTAGGTGCGGCTCAGCGCGGTCCCGGCCGGATCGAGCGGCCCGACGACCCGGCCGACCTGGCCGCTGGTGCGCAGTGCCTGCTCGGCGGTGCCGATCTCGCCGAGGTCGTCCCACACCGGCTGGGCGAAGTGCAGCAGCACCACCGAGGGGTTGGTCGCCGCCGGGTAGTGGGCGGCGAGGACCGCGCTGCCGGCGGCGGAGTCGCTGCCCGCGGGGCCCGTCGACTGGTCGGCGAACCCCGCCGTGCTGCTCGAGAGCGAGCCGGCCGCGAGCGCCGCGAAGCCGAGCACGCCCACGGCGGCGACCGCCAGCGGGCGGCGCACCACGGCGCCGGCGATGCGCCCGTAGATCGTGGTCCTCGGGTGCTCCACGAGCCGCGTCCGGCTCGGCCAGAAGACGGCGCGACGGAAGATGGCGAGCAGCGCGGGCAGGAGGGTCAAGCCGGCGAGCAGCATCAGGCCGATGCCGATGGCCAGCGCCGGGCCCATGCTCTGGTAGAAGCCGAACTTGGCCAGAACCAGGCTCATCAGGGCGGCGATGACGGTGAGCGCGCTGAAGGTGATCGACTCGCCCACGGTGCTCACCGCGCGGACCACGGCGTCCTTGGGGTCGAGCCCGCGTCGCAGCTCCTCGCGGACGCGGAAGACCAGGAAGAGGCCGTAATCGGTGCCGGCGCCGAGCACCAGCACGACCAGCAGGAACTGGGTGATGCTCGAGACCTGAACGCCGAGGTGGGTCGCCGCGGCGATCACCGGGCTGGCGAGGAAGAGCACCAGCGCGGCGGGGAGCAGGGTGACCAGCGGTGCGAGCAGGGCTCGGAAGGCGAAGAGCAGCAGGACGATGATGAACAGGAACGAGAGGCCCTGGGTGCTGCTGCGCGAGGACGACTGTGTCTGCTGGGTGTCGACGACGATCGGCAATTCGCCGGTCAGGTTGAAGGTCAGCCCCCCGGAGGAGTGGGCCTCGAGGATCCTGCGGATGCCCGACACCACGGCCTGCTGGTCGCTGCCGTTCCCGTACGGAGCAACGTTGGCCTGGACGAGGGCCTGCTCGGCGGCGCCGTCTCGCGAGAGGCCGAGGTCGTGGACCGAGGTGACGTCGACGACCCTGCCGACGGCGGCCTCGACCTGGGTGACGACCTGCTGGTCGGCGGCCGAGAGGCTGCCGCCCGAACGGCTGACCACGACGGTCAGCGAGGCCTGGTCGCTGTTCTGAAACGGCGTCGCCAGCTTCGACGCCTGCATGCTCGGCGTGTTGGCGGGGAGGAAGCCGCTGTTGGTGTCCTTGGCGACGCTCGACATCCCGGGGAAGAAGTGCATGCTGAGGACGGTCACCGCGACCCACAGCGCGACGACGGGGTAGCGGAACCGGACCGAGAGCCGGCCGATGGCGCCGAAGATGCGGGTCACTGCAGTCCTTCCTCCATGGTGGCGGCGACACGGACGTGGGGGCCGTCGGCGAGCTTCGCGAGCAGGTCGATGAGGATCGACAGCTCGCGGTCGGTGAGGCCGCTGGCGAGGGCGCGCACGATCTCGCGCTTCACCTCGCCGAAACGGGCGGTGAGGAGCTCGGCGCGGGGCGTGGCGACGATCCAGACCAGGCGGCGGTCGCTGGGATCGGTGTGCCGCTCGACCAGCTCGCGGTTGATGAGCCGGTCGACGAGCTGGGTGGCGCTGCTCGGGCCGACGCCGAGGAGCGAGGCGAGCTCGTGCATCGTCACCCGCCCGCGGCGGGCGAGGGTGCGGAGCACCTCGAGCTGGTGCTGGGTGACGCCGCCGAGATCGGCGGACACTGTTGCGCACAGCCCGCGCGGGAGCACCGCGTCGAAGCGCTGGCGCATCCTGGGTTGGAGGTCGAGCAGGCGCTCGAGGAGATCCTCGCGCCCCTCCGACGCAGCCCGGGCGGAATCGTTCATGACCCGAACCGTAGATCCGCCCAACCGTCCAGCCCGGCGAGGTCGGCGCCCTGTCGCCAGGAGTTCACGGGGATGTCACACGACCCGCCGGCGGCGTATCCTCACGTCAGGGTCACGGGAACGTCCGGGGAAAGGGTTTGAGCGTCATGGGCTCCCCGCGCCGGGAGGTCGACGGCGTCCGCCGTCACCGCCCCCTGGCGCGCTGGGTGGGCGAGGGGCTGGTGGAGATCGACTTCCGCGCCGGCGCGCCCGAGTCCAGGGTCCGGCGGCTGCGGCGGCACGCAGGCACCGCGCTCTCCGGCCTCGCGCTCAGCGGAGGGCTCGGCCTCGCGGCCTTCGCCCTCCACCACATCCTCAGCGGCGGCTGACCCTGCTCAACGAGGGGCCGGCGCCTCCGGCCAGTCTCCGGGGTGCGGCTCCCGGCGCGGCATCGCCTCCCAGTCCGCCCGCGGCGGCGCGAAGGCCTCGACGACGCTGCATCCCTCGGGGCCGACGACGACCGAATGGGGGACGTCGCTCGGGATCACCCACATGTCGCCGGGCCGGCGCAGCCTGCTGTCGGAGTCGCCGATCGTCAGCGTCAGCTCGCCGCGCACCACCATCCCCAGCTGCTCCTGGGGGTGGCGGTGCTCGGGCATCCGCAGGTAGGGGGCGAGGTCGACGAGGGCGAGGGTGAGGTCCGCTCCGTGGACCGAGCGGGCGAGGATGCCCTCGAGGAGGTGGTACGGAGCCAGCTCCGCCGCGGTCGCAAACTGATGCCCGCTCGAGATCGCCATCGCCTGTCCTCCGTCGCCCGGCTGCCCCCGTCATGATGAGGCACCGTGCGAACCGAGGGGACCGAGCTGCCGGCCGCCTGGGGGTACGTCGCCAGGCATGAGCCGAAGTGGCTCGCCCGCCTGGCGACCGTCGCCGCCCTCGTCCTCTACATCACCCTCCCCGACAAGCTGATCCTCGGGCCCTTCTGGCTGATCCCCGGTGGTGAGGCCGTCCTGCTGCTCCTCCTCAGCGTGACCACGTCACGCCACCAGCTCGAGGAGCGCGTGGTGCGAGCGCTCGCGATCGTGAGCATCGGTGTCATCAACGCGGCCAATGTCATGTCGCTGGTGCTGCTCGTCCACTCGCTGATCGGGGGCTCGAAGGTCGACGGGCGCGAGCTGATCGTCTCCTCGATCCAGATCTGGCTCACCAATGTGCTCGTCTTCGCGCTCTGGTTCTGGGAGATCGACCGCGGAGGTCCGATCGACCGCTGCACCCCGGAGCACGAGGAGCCCGACTTCCTCTTCCCCCAGATGGTCACCCCCGAGGCCGCACGGCCGGGGTGGACCCCGACGTTCCTCGACTACCTGTACGTCGCCTTCACCAACGCGACCGCGTTCAGCCCCACCGACACCATGCCCCTCACCGTTCTGGCCAAGATGCTCATGGCCGTCGAGTCCGTCGTCTCGCTGGTCACCGTGGCCGTGGTCGCGGCACGGGCTGTCAACATCCTCACCTGATGCACCACCCGGCACGGCTGTCCGCCGTCGTCCTGCTCCTCGCGGTCGCGGGGTGCGGGAGCCCCGCGCCGTCGCCGGCGCCGTCGAGCGCGACGGCGTCCGTCGTC
>DATKEY010000380.1:0-7931 GCA_035544475.1 Candidatus Dormiibacterota bacterium | reverse complement strand
CCGCGCCCGGCTGGCGAGCTGGCGCGCGGCAGCCGCCGAACGCCCGGTGGCCGCCCCGATCTCGCCGAACGGCAGGCCGAACATGTCGTGCAGGACGAACGCGACACGCTCCGCGGGCGCCAGCGTGTCGAGCACCACGAGCATCGCGAGCCCCACCGAGTCGGCCAGCACCGCCTCCTGCTCGGGTCCCGCGGCCGCGACGGCGTCCTCCACCGCCAGCGGCTCCTCGCGGCGCGACTTGCGCGAGCGCAGCATGTCCAGGCAGACCCGCGAGACGATGGTGGTCAGCCATCCCTCCAGGTTCGCCACGTCCTCCGCGTCGGCCCCCGCGGCGTGGATCCACGCCTCCTGGACGGCGTCCTCGGCCTCGCTGAGCGAGCCGAGCATCCGGTAGGCCACCGACCGCAGGCGGGGCCTGCTGGCCTCGAACCGCGCCGCCAGCCAGTCGTTCTCGTCCATCGGTCACAGTTCCTCGATGAGCTCCGTCATATCACCGAGGAGCGGGGTGCTGGCGCTCGCCGGAGGCGGGGAGTTCATGCCCGGCAACGAGGGCTGCGATCGCGCGCTGCTTGCCGCGGCGCGCGACGGCCCGCGGTTCGTGCTGCCGACGGCGGCGGCGCGCCAGCAGCCCGAGCGGGCGGTCGAGACCGCGCGTGCCTGGTTCGCCGGCCTCGGCGCGGAGATCGAGGAGCTGCCGGTCCTCCGCCGTCGCGACGCCATGGACCCGGCGATCGCCGGGCGAGCCGGTGGCGCGGGTCTCGTCTACATCTGCGGCGGCGACCCCGGCCTGCTGCTCGACGTGCTCCAGGGATCGCCTCTGTGGGACGCGCTGCGGAGTGCCTGGGCCGGGGGCGCCTCGCTGGCGGGATCCTCGGCGGGTGCGATGGCCCTCGCAGGCACGATGCTCATCCGCGCCTCCTGGCCCGACCGCTCGCGCCGGCGGCCGCGGGCTGCGCTCGGCCTCGCCCCGGTCGACGCCGTGCTCCCGCACTTCGACGGCTTCGGCGCGACGTGGGTCGAGTCCGCGCTCGAGGCGATCGACGGCGACCCGCTGCTCCTCGGCGTCGACGAGCGCACGGCGGCGCTCTGGGATCGTGGAACGTGGACCGTGGTGGGGCCGGGTCGGGTCACCCTCGTCCGCCGCGATGGGCGCGGGGAGTTCGCACCCGGAGAGGTCGTGCCGCTCGGCGAGCCGGGGTAGGCGGACGAACGGGGAGCGTCCGGATGGACGCCCCCCGCCGGTGAGCCTGGACGACGGTCCGCTCAGGCGTTGCCGCCGCCCTGCCCACCTCCGTCGCCGGAGTCCCCACCGGGGTCGCCGCAGAGTCGATGGGCCGGGTCAGCCCCGACCGCCCGACCCGCGGCGCTCCCGGCCACGATGGCGGGGTGGGTCGCCGTCGTGGCCGCGGGCGCGGTCACCGCCGTGCCGGCCGCGCCGGCGAGGGTCGCACCCAGGATTCCGATGAGGCGCAGTCTCATTCCCATGCCCTCCTCCCTTGCTGTGCATGCCGCTCGCCGCGAGCGCCGGCGGGCGCGAGCCGCCGCGCTGACGTGCGGATCGTCGTGAAGGTGGTCAGCGCGGTGACGAGGCCGAGCCCCACGAGCAGGTACTCGACGGCGACCCCGCTGTCGAACGGGTCGCCGAGCCTCCACGGGGCCGCGTCGCCGACGAGGAGCGCGAGGTTGAGCGCGAACCCGGCGGCGACGACCGAGGCGACCGCGCCGGCGACGAGGACGCGACGCGGCATGGACCGGCGAGATCGCAGGAGCGCGACGGTGGCCACGAGGAAGGTGATCGCGAGCGCGAGCTCGGTGACCAGGGAGCCGACGGCGAAGAGCGCCGGGGCGGCGAGGATGACCGGCGTCACCAGGTGCCCGTAGAGGGCAGGGCGCATCGGCGGCGCGGCGCCGACGAAGCGGACGAACCCGGTGAGGAAGGTGGAGGACGTCACCTTGGGGAGGACGGACGCGGTCCACACCCACGCCTGGAGGCCCATGAGCCCGGTGAGCCCGGCGGAGCCGGCCACGCGGTCGGGAACGGTGTGCAGCCTGCTCACAGGTTGTGGTCGTCCGTGAGCCGGAAGCCGCGATCGGCGCCGCGATAGCGCACCTCACGGATCCCGAGGATGTCGTGGAGCTTCCCCGCGGGGACGGTCAGCGGCGCCGGGGCGGGCGCGGCGCCCGGAGCCGGCAGGGGGTAGGCGGTGGTGGTGGCGGTCGAGTAGGTCACGTTCCCCTCGACCTTCGAGATGATCTGGTGGATGTGACCGTTGAGCAGGGTCACCGACGCGAAGCGCTTGAGGTAGGAGAGCGCCTGCGCCGCGTCGTCGGTGCCCCAGCCCCACTTCTCGTAGATCGTCCACATCGGGATGTGCGCGAAGACGACGATCGGGGTGTCGGACTTGAGGCCGGCGACGTCCTTCTGGATGAACTCGAGCTGCGCGGTGCCGAGGTGGCCGAGGTTGACGACGTCGACGACGTTGTTGAGGCTGAGGAAGTGGATCCCGCCCATGTCGAAGCTCGACCAGCCGTCGCCCTGGGTGCCGGCGCCGAAGACGTCGAGGTAGGGCTTCGGACCCATGACGGTGTCGTGCTCCCCGGGGACGACGACGACCTGCGGGGTCTTGAGGGTGCCGAGCACGTCCTTGACGGTGTTGAACTGCTCCGGTGTCGAGGTGTGGGTGAGGTCGCCGGTGTGGATCACGAAGGCCGGCCGGTTGGGGAGGGCGTTGACCTGGGCGACCGCCTTGGTGAAGCTCCCGAGAACGTCGGGGTTCGCCGTGCCCTGGAAGCCGATGTGGCTGTCGCTGATCTGCACGAAGTAGAGGCCGGTGGGAGCGTCCGTCGCGCTGCCGTTCTGTCCGGTCAGCGCGGTGCCACAGGCGGCGACGAGCCCGCCGCTCACGGTCCAGATCGTTCCCGCGCCGACCCAGGAGGCGCACTTCAGGAAGCCGCGCCGGTCGACCTCGCGGTCGACGAGCGCGCGTCCCGCCTCGTCGAGATGGGTCATGAGGTCACGGCTCTCAGCCATTGCCGACCACCACGGTGCCGTGCATGAAGGGGTGGATCGAGCAGTGGTACTGATACGTGCCCGGTGCGGTGAAGGTGTGGGTGTACGTCGTGCCGGTGATGAGTGGCGAGGATGTGAACGACCCGTCGTTGGCGGTGACGGTGTGCTGGTCCTCGTCCTGCTGCGTCCAGGTGACCGTCGTACCCGGCTTCACGGTGATCGTCGCGGGGCCGAAGGCGAAGCCCTGGATGGCGACCTTGTCGGTCGCCACCGGCGCGGTCGCGACCGCCGCGGTCGAGAGTGGCATCGGCATCGAGGTCGACGAGCTCGACGAGGATCCCGTCCCGGGACCGGCCGGCGCGGAGGAGGTCGAGGCGCCGGCGCCGCAGGCGGCGAGCACGGCGCTCACCGCGACTGTGCCCGCCGCGAGCGCGGGCAGTCGAAGATTCGAGAAGTCCATTCGCGTACTCTCCCTTGGATTGAGTGGGGGACTCTGGCACCCACCCATACGTGAGGGGTTACGCGACGCGCTCCGGGGCGTGCGCGACCCGGTCGCACACGGCGCCACAGGACTGTCACCTGCAGTCCATTGCTTTCACGAGACTTTACCCGACTTAACGCCGCCGGTCGGGCAATGCCCCCCATACTCACCCGGCACCCTTCGCCCGTCGTCCGAGGACCTCATGCGCTTCCCGCTGAAGCACGTCGTCAGCACGCTCCTCGTGCTGATCCCGGCGTCGCTCCTCCCCGTGACCACGGCGCTGGCCATCAATCTCCTCAACGGGTATGCCGCCGAGCGGCTCGATGCCTCGATCCGTGCGGCCCGGATCGAGGACAACGCGACGAGCGAGGCCTTCCTCGTGTGGGAGGCGCTCGCCGGCCACGTCCAGGTCGACCAGCTCAGCGGGTATCTCGGCAACGTGCGCGGGCTGATCGCGAACGACATCGCCGGGCTTCGCCGCGACGGGGTCGACCCGACGACGGTCGCCGGCATCGAGGAGGCGACGGTCGCGTACGATCAGGCGATCGACGGGGCGAGGAGCCAGGTCTCGACGGGACAGCTCAACCTGCTCACGACCCGCAGCCTGCCCGTGCTCCTCGGCTACCAGCACGTCCACGCGGTCGTCAGCGCCGCGCAGTCGGAGTTCCAGGACGACGCCGCCCGCGCCCAGAGCGCACAGCTGTGGGGCGGTACCGCGCTCATCGTGCTCACATCGATCCTCATGGCCGGCCTGCTGCTGCGGTCGGCGCGCCGGCGGCGGCGAGCGGCGGTGCTCCGCGCCGAAGCGGACGCGCTGCGCCAGAGCGAGGAGAGCTTCCGGCTGCTCTTCGAGAGCAACCCGCACCCGATGTGGGTGTGGGATCTCGGCACCCGCGGGCATCTCGCCGTCAACGAGGCGGCGATCGAGCTGTACGGCTACTCCCGTGAGGAGTTCCTCGCGATGCCGATCGTCGACCTCCAGCCGCTGGAGGATCGTGAGGGTGGGCTCAAGCGGCTCGACCTGGTGCGCCCGGGACTGCCCTTCCAGGGGCGGGCCCGGCACCTGCTCAAGGACGGCCGGATCATCCACGTCGAGATCAGCGGACGGCACCAGGAGTTCAACGGACGTCCCGCGTTCATCGCCCTCGCCCAGGACGTCACCGAGCGGACCGCACTCGAGGAGGAGCTGCGTCACCAGGCGCTCTACGACTCGCTGACCCAGCTCGCCAACCGCACCCTCTTCCGCGACCGTGTCGAGCACGCGCTGGCGAGCAGCGCGCGGGCGATCAGCCCGGTGGCCGTCCTGCTCCTCGACCTCGACCGTTTCAAGGTGATCAACGACACGCTCGGGCACGCGGCCGGCGACGAGGTCCTGGTGGGCGTCGCGGACCGGTTGCGGGCGGTGGTCCGCCCCGGCGACACCCCCGCGCACATCGGTGGTGACGAGTTCGCGGTGCTCCTCCCCGGGACGACCGCGGCGCGGGCGAGTGCGGTCGCCGAGCGGATCCTCGAGACCCTTCGCGCGCCCTTCGACACCGCCGGCGCCGAGGTGTTCACCACCGCGAGCATCGGGATCGCCGTGTGCTCCGGCCTCGACGGCTACCTCGGCGAGGAGGGCACCGTCGACGGCCTGCTCGGCCGCGCCGACGTCGCGATGTACGCCGCGAAGTCCGGGGGGAGAGGACGGATCCAGGTGTACGAGCCGGCGATGCACCGCGCCGCGCTCCACCGCATGGAGCTCGGAGGCGAGCTTCGCCGCGCCGTCGAGCGTGGGGAGTTCTTCGTCGAGTACCAGCCGGTGGTCGCCCTCGCCGACGGCACCGTCACCGGGGTCGAGGCGCTGATCCGCTGGGAGCACCCCGAGCGCGGCCTCGTCGCACCCGCGGACTTCATCACCGCGGCGGAGGAGACCGGCCTCATCGTCCCGATCGGCGCCTGGGTGCTGGAGACCGCCTGCCGCCAGGTGCAGGGCTGGCATGCCGGGAGGTCGGTCGAGCGCCCGCTGGCGATCTCGGTGAACGTCTCCTCCCGTCAGCTCTGCGAGCCCGGGTTCGCGGCCACGGTGCTCGCCACCCTCGACACCACCGGCCTCGACCCGCGTCAGCTCGTCCTCGAGGTCACCGAGAGCGCGCTCGTCGACGACATGCACGGCGTGCGCGAGCAGCTCGAACAGCTGCGGCGCTGCGGGGTGAGGATCGCCATGGACGACTTCGGCGCGGGGTACTCGTCCCTGGGGTATCTTCGGGGACTGCCGCTCGACATCGTCAAGATCGACCGCATGTTCGTCGCCGGCCTCGGCACCAGCGGCGCCGACCGGGCCCTCACCCTGGCGATCGTCCGGCTCCTCGGCACCATCGAGGCGGACATCGTCGCCGAGGGCATCGAGACCCCCGAGCAGCTCGCCTATGTCCGTGCGCTCGGCGTCGAGGCGGGCCAGGGTTTCTACTTCTCCCGCCCCGTCGACCCCGCCACCGCGAGCCGCCTCCTCGACCGCCCCGCCTACGAGCTCGGCTGGGCGGACGGCCCCTCCGACTCCCCCATGCTCGCCCGCGAGCTCCTCCGCGCCGCCGGCTGATCCGGCCGGCCGGTGGCACCGGCGGCGGCGACCACCTAGCCTATGGCCGATGGCTGGTCATGCGCTGGGGGCGTCGACGGCGGCGCCCGAGGGCGGTCTGAGGTACGCCACCGGGCACGGGCGCTGGGTGATCGCGGCGACCGTCCTCGGCTCGGCCATGGCGATGATCGACTCGACCGTCGTCGGCATCGCGCTGCCGACCATCGGGCGGCAGTTCCACACCGGGGTGGCGGACCTGCAGTGGGTGACGAACGGCTATACGCTCGCCCTCGCCGGTCTGCTGCTTCTCGGCGGGTCGCTCGGCGATCGCTACGGACGCCGCCGGCTGTTCGTCGTCGGCACCGTCTGGTTCGCCCTCGCCTCGCTGCTCTGCGGCGTCGCCCCGACCGCCGCGACGCTGATCGCCGCCCGCATCCTCCAGGGGGTCGGTGGCGCGCTGCTGACGCCGGGCAGCCTCGCCATCCTCCAGGCGTCCTTCGACGAGGAGGACCGGTCGCGCGCGATCGGGGCGTGGTCGGGGCTCGGAGGTGTCGCGATGGCGATCGGCCCCTTCCTCGGCGGCTGGCTGGTCGACGCGGGCTCCTGGCGGCTCATCTTCCTCATCAACCTTCCGGTCGCGGTCGCGGTCGTCGCGATCGCGGTGCGTCACGTCCCCGAGAGCCGTGATGCCACCGTGTCCGGACCGCTCGATCTCCGCGGTGCGACGCTCGTCAGCGTCGGCCTCGCCGCGATCGTCTACGGCCTCATCGAGGGGCCGGGCCTGGGGTGGGCGTCCGCGGGGACGCTGACCAGCCTCGTCGGCGGAGCGGCGCTGCTCGCCGCCTTCACCGCCGTCGAGGCCCGGACCGCGAACCCCATGCTGCCGCTCGGCGTCTTCCGCTCGCGCCAGTTCACCGGCGCGAACGCGGTCACCTTCGTGGTCTACGGGGGGATGGGCGGCGCCCTCTTCCTCCTCCCCATCGAGCTCCAGCAGGTCGCCCACTACAGTCCGCTCGGCTCCGGTGTCGCGCTCCTGCCGATCACCTTCATCACCTTCGCGCTCTCCGCCCGCTCCGGCGCGCTCGCCGCACGGATCGGTCCGCGTCTGCAGATGTCGGTCGGGCCCCTGCTCGTCGGAGCGGGACTCGCACTCCTGGTGCGCGTCGGCGCCGGCGGGACCTACGTGGGCACCGTGCTCCCCGCGGTGTGCCTCCTCGGCCTCGGGCTCGCCGTCGTCGTGGCGCCGCTCACCGCGACGGTGCTCGCGGCGGCACCCGGCGAGCACATGGGGATCGCGTCGGCGGTCAACAACGACGTCGCCCGCACCGCCTCGCTCATCGCCGTCGCCGTCCTGCCGGCGATCGCGGGCATCACCGGGGACAGCTACCTCCACCCCGCACAGTTCTCGTCGGGATTCCACACCGCCGTGCTCGCCGCCGCCGCGTGCTGCGCCGCGGGCTCGGTGCTCGCCGTGCTCACCATCCGCAACCCGGAGCGCCGTCCGGCGCGGGCCGAGCAGGTCCGGTGGCACTGCGCGCTGGACGCCCCGCCGCTGTGCGACCCGGCCCCGGCTACGCCTGAGCCGCTGGGCGCGTCCTCCGGCTGATCCGGCGGGACATCCCCCGGCGCGCTCCGCCCGAGACCGACCGCAGGGTCGCCGGGGCGAGGAGGAGGAGCGCTCCGAGCGCCGAGGGAGAGGCCGCGAGAATCGCGCACGTCCGCGCCGGCAGCGAGAACGCCGGGGCGATCAGGGCGTCGGTTCCCCACGCGCAGAGGATCGCCAGTAGGACCGCCCCCACCAGGGTCGTCGCCCACGCACGTCGAGACCCGAGGCCCAGGGCGCGGCCGAGGAACAGGATGCCGGTGCACGCCGCGCACCCGGCGAC
>DATKEY010000379.1:0-4574 GCA_035544475.1 Candidatus Dormiibacterota bacterium | reverse complement strand
TGGCCGAGCAGGGACTGGCAGGCCTGCTGGGCGTGCTGGAAGGTCGGGTTGTCGGGGTTGAGGTCCCCGCTGCCCTTGCCGTTGATCCGGATGCCGACACTGGCGCCGCCGCTCTGGAACTGCGGGTCGGGAAAGTCGGTGACGCCGTGGGAGCGCATGCACTGCGAGAAGGCGAGCGCCTGCTGTTGCAACTGCTGCTGCTGCTGCGGGCTCATCTGGCCGCCGTTGGGGAGCAGCGACCGGCACGCCTGCTGGGCCTGCGAGAACGTGGGATTGTCGGGGCTCATGTCGCTGTTCGGGCCGCCACTGATGGAGATGGCCCCGCCGGACGACGGATCGGGGAAGTCGCTGATCCCGTGCGCCCGCATGCACTGCGAGAACTTCAGCGCGTCGGCCTGCTTGCCGGCGGAGTTCGAAGACGTCTGGGTGGCCGCGACGCCGTGGCCGCAGCCCGCCAGGAGGGCCGCGGTCGCGATCGTGCCGACGGCGATGGGGAGGTGGCGCATGGGTGGGGTGCTCTCGCGGTGACATGTGGTGGGGGACGGCCACCGCGTCGCCGTTCCCGGGGCCATGGGACGTCGCGAGCTTGAGAATCGCGTGAGGCACGGTTAGGAGTCGTCTAAGGACGTCGACGGAGAGCCTCCGTAACCCCCGGTATAGGGTGTGTGCGCACACAGTGACCGGCGGAGCGCACCGAGAAGGGAACCAGGGATGGAGGGCGGCCGGGTGACATTCCAGTAGTGGTCGCGGAGCCGCGCTGAGTCAGGAGCCGGCCGGGATCCGGAGCCGGAGCAGCGCGCCTCCGCCGCGGGGCTGCTCGACGCACACCTCGCCACCGTGGGTTTCGGCCACCTGCTGCACGATCGCCAGCCCAAGGCCCGACCCGGGGGTACCCCGCGCCTCGGGGGCGCGCCAGAACCGCTGGAACACCTGACGGGCGTGCTCGGGCGTGATCCCGGGCCCGTGGTCGCGCACCGTGATCTCGCCGCCGTGCACGGTGACCTCGACCTCTCCCCCGGGCGGGCTCCACTTCGCCGCGTTGTCGAGGAGGTTTGCGACGGCACGGGCGAGGCGGTCGGGGTCGCCCTCGACGACGCCCGGCCGCGCGTCGAGGCGGAAGCGCACCTCGGGATGGTGCGAGGCCGCCACGTCGACGGCGGCGGCGACCACCTCGTCGAGCGGTACCTCGGCGCGCACCCGGCTCGCCGGCTCGTCGCCGCGGGCGAGGTCCATGAGGTCGGCGACGAGATGGCCGAGCCTCTCCACCTGGCCGAGCACGTCGGCGAGCAGTCGGTCGCGGTCCTCCGCCTCCAGCCCGCCGCCGCGGGCGAGCACCTCGATGTTCGTGCGCAGGCTGCTCAGCGGGGTGCGGAGCTCGTGGGAGGCGTCCGCGACCAGCTGGCGTTGCGTGCGCTGCGACTCCTCGAGCGCCTCGAGCATGCGGTTGAAGCTGTGGGCGAGGCGGCCGAGTTCGTCCTCCCCGGGCTCCTCGATGCGCCGGCGCAGGTCGCGCGTGTCGGCGACGTGCTCGGCGGCGAGCATCAGGCGGTCGACGGGCTGGAGGGTTCGCCGCGCCACCAGCCGCCCGAGGAAACCGGCGACGAGCACGACCGCGAGGCAGAGGCCGGCGAGGATCCAGCGAAGACGGACGAGCACCGCGTTCATCTCGTCGAGCGGGCGCGCCACCTGGAGCAGCTGACCTCCCTGGAGCACGGTGGTGGCGACTCGCAGCTGAGTGCCGGCGACGTCGGCGTTCTCGAAGACGACGTCACCGGTGGTGCCGCTCGCGGCGAGCGCGCGATCGGCGGCGCTGACGGGCAGCTGCACCGGCTCGCCGGGAGTGAGCGCGACGGCGCCGGAGGGGGCCGTCAGCTGGGTGTAGCCGCCGGCGGCCCCGAACTTCGGAGGCGTGAGCCCGATGAGCTTCTGACAGCCCACCGCGGCGGGCGGGGTCGCCGCCGAACCCGCCGGCGTCCCGACACCGTCGGTGCAGAGCACCTGGCCCGACGCGAAGCCGCCGACCGGCGGCCCTCCCGACGCGGGCTGGACCTCGATCGCGACCGCGCCGACGGGACCGATCCGGTCGCGGAGCGTCTGGTCGACCTCGTTCAGCAGCGCACGGCTCACGAGGACGTAGACGATGACCGACGCGAGGGCGACCGTCACCGCCGCGGTCGCCGCGACGAGGACGCCGATGCGGGTGCGGAAGCTCACGTCTTCAGCACGTATCCGAAGCCGCGGACGGTGTGGATGAGCCGCGGCTCGCCTCCGGCCTCGAGCTTGCGACGCAGGTAGCCGATGTACACGTCGAGCGAGTTCGTCGCCTCGCCGAGGTCGTACCCCCACACCCGGGTGAGGATGGTCGAGCGCGTGAGCACCCGGCGCGGGTTGCGCAGGAAGAGCTCGAGCAGGTTGTACTCGGTGCGGGTGAGCTCGAGGATCCGCTCGCCGCGCCGCACCTCGACGCGCTCGCCCTCCATCACCACGTCGGCGAAGCGCAGCGGCTCCTCGACGTCCCCGGGCGCCGCCCGGCGGATCAGGGCGCGCACCCGGGCGAGCAGCTCGTCGAGGGCGAAGGGCTTGACGAGGTAGTCGTCCGCCCCGGCGTCGAGCCCCTCCACGCGGTCGGCGACCGCGTCGCGCGCGGTGAGCAGGAGGATCGGCGGCGTGCGCCGTCCCCCCGACCGCAGCCGCCGGCACACCGCCAGCCCGTCGAGCTCGGGGAGGCCGATGTCGAGCAGCACCACGTCCTGGCTCGCCGCCTCGACCTCACGCAGCGCGCCGAGCCCGTCGCCGGCGAGGGTGACGCTGTAGCCGTCGAGCCGCAGCGCGCGGCCCACCGCGTCGCGGATCGAGGGGTCGTCGTCGACGACCAGGACGCTGTGGGACATGCCGGTGGGAGTCTGTCACCGCTCTCTAAGAACGGGATGAGATCCTCCACCCGGACGCGGACCGGGCTGTCATACATGGTAGGCTCTGCGTATGACGATGCTGAGCTTTCGGGTCGAGGACACCGAGGCGGAGCGCGCTCAGTCGTGGGCCGACCGCCTGGGGATCGACCGGTCCGAGCTGCTCCGCGAGGCGCTGCGGCGCCACCTCCAGCGCCTGGCGAGCGAGCAGGACGCGGACACGTGGGCGGCGTATCCCCTCGACGAGGGCGAGCGGTCGTTCCTCGAGATCGCCGACTGGGGCCCTGCTGAGGACTGGTCGGACTGGTCCGATGCGCCGGGGTGAGGTGTGGTTCGCGGCGACGCCCGGGGGCGATCGCCCCGTCCTGATCCTCACCCGTGACCCGGTCGCGGAGCGGATCGGCGCCGTCGTCGTCGCGGCACTCACCCGCACCCGGCGCGGGTTGGTGTCCGAGCTCGACCTCACCGCCGGCAGTGACGGGGTGCCGACCGACTGCGTGGTGAACTTCGACAACGTCCACACGCTTCCCCGCGAGGCGCTGCGTCGCCGGGTCACCACGCTCTCAGCCGCGCGGATGGCCCAGGCCTGTCGCACCCTCACCGCCGCGACCGGCTGCTGAGGGCCGTCCTCACCCCGGGGCGGCGAGGTACTCCGCGTCGGTGACGTGGTCGCCCCAGACGGTCTCGTGGGCCTCGTCGGCCTCCTGCATCCCGAGGTGGGTCATCGCATTGCGAGGCGCGGCGCCGTGCCAGTGCCACTCGCCGGCCGGGGTCACGACGGTGTCCCCGGCCCGCACCTCCTGAACCGGCCCGCCCCGGGCCTGGACCCGCCCGACGCCGTCGAGGAGGTGGAGCACCTGGCCGAGCGGATGCGCGTGCCACGCGGACCGCGCGCCCGGCGAGAAGTGGACGCTGTTCGACACCAGCCGCGCCGGCGGCCCGGCGACGGCGATCGGGTCGATCCACACCTCGCCGGTGAAGCGATCCGCGGAGCCGCGGACACTGTCGGGCCGGGAGCGGGTGACGTGCACGGGAATGTTCCTCCTACGTGACCGCCGCGCGGACGGCATACTCCGGCCGGTCGTGAGCGCGCGTGGCGAGCACCTCGCGCAGGGTCTCGACGGCGTCCCAGACGTCGACGTGGCGGAGGTAGAGCGGAGCCAGCCCCAGCCGCACGATGTCCGGGCTGCGGAAGTCGCCGACCACACCGCGATCGATGAGCGCCCGCACCACCCGGTAGCCGTCGGAGTGACGCAGCGCGACCTGGGAGCCGCGAAGCGCGCCGTCGCGGGGAGAGGCCACCTCGAGGCCGAGGCCGGCGCAGCGCTCGTCGACGAGCCGGATGAGCAGGTCACCGAGGCGCACCGACTTCGCGCGCACCGCGCCGAGGTCGACCTCGAGCCAGAGGTCGAGCGCCGCCTCGAGCGCCGCCATGCCGAGGATCGGCGGGGTGCCGCAGAGGAATCCCCCGATCCCGGGGGCGTGGCGGTGTCGCGGCTCGAAGGCGAAGGGCTCGGCGTGCCCCATCCATCCGCGGAGCGGCGAGCGCACCGCCCCATGGAGCCGCCGCGCGACGTAGAGGAACGCCGGCGCGCCCGGGCCGCCGTTGAGGTACTTGTAGCCGCATCCCACCGCGAGGTCGGCGCCGGAGCCGCCGAGGTCGAC
>DATKEY010000378.1:0-15633 GCA_035544475.1 Candidatus Dormiibacterota bacterium | reverse complement strand
CCGCGTCGAGCCGGCCTTGAGCATCGCTACGAGTGGAGCGTGCCGAGCGAGGATGCCGATCTCGCCTGCCGCGCCCGGCACGATCAACATCTCGGCCTCGCCCTCGAACGCCGGCCCCTCGGGCGTCACGACCGAGACCGGGAAGAGCGGATGGTCCGCCACGGCTAGGCGGGGGCGCCGGCCGTCTCGGCCTCCGTGGCCTCGGCCTGCTCGTCGGCTTCGCGCTGGGCCGCGTCGTCCGGCTCCTCGGCGCCGAGCTGCTTGCCGCGCTCGGCCGCCTGCTCGATCGTCCCGACCATGTAGAAGGCCTGCTCGGGGAGCTCGTCGTGCTTGCCGTCGAGGATCTCGCCGAACCCGCGGACGGTCTCCGCGAGGGGCACGTACTTGCCGTCGCGGCCGGTGAACTGGGTGGCGACGAAGAACGGCTGGGAGAGGAAGCGCTGCACCCGGCGGGCCCGCTGCACGGTGAGCTTCTGGTCCTCGGAGAGCTCCTCCTGGCCGAGGATGGCGATGATGTCCTGCAGCTCCTTGTACTGCTGGAGGATCCGCTTCACCCCCTGAGCGACGCGGTAGTGCTCCTCACCGACCACGCGCGGGTCGAGGACCCGGCTGAAGGAGTCGAGCGGGTCGACCGCCGGATAGATGCCGAGCTCGGCGATCTGCCGGCTCAGCGACACGGTCGCGCCGAGGTGGGCGAAGGTCGTCGCCACCGCGGGGTCGGTGAAGTCGTCGGCGGGCACGTACACCGCCTGCACCGAGGTGATCGACCCCTTCTTCGTCGAGGTGATCCGCTCCTGCAGGTCGCCCATCTCGGTGCCGAGCGTCGGCTGGTAGCCGACCGCGCTCGGCATGCGGCCGAGCAGCGCCGACACCTCGGCGCCGGCGAGGGTGTAGCGGAAGATGTTGTCGATGAAGAGCAGGGTGTCCGCGCCGAGCTCGTCGCGGAAGTACTCGGCGAGGGTGAGGCCGGTGAGGCCCACCCGGGCGCGCGCCCCCGGGGGTTCGTTCATCTGCCCGAAGACGAGCGCGGTCTGCTCGAGGACGCCGGACTCCTCCATCTCGCCGTAGAGGTCGCGGCCCTCGCGGGTGCGCTCGCCGACGCCGGCGAAGACCGAGTAGCCGGCGTGCTCCTTGGCGATGTTGCGGATCATCTCCTGGACGATGACCGTCTTTCCGACGCCGGCGCCGCCGAAGAGGCCGATCTTCGAGCCCTTCGCGAAGGTGCAGATCAGGTCGATGACCTTGATCCCGGTCTCGAGGATCTGGGTGCTCGTCTCCTGCTCGGCGACCGACGGCGGGCGGCGGTGGATCGGCCACCAGGCGGTGGGACTCACCTGCGGCTTGCCGTCGATGGGGTCGCCGATGACGTTGAACATCCGCCCCAGCGTCTCCTTGCCGACGGGGACGCGGATCGGCGCGCCGGTGTCCTTCACCTTCTCGCCGCGGCGGAGCCCCTCGGTGGAGTCCATCGCGATGGTGCGCAGCACCCCGTTGCCGAGGTCCTGCTGGACCTCGAGGACCAGGCGCTTCCCGTCGCGGTCGATCTCCAGCGCGGTGTTGATGTCGGGGTGGCGGTCGCCCTCGAACTGGACGTCGACGACGGGGCCGATGATCTGGGAGACGCGCCCGACCGCGGCCTTCTCCTGGCTGTCGATGGGGATGCCGATTGCCATGTGCGGTGGTGACTCCTCGGATGTGGCGGGCGTCAGCCCTCGAGCGCGGCGGCGCCGCTCACGATCTCCATGAGCTCGGTGGTGATGGTGGCCTGGCGAACCTTGTTGGCGGTCAGCGTCAGGTCGCCGATGAGGTCCTCGGCGTTGTCGCTGGCGTTGCGCATCGCGATCATGCGCGCCGCCTGCTCGCTCGCGGCGTTCTCGAGCACCGCCTGGTAGACCTGCGCCTCGACGTAGCGGGGGATGAGCGCGTCGAGGACGTCCTTGGGCTCGGGCTCGTAGACGAAGTCGGCGGCGATCTTCGGCGCGTCCTCGGGTGGCTCGACGGGGATGAGCCGGCGCAGCGTCGCCACCTGGCGCCCCGTGCTCACGAACCGGGCGAAGACGAGATCGACCTGGTCGGCCTCGCCGTTCTCGTACGCCTCGATGGCGACTCGCGCGGCGGGAAGCACGTCGCCCATCGTCGGGCGGTCGCCGAGGTTGCTGACGTCGGCGATCAGCTCCTTGCGCAGCCGGCGCATGACGTCGCGCCCCTTGCGCCCGATGGTGACGAGGCCGACCGGAACGCCCGCGCTGTTGATCTCCCGCACGGTGAGCCGGTTGCTGTTCGAGTTGAGCCCGCCGACCTGACCGCGGTCGGTGGTGACCAGGATGATGACCCGGCGCCGCACCTCGCGGGGCACGAGCATCGGGTGCTTGTACTCCGGGTTGCGGCGCATGAGCTCGACCATGATGCTCGCCAGCTCGTCGGCGTACGGTCGCGCCGCGACGACCCGCTCCTGGGCGCGGCGCATCTTCGACGCGGCGACGAGCTCCATCGCCTTGGTGATCTTCTTCGTGTTCTGGACGCTGCGGATGCGACGGCGGACGTCGCGCAGGCTCGGCATGGGTCAGGCGGCCCTCACCCGGCGAAGCCCTTCTTGAAGTCCTCGACCGCGGCGCGCAGCGCCGTGTCGGTCTCGTCGGTGATCCGCCCGTTCTCGGCGATGTCCTTCTCGATCCCGGGATGGTTCTGGTCCATGAAGCGGAGAAGTGAGCGCTCGAACTCCGAGACCCGGTCGATGGCGACGTCGTCGAGGAAGCCGCGAGCGCCGGCGAAGATCGCGATGACCTGCTTGGCGAAGCTCATCGGCTCGTACTGCGGCTGCTTGAGCAGCTCGGTCATGCGCTGGCCGCGCTCGAGCTGCGCCCGGGTGGTGCGGTCGAGGTCGGAGGCGAACTGGGCGAAGGCGGCGAGCTCGCGGTACTGCGCCATGTCGAGGCGGAGCTGGCCGGCGACCTGCTTCATCGCCTTGGTCTGGGCGTCGCCTCCGACGCGGGAGACCGAGATGCCGACGTTGATGGCCGGACGGATGCCGGCGTTGAAGAGGTCGGACTCCAGGTAGATCTGGCCGTCGGTGATCGAGATGACGTTCGTCGGGATGTAGGCCGAGACGTCGTTCGCCTGGGTCTCGATCACCGGCAGGGCGGTGAGCGTGCCCCCGCCCTCGGCGTCGGACATGCGCGCGGCCCGCTCGAGCAGGCGCGAGTGCAGGTAGAAGACGTCGCCGGGATACGCCTCACGGGACGGCGGGCGGCGCAGCAGCAGCGACAGCTGGCGGTATGCCTGGGCGTGCTTGCTGAGGTCGTCGTAGACGATCATCGCGTGCTTGCCCTGCTGCATGAAGTACTCGCCCATCGCGCAGCCCGCGTAGGGGGCGAGGAACTGCAGCGCCGCGGGCTCGGCGGCGGTCGCCGAGACGATGATCGTGTGCTCCATCGCGCCGTACTGCTGCAGGGTCGCCGCCACCTGCGCGACCGTCGACGAGCGCTGTCCGATGGCGACGTAGATGCAGATGACGCCGGTGCCCTTCTGGTTGATGATGGCGTCGAGGGCGACGGCGGTCTTGCCGGTCTGGCGGTCGCCGATGATCAGCTCGCGCTGACCGCGGCCGATCGGGATCATGGCGTCGATGGCCTTGATTCCGGTCTGCAGCGGGGTGTCGACCTTCTGCCGGTAGATGACGCCCGGCGCCACCCGCTCGACCGGGAGCGACTGCGCGGTCTCGATCGGTCCCTTGCCGTCGAGCTCCTCACCCACCGCGCTGACGATCCGGCCGACCAGCTCGTCGCCGACCGGCACCTCGGCGACCCGGCCGGTGGTGCGAACGGTGTCGCCCTCCTGGAGGTGCTCGTAGGGGCCCATGATCGCGACGCCGACGCCGTCCTCACGGAGGTCGAGGGCGAGGCCCACGACGGGCTGCCCGCCCTCGGGCCCCGGGAACTCGAGGAGCTCGCCGGCCATCGCCTGCTCGAGCCCGTAGACGCGCGCGATGCCGTCGCTCACCGAGGTGATCACGCCCTCGTTGGCGTCGACGACCGGGGCCTCGAAGCTGGCGATCCTCTTTCTCAGGATCTCGCCGATCTCGTCACTGCGGATTGCCATCAGTTGTCGCTCTCGTCCTTGTGGTGCGGGTGCCTGCGCCGCCGCCTTCGGTGGGTCAGGCGAGCGCGGCCCGCAGCTGCTGCAACCGGGTGCGCAGGCTGCCGTCGATGACGCGGTCGCCGATACGGATGATGAGTCCCCCGATGATCGAGGGGTCCTGCCGGACGGTGGTGTGGATGCTGCCGCCGAGCCGCTGGGCCAGGCTGTCCCGGATGTCCTTCTCCAGGGAGGAGTCGAGCGGGACCGCGGCGGTCACCTCGACCCGGGTCACCCCGGAGGCGGCGTCGGCGAGCGCGCGGTAGCGCTCGAGCACCGCCGGCAGGATGCCGCTGCGCCCGCGCTCGACGAGCAGGCGCACGAGGTTGCGGGTCTCGGGCTCGAGACCGTCGGTGAGGTTGAGGACCAGCCGGACCCGGTCGCCGATCGGGACACGCGGGTTGCGCATCGCCTCGGCGACCGCGGGCTGCTCGAGCATCTCCACGGCGCGGGCGAGATCGGTGCCGCGGGCGTCGATCTTCCCCGCCTCCCTGGCGAGCCGGAAGTAGGCCTCCGCGTAGCGCCGGGCGACGACCTCGGACACCATCGCGCCTAGGCTCCCGGGGAGACCTCACGCAGCGACTCCTCGATGAGACGTGCGTGGGCCTTCTCGTCGATGGCGGCGCCGAGCACCTTGCCCGCGGCGTCGACCACCAGGGCGCTGACCTGGGCGCGCAGCTCCTGGATCGCCATGTCCTTCTCCGCCTGGATGTCGCCGCGCGCCTTCTCGACCTGTGCCTCGGCGTCCTTGCGGCCGCGGTCGCGCAGCTCCTCCGCCTCGGCGGCGGCCTCCTGGTGGGCCCGGTTGAGCGTCTCACGCGCCTGGGCGCGGGCCTCGGCGAGCGTCTGCTCGACGTCCTTCTGGACCTCCTTGAGGCGTCGCTCCGCCTCCTGGGCGGCACGGACTCCGTCCTCGATCTGCTTCTGGCGTGCCTCGGCGGCGCGCATGATCGGTGGATACGCGTACCTGGCGAGGATCGCGACCATGATCACGAAGGCGATCAGCTCGGCGACGAGGGTGCCGTTGAGGTCGAGCAGCCCCGAGGTGTCTGCGAGGGGGGTGAGCGCGAGCACCGGCGGGCCTACGACGCGAACTTCTCGGCGATGGAGGTGATGAAGTAGAAGGCGAGCGCGAGGTTGATGAAGTACATCGCCTCGCAGAGGCCGATGATCAGGAACATCGTGACCTGCAGCTGGCCGCGCGCCTCGGGCTGGCGGGCCATGCCCTGGATCGTCGCGTTGCCGGCGAGACCGTCGCCGATCGCGGCGCCGACGGCGCCCCCGCCCAGCGCCAGCCCGGAGCCGACGAGGGCGCCGGCGACGGCGACTGCGTGGTTGATGTTGTTGGGGTCGGCCATGAGACGCTCCTCAGATGGTCAGGCGGCTTTGGGCTGTGCGTGGGAGGCGCCGTGGTGCTCCTCCATCCCCTCGCGCGCCTGCCCGAAGTAGATGACGGTCAGCAGCATGAAGATGAACGCCTGGATGGTCCCGACGAAGAAGACGTCGAAGAACTTCCAGAGGATGAGCAGTGCGATGCCGAAGACGCCGAAGATCGCGTGGCCGATCGCGTTCGAGCCGGCCCCGTAGAGCTGGCCGAGCAGGAAGACCATCACCACCCCGGCGAAGATGTTGCCGAACAGTCGGAGGGAGAGCGTGACCGGCTTCACCAGCTCCTCGATGATGTTGAGCGGGACGAAGAGAATGCGCACGAGGATCGGCGACTCGTGGGGTTTGGTGAAGCGGTTCAGGTAGCCGCGGACGCCCTGCACCCGCAGGCTGTAGACCTGGGCGACGAGGATCACCAGCAGGCCCATCGCCGCGGTCTGGTTGACGTCCGAGGTCGCCGGCTCGAACGGCTTGTGCAGAGGGAGGAAGTCGAGCCAGTTCGCCACCAGGATGTAGAAGCCGATGGTGGCGGCGAGGGGGACGATGAAGGCGGTCCCCTCGGTGCTCACGGTGTCGCCGACCAGGCCACGGACGTACTCGAGGAAGAGCTCGAAGACGAGCTGAAGCTTCCCCGGCCGGTTGCTGCGCAGGCGGGACGCGACGAGCAGTCCCACGATGATCGTGATCACGATCGCGATGCCGCTCGAGAGCAGCGTCTGCCAGTTGATGAGGCAGAAGTTCGAGCCGCTGCACACCCTCACGGCCTCGTGGGTGCTCGGGGCCTCCTCGGCGGCGAGGATGATCATCGGCGGGTCATCTCCACTGCAGCGGCCACCGCGGTCACCATCTGCGCGGCGGCCACTCCGATGATCAACAGCCACGCCCGGCTCACGCCGACCGCGAAGGCGGCCGCCACCACCACCGCGCTGAACACTCCGAGCCGGGTCATGTTCGTCGAGCTGGCGGGCAGCCCGAGACGGAGCAGTAATTGTGCGACGAGTGGGTTCACGGCGCCGAGCACCAGCCCGAGACCGACGACGGCGCCCCCGACTATGTTGCCGAGTGCGAGGCCCGCGACCACGCAGAGAACCGCAGCGCCCAGGCACACCAGGCTGGCGGTGCGCACCACACGCACGGTCTCCATGGCCGCGCTTCGCCCCATCACAGGTAGCGTCTGAACCTCAGGTACAGGCCGGAAAACCCCGCAACGATACCAATAAGCAGTCCGAGGACGAACCCGACGGGGGTGCTGTGGTGGGCCTCGTCGATCCGCAGCCCGACGAGAAGGGGAACCACGATCACCACACACAGGAACACCCCCATGCCGGCGAGCTCGGCGCCCGAGGGCGCGGGCGCCTTCAGTCGGCCTCGCCGCCGCGGCGGGTCCGGCTGGGGACGGCCTCGCGGTCGGAGACCAGCAGCCAGTCACGGAGCGGGCGGCCCTCGAGGTCCCCGTTGCGGCGCCGGCTGCGCCGCACCAGGGCGACCAGAGCCACCACCAGGAGCACCGCGGCGAGGGCGAGCACCTTGCGATGGCCGAAGATGCCGAGCGCGATGCAGCCGAGGACGATGGTGGCGAGGTAGAAGGCGAGCGCGGTCTCGCGCGGGCTGAGCCCGAGTGCGAGCAGCCGGTGGTGGAGGTGCCCGGCGTCGGGCGCGGCGATGCCGGTTCCGGCGCGGCGCCGGCGCACGATCGCGAAGGCGGTGTCGCCGATCGGCAGCCCGAGGCTGAGCAGGGGAATGAGGATGGTGAGGGCGACGGCCACCTTGGCCGTCCCGAGCACGGTGATCGTCCCCACCGCCACCCCGAGGAAGTGGCTCCCCGAGTCGCCCATGAAGACCCGCGCCGGGGAGACGTTCCAGTAGAGGAACCCGAAGCAGCAGCCCATGAGCGCGCCGCTCATCACGATCACGCTGTTCTGGATCGTCTCGGTCGGGCCGAGCCGGTTGATGGCGGCGAGGAGGAGCACGCCGGAGACGATCGCCACCACCCCGCTGGCGACCCCGTCGACACCGTCGAGCAGGTTGATCGAGACCTGCATCCCGACCAGCCAGACCACCGTCACCGGGGCGGCGAGCAGGCCGAGGTCGAGCACGCTGGCGGGATGGGCGCGGAACCCGAAGAAGCTGATCGTGATGCCGAGCGCGGCGACGAGGATGCCCGCCCCCATCTCGATGATCAGCTTCGTCCAGGCGGGGAGGCGGAGGACGTCGTCGACCGCCATCGCCACCGTGATCGCGGCGGTCACCGCCACCACGTCCCAGCGCTCCTCGACGCCCGACCCGAACACCGCCAGCGCGACCGCGAAGCCCGCGAACATCGCGATCCCGCCGAGGCGGGGCGTCGGCTCGTCGTGGATGCGGCGCTCGGCGTCGGGGCGGTCGACCGCTCCCACCCGCCGCGCGAGCCACATGCTCAGCGGCACCGCCGCGCAGGTCACCGCGCAGGCCAGGAGGAAGGGAAGGAGGGCCGGGTACCAGGGGGTGTCGCGCAGAGCGGAGATCACCTGGCCGCGTGGCTCACGGGGCGGAGCGGTAGGCGAGCGGGAAGCGGCGGCAGAGCTCCAGGCTGCGCGCCCGGACCTGCTCGCGCACCGCGGCGTCGTCGAAGCCTCCGAGCATGGTCGCCACCAGGTCGGCGATCTCGTCCATCTCCGCCTCGCGCATCCCGCGTGAGGTCACGGCCGGGGTGCCCAGACGGATGCCGTTCGGGTTGAAGGGGCTCCCCCCGTGGAAGGGGAACGTGTTCGCGTTCACGGTGATGCCGACCTCGTCGAAGGCCGACTGCACCGCGCGGCCCTTGAGCCCGGTCGGGCGCAGGTCGAGGAGCATCAGGTGGTTGTCGGTGCCGCCGGTGACCAGGGTGAGCCCCCGCTCCACCATCGCCGCGGCGAGCGCCCTGGCGTTGGCCACGACCTGGGCGGCGTACTCACGGAAGGCGGGCTCGCCGGCGAGCTTGAGCATCACCGCCTTGCCCGCGATGGCGTGGTTGAGCGGACCGCCCTGGACCCCGGGAAAGACCGCCTTGTCGATCGCCTCGGCATGGGCGGCGCGGCAGAGGATCATCCCGCCCCAGGGTCCGCGCATGGTCTTGTGGGTGGTCAGGGTGACGAAGTCGGCGTGGGGCACCGGGCTCGGATGCACCCCGGCGGCGACCAGGCCGGCGAAGTGGGCCATGTCGACCATGAGCAGCGCGCCGACGTCGGCGGCGATGTCGGCGAAGGCGGCGAAGTCGAGCACCCGGGGGTAGGCGCTGTACCCCGCGACGATCATCCGCGGCCCCACCTCCATGGCCCGGGCGCGGAGCTCGTCGTAGTCGAGGCGTCCGGTGGTCTCCGAGACGGTGTAGCCCTCGAAGCGGTAGAGCTTCCCCGAGAAGTTCGCCGGGGAGCCGTGGGTGAGGTGGCCGCCCTGGTCGAGCCCCATCCCCAGCACGGTGTCGCCGACGTTGAGCGCGGCCGCGTACACCGCCATGTTGGCGGTCGAGCCGCAGTGCGGCTGGACGTTGGCGTGGTCGGCGCCGAAGAGCGCCTTGGCACGATCGCGGGCGAGGTTCTCGATCTGGTCGACGACCTGGCAGCCGCCGTAGTAGCGCTTGCCGGGCAGGCCCTCGGCGTACTTGTTGGTGAGCCAGGAGCCGACCGCCTCGAGCACCGACGGGGGTGCGAGGTTCTCGGAGGGGATCAGCTCGAGCGTCTCCTCCTGGCGGACCAGCTCGGCCTCGAGGAGGGCGGCGACCTCGGGGTCGGCGGCGCGCAGGGCGGGCTTCATCGGGGTCTCGAGCACAGGGTGCGGGCCTCTGCGTCGTCCGCCCGTGGCGTACGCACGTGCGGCGGCGGTGGGAGGTCAGCCCCCGAGATGCGGACGGAGCTGGTCGAAGGAGACCGGCCCGGGCCGCAGCACGCGCGGGGGATCCTCGGTGCAGTCGATGATAGTGGACCCCCTCCCGTCTCCGGTGCCGCCGTCGAGGACGGCGTCGAGCTCGGCCCCGAGCCGCTCGGTCACCTCGAGGGCGGTGGCGTACGCGGCCTCGCCGTGGCGGTTGGCGCTCGTCACCGCGAGCGGGCCGGTGCGGAGGAGCAGATCGCGCAGCAGCGGGTGGCCGGGCACACGGACCATCAGAGTGGTCCCCGTTCGGGGCACCGCGAGCCCGCTGCCGGGGACCGCGGTCAGTACGAGCGACACGACGCCGGGCCAGAACGCGGCCGCGAGGCGGCGGGCGATCGGGGGCATCTCCACCAGCGGCTCGAGCTGAGCGGCGGAGGCGGCGAGGAGGCCGATCTCCAGCCCCCCCGGCCGGCGCTTCACCGCGTAGATCCGGGCGAGGGCGCGGGCGTCGTCGGGCCGGCAGGCGATCCCGTAGACGGTGTCGGTCGGCACCCCGACGACGCCCCCCGCCGCGAGCGCCTCGGCGATCGCCTCGAGTGTCGGGGTCACGAGAGCCGGGCCTCGACCACGCGCGCGTGGCCGGCGAGGTCGTCGACCACCAGCACGGCGCTGCCGGGACGGCCGGCCACGACGAGATCGACGACCGCGTCGCGCCGCCGGGGGTCGATCTCGAGGGCGAGGAAGCCGCCGGGGCGCACCAGCGGGAGGCAGCGGCCGAGCAGCTCGCGGTAGGCGTCGAGCCCGTCCTCCCCCGCCTCGAGGGCGAGCCTGGGCTCGTGGTCGCGGACCTCGCGCATCAGTCCCTCCATCTCGCCGCCCGTGACGTACGGGGGGTTGCTGAGCAGCGCGTCGAAGGGCGCGTGGGGGGCGAGCGGCGCCTCCCACGACCCCTCCCCCACCGTGACCCGGTCGGCGACCCCGAGCCGGGCGGCGTTGTCGCGGGCAACCACGACGGCGGCGGCCGACACGTCGCCGGCGACCACCTCGGCGGCGGGGAGCTCGGCGGCGAGGGTGCACGCGATGCAGCCGCTTCCGGTGCCGGCGTCGGCGAGGCGCAGCCCCTCGCCCTGCGGCCCGGCGGCCGCCCGGGCCCAGCGCAGCGTGCGCTCGACGAGGGTCTCGGTCTCCGGCCGGGGGATGAGGACGTCGGGGGTGACCCGGAAGGGCCGACCGTAGAACTCGCGCTCGCCGACCAGGTAGGCCACGGGCTCGCCGGCGGCGCGGCGGCGGAGCAGCGCGCGCATCGGCTCGAGCTCGCCCTCGGCGAGCGGACGGTCGTGCTGGAGGTAGAGGTCGATGCGCCGCAGCCCCAGGCTGTGGGCGGCGAGGAGCTCGGCGTCGAGGCGGGGGCTCTCACTGCCGCGCTCGCTGAGGAAGCGGGTGCTGAGACGGACGACCTCGACGAGGGTGGGGGCGGCCACGGGCGGCGTCCGGCTCAGTCGCCGGGCCCTTCCTCGAGCAGCCGGCGCGCCTGCTCGGCCTGCATCAGCGGCTCGACGAGGACGTCGAGGTCGCCGTCGAGCACCTTGGGGAGCTGGTGCACGGTGAGATCGATGCGGTGGTCGGTGATCCGCGACTGCGGGAAGTTGTAGGTGCGCACCTTCTCGCTGCGGTCGCCGCTGCCGACCATGCCGCGGCGGGTCACGCTGAGCTCGCGCTGCCGCTCGGCCTCGGCGAGGTCGAAGAGCCGCGCCCGCAGCACCCGCAGGGCCTTGGTCTTGTTCTTCAGCTGCGACTTCTCGTCCTGGCAGGTGACCACCAGGCCGGTGGGGAGGTGGGTGATCCGCACCGCGGAGTCGGTGGTGTTCACGCTCTGGCCGCCGTGGCCGGTGCTGCGGTAGACGTCGATCTTCAGGTCGTTCTCGTCGACCTGCACGTCGACGTCGTCGGCCTCGGGGAGCACCACCACGCTCGCCGCCGAGGTGTGGATCCGCCCCTGGGACTCCGTCTCGGGGACGCGCTGAACGCGGTGCACCCCGGACTCGAACTTGAGCCGCGAGTAGGCGCCGGCGCCGTGGACCTCGAAGACGACCTCCTTGAAGCCCTTCCCCGAGGGGTTGGAGTCGAGGATCTCGACCGGCCAGCGGCGGCCCTCGGCGTAGCGGAGGTACATCCGCAGCAGGTCGCCCGCGAAGAGCGCCGCCTCGTCGCCGCCGGTCCCGGCGCGGATCTCGACGACGACGTCGCGGTCGTCGTTCGGATCGGTGGGCACGAGGAGGTGCCGCAGCCGCTCGTACGCGGCCTGCTCCTGGGCGCGCTGGTCGTGGACCTCCTCCTCGGCGAGGGCGACCATCTCCGGGTCGGTCTCCTGGCGGCGCATCTCCTCGGCGCTCGCCGCCGCCCCGGCCGCCCGTCTCCAGGCGCGCCCGGTCTCGACGACCTCACGCAGCCGCGCCTGCTCCTGGGACAGGCGCTGGACCCGCTCGACGTCCTGGTAGGCGTCGGGCGCGCTGAGGTCGCGCTCGAGCTCGTCGTAGCGCTCCTCGAAGGACCGCAGGCGTGCCTCGATCCCGCCCATCGCGGCCCGCTTACGAGGCCAGCGGCAGCGGCGTCGGTGGCTCCCCGACGTCCCCCGCCCGCGCCAGGGCGAGGGCCTCGATGGCCACCTCGATCTGGGCGTCGTCGGGTTCGCGAGTGGTCAGCCGCTGGGTGGCGAGAATGGGGATCAGCGCGAGCCGGCCGGGGGCGGTGCGGCGGATCCGGGCGAGGCCGCGGATCCCCTCGTAGGCGACCGCCGCCACCACCGGGATGAGCACCACCCGGCTCAGCACGAGGAGCGGGACGGGGAGGCCGCCGAAGGGGGCGAAGACGACGATGCTCACCAGCGCGACGACCACCAGGAAGCCGGTGCCGCAGCGCGGATGGAGGCGGCTGGCCGTGCGGACGTGCTCGACGTCGACCGGATGCCCCGCCTCGAAGCAGTTGATCGTCTTGTGCTCGGCGCCGTGGTACTCGAAGACCCGGCGCACGCTCGGGACCTGGGCGATCAGCGCCAGGTAGCCGAGCAGCACACCGGCGCGGGCGATGCCCTCGACGACGACGAAGCCGACGCTGCGCGGTCCGTGGTGGATGAGCCCGGCGAGCCCGAGCGGGAGGCCGACGAAGAGGACGAGCCCGACGAGCACCGAGACCGCCATGCTCGCGCGCATCACCGTCGGCGAGAGCTGGATGTCGTCCGCCTCGGCCTGGACGTTCGCCGACCAGGTCAGCGCCCGCATCCCGAGGTGGAGCATCTCGATGAGCCCGGCGACGCCGCGGAAGAAGGGCAGCGCCCAGAGCCTGCTCGTGTAGACGCGGGACTTCAGCGGCTCGGAGACGCTGACGATCCTGCCGTCACGGCGGCGGGCGGCGACCGCGTAGTGCCGCCGGCCGCGCATGAGCACACCCTCGATGACGGCCTGGCCGCCGTAGAAGAACTGCTCCGGCTCGGCGGCCACCGCTGATCGCCTCAGCCCTTGGCCGCCGCCGCCTTCTCGGCGCGGCGGCGGAAGCGCTCGACCTGACCGCCGGTGTCGACGATCCGCTGGGTGCCGGTGAAGAACGGGTGGCAGACGGAGCAGACCTCGGTCTTCAGCTCGGTGTGCGTCGACCCGGTGGTGAAGGTGTTGCCGCAGAGGCAACGCACCACCGCATCGGTGTGGTACTCGGGGTGGATGCTGGCCTTCATGACTGCTCCTGGTCGCCGGGAAATGCTCGCACGCGACTGCCGTCGCGAACTCGGGCGGAGGATACCACGGGGCCGGATTGCCCAATCCACGCGTCAGCAGATCGTCGCCACGTCCACCGGCCGGGTGAAGTTGCCGTGGCGGAGGGCGGGGAGCTCGCGGCGGAGGTGATCGAGGGCCTCGAGCATCCCGACCCCGGGTGAGGTGGCGGGGAGCACCTCGAGCAGCCAGTCGTGGTCGACGTTGAGGCTGCGCCACTGCACCTGGTCGACCCCCATCTCGCGGCACGCGGCGACCGTCCTCTCGAGCTCCTCGGGGGAGTCGGTGACGCCCGGGAAGGTGAGCAGGTTGAGGCACACCTGGCCGCCGGCGGCGTGCATCACCCGCCCGCACTCGGCGACCTCCTCGAGCCCGTATCCCACCGGCCGGTAGTAGGCACGGAAGACCGCGTCGGTGAAGGAGATCGCACTGATCCGGACCGAGTTGCAGCCGGCGGCGGCGAGCCGGCGGAGCGCCTCGGGGCTGCTGCCGTTGGTGTTGACGTGGATGGTCGCCGCGGGGTGCTCGACGCGGATCCGCCGGGTCGCCTCCTCGAGCGCGGCCGCACGGGTCAGCGGCTCGCCCTCGCAGCCCTGGCCGAAGGAGACGATCCGGGCTCCCTCGCCGGCGAGGTGGTAGCCGGCGAGGTCGGCGAGCTCGTCCGCCGTCGGTGCGTATCGCATCCGCGGCTGGGGGGTCGGGACCGGCTCGGGCTGGAGCGAGATGCAGCCGAGGCAGTCGGCGTTGCACGCCGGGGAGGCGGGCAGCGCCCCCTCGTAGCGGCGGTGGAAGGTGTTCTGGGCGGTGTAGCAGTTGTGCTCGAGGGCGCAGACGGCGAGCTGGTCGACGACCCGGTTGCCGGGGAGCGCCCGCCGCGCCGCGGCCACCGCGGCGCCGAGGTCGGCGCGGCGGAAGCGCTCCGGCGCCCACCAGTCGAGACGGTCGGTCCGTGCCGCCGCCACCATGAGCCGGCCGCGGTGCTCGGCGACGGCGGTGTAGCCGAAGAGGGGGAGGCGGGGCACCCCGGGGTCGGGGCGCGAGGCGGGGAGCAGGGTGCGGAGGTGGCCGACCGGGAGGACCGCGGCGACGGCGAGGCCGTCGAGCTCCACCTCGCGGCCGTCGCGGTCGAGCCCCAGGGCACGGCGGCCGGGCAGGTGGGCGACGGTCGCGGCCTCGGGAAGCGGGATGAGCCGGTCGGGGTCGAGGGGGACCAGCCGGCTTCCGGAGCGGCCCGCGGGGCGGGCGTCGACGGTCCTCAGCTCACCGTCGGAACTCGCCAGGCACGCGCGCATGACATGGATGGTAGAGATCGGTGACAACACGCAAGCTCGGACGGCGAGATGATGGGATCGATGCGGTCACCCCTTTCCCCTCACCGGCGGCTCCTCGTGCCCGCCGTGGTGGCGGCGGCGTGCGTCGCCCTCGTCGTCGAGGGGGTCGTCCCGCACCTCGGGCCCGCCCGGGTGCACACCGTGCACCGCGCCGCGGCGGTCGCCCGCGTCAACGGTCCTCCGGCCCCTGCGCCGGCGCCGCCCGCGCCCCAGGAGCCGATCCTGACGATCGCGTCGCTCCGGGCATTCCACCCGAGCGGCTCGGGACCGATCCTCCCCATCGGCCCCGCCCGGCACGAGCACGGGTACTCGGTGCAGCGGATCGCCTACCACAGCCAGGGCCTGCGGGTGACCGGCACGCTGCTCATCCCCTCGGGCAAGGGCCGCCACCCGCTCGTCATCTCCCTCCACGGGTTCTCGACGCCCCAGAGCTACGCGGACGGCGGCGACGCGATGCCGCTCGCGGTCCCACTCGCCGAGCACGGCTGCGTCGTCGGCATCCCCGACTATCGCGGTCTCGGCGGGAGCGCCCCCGACCCGCGCACCGAGCCGCTCCCGATCGCCGACGCGATCGACTCGATCACCCTTCTCGACCTGCTGCTGAAGGATGCCCGGGTCGATCCCGCCCACGTCGGGCTCATCGCTCACAGCCTCGGCGGCAACGTCGCCGAGGTCATGCTCGCCTCCCACCCCGGGATCCGCGCGGCGGTGCTGTACGCCCCGAGCGAGAGCCAGGCGCTGGTCCTCGTCAAGCGCCGCCCCGGCTACTACAGGGGCCGCCCCGACATCCCACCGCCCGGGACCGACCCCGCCCTCTACACCGCGATGTCCCCGGGGGCGAACTTCGGCACGCTCCACTGCGACATCCTCGTCCAGCAGGGCACCTCCGACCCGGTGGTCCCCTGGCACGCGAGCGTCGTCGCCGCGCACGAGCTGAGCGCGGCGGGGGCGACCGTGACCCTGAGACTCATCCCCGACGCGAACCACGACCTCGACAGCGGCCCGTGGACGGTTCCGCTCCGGAACGGGACCGGCTTCCTGCTCGAGAACCTCTAGCGCAGCCGGCGGGCGTCCTCGGGGCGCAGCGCGACGTGGTGCTTGGTCGAGATCTCCCGGAGCGTCCCGCTGCGCGCGCGCATCACCATGCTGTGGGTCTCCGCCCACCAGTTGTGGTACAGGACGCCGCGGAG
>DATKEY010000377.1:0-16707 GCA_035544475.1 Candidatus Dormiibacterota bacterium | reverse complement strand
CCGGGCGCCGGCGCCGCGGGGACGGCCCCGCCACAGGCGCCGGCGGCGGCCGCGCAGGCGGCGGCCGCGGCCCCGGCGTCGGCGACGAGCGCCGACATCGTCCCGCCGACCCGGAGCAGCGGGAGGCAGAGCTCGCAGAGCACGGGGGGCGGGGCGGTCGCCCGGGACACCGCGGCGTCGAACGCCTCGCGCCCGCCCACGGTCCGCCCCAGGTCCTCGGCGCGGACCGCGGCGACCTCGACCCGCTCCAGCCCGAGCACCGCGACGACGTGGGCGAGGAACCGCGCCCGCTTGCCGTCCGAGTCGCAGAGCACCACGTCGAGGTCCGGGCGCACCACCGCGATCGGCACCCCGGGGATGCCGGCGCCGGAGCCGACGTCGACGAGCCGCGCCCCCCGCCGCGGCGGCACGGCGGCGAGGAGTGCGAACGCCTCCTCGACGTGCCGGCCCCAGGCCTCCCCGGGAGGGACGCGGGTGAGGTTGACGCGCGTGTTCCAGTCGTAGAGCTCGTCGAGGTAGCGCTCGAGCAGGTCGCGCTCGGCGGCGGCCGGGGTCAGATGACCGCCCTCCCGTCGCCGCCCTCGCCGGTGGCGAGCGCGGCGCCGAGCGCCTGCCACTGGATGTCCTCGAGGGGCGGGTGGATGAGGCCGCCGCGCACGTCGCGCCAGCGGCGCTCGAGCGAGAGCTCGGGGAGGAGCCCGGGGCCGCCCGCGAGGCGCATCGCGTCCTCGACCGCCTGCCAGGCGAGCTGGGTCGCCTGCACCTTCACGGTGCCGATCTCGGGAAGCAGGGCGGCCCGCCCGGGCGGCGGCGCCTCGTCCCAGGCGCGGGCGGCGGCGAGCACCAGCAGCCGGGCGGTGCGGACCGCGCCGTCGATCCGCCCGAGACGCAGGCGCACGGTGGGCAGCGATGCGATCGGCTCGGCCATCGCGTTCGGCCGGCGGTTCCGGCAGAAGTCGGTGACCTCGTCACGGGCGGCGTGGGCGCATCCGGTGTACACGGCGGCGCTGGTGAGCTGGAACCACGGGCCGAGCGACGCCGCTCGCGGGTCGGGGTCGGCCGGCTCGCGGGCGAAGAGCAGCGCCGCGGCGGACACCTCGACGGCATCGAGCACCAGGGTGCCGCTCGCGGTCGCGCGCAGTGCGACCGACTCGAACGTCGGGTCCCGCCGCACCCCGGCGAGGGAGAGGTCGACGAGGAAGGTCCCGATCCGCGGCGGCCGCTCCGCCTCCTCGAGCCGCGCCGCCACCAGGGCATGGGTGAGCACGGGCAGCCAGGTCGACCAGGTCTTCCTGCCCTCGAGCACCCAGCCGTCGCCGGCGCGCCGGGCGGTCGTCGCGGGCAGCCCGCCCCGCGTCGGGGAGCCCTGCTCCGGCTCGCTCGCCAGCGAGTTGACGAGCGCGCCCTCGGCGACCACGCGCGCGCAGAGGTCGGCGTACACGCCGGCGGGCCAGCCGGTGTGCTCGGGGCCCGGAGCGCCGATCGCCATGTGGTGCATGCCGAGCCCGAGCGCGCTCGATGCGTCGCCGCGCCCGAGCCGCTCCTGGAGCAGACAGACGTCGTGGAGCGAGGCACCGGCACCGCCGTGCACCGCGGGCACGGCGAGCGCCGGCCAGCCGCCGGCGCGCGCCGCGGCGACGTGCTCGTGGGGGAAGCTCGCCTCGCGATCGTGCCGCGCGGCGGTCGCGGCGAAGGTCGCGGCGAGGCGGTCGGCGCGCTCCACCCAGGCGTCCAGGTCGGCCAGGGCCATGGCGGTCACGCTAGCGCAGCGGCCCCGGCGACGGGAGCCGCAACAGCAGCGACGGGCTCGTGTCCGATCGGTGAGGACCCGCGCGCGGCCCGTCCATGCCATCATTGGCCCGGTAACGCCCCGTCAGTGGAGTCGCAAGGATGCCGGATACCGCGCCCTGCCCGCGCTGCCAATCCCCGCGGCTGACCGTCGTGTACTACGACTCGGAAGGCCGCCCGCTTGGTGGCCACGTCCAGTGCAGCGAGTGCGGATCCCGCCACTCGACGCAGCTCGTCCCGCTCCGCGACAGCGAGAAGCAGCGCGAGCTCCTCGAGCGCAAGGCGTCCTGATCGGTCCAGTCCCGGGGCCGGACTGCATCCCTTCGCCCGCGCTTTCGGCTGCACCGCCGGACTGGTAATCTCCGGCATCGCTGGGCGGCGCGCCTCCGGCGACATCCCGAGAGCGCGCGGGGAGGATCTCGGTGCGAAGCTGGTTGCGCGGGCAGGAGCCCGGGGGCGACCCCGATGACTCCGGCGAGGGCGACGCCTCGTCCGTGGAGGGCGACGACTCCCCGCTGAGCCGCTGGCTGGCGCCGTCGGTCACCACCCAGATCGACCAGATCGACCTGTCGACGATGCGCGACGGCTGGACCCCGGAGCGGGTGGGCGAGACCCCGCTCGCAGCGATGATGGTGCTGGTGCGCACCGTCGGGGTCGTCGACCCGGTGCTGGTCCGGCCGGTGCCGGACGGCGGCTACGAGGTCGTCACCGGGCACCGTGTCGTCGCCGCGGCCCGCGCGGTCGGGTACGAGCGGGTGCCCGCGGTGGTCCGCGAGCTCGACGACGCGCACGCGCTCGTGGCGCTCGCCCTCGACGGCACCGCGACGGGGCGGATCACCGAGCGCGGCGCGGGCGAGCTGCTCGAGCGGCTGCGCGCCGCGGGGATGGACGACGAGGCCGCGATCCACGACATTCTCGCCTCGCTGGGACTCGCGCCCCCCGAGGAGGCGCCCGCTCCGGCGGCAGCGGCCGCGGAGCCGGAGCCCGAGCCCGTCGCCGCCGCTCCCGAGCCCGAACCCGAACCCGAGCCCGTCGCCGCCGCCCCCGAGCCCGAGCCGGAGCCCGTCGCCGCGGCTCCCGAGCCCGAGCCCGAACCCGAGCCGGTCGCGGCCGCCCCCGAGCCCGAGCCCGAGCCCGAGCCGGTCGCCACCGCCCCCGAGCCCGAACCCGAGCCCGTGGCGGCGCCCGTGGTCGTGCCGCCGGCGCGCCCGCCCGTCCCCGGCCGCGGCCGCTGGGTGCCGCTGCCCGCGGGGATGCCACGGCTCGCGCGGCTCAGCAGCGCCTTCGCCGACACCGCGCGCATGCTCCGGCTCCTCGCCGCCGACCACTACACCGGGGTCGTCGAGCTCACGGGCAAGGACGGCCGCCGCGATGTGCTCGCCTTCCTCGACGGTGGCCTCCTGGCGACGAGCGTCGAGGAGGAGGGTGCGCCGGTCGACAGGGCGCTGCGTCTCCCCGGCCCGGAGCGGGGCCCGGTGGTGGAGATCAACGTCCGCCCCCACGCGGCGCCGATCGTGGCCGCCCTTGCGATCGCGCTGCGCTCGCCCGCCCTCCTCACCGGGCTCCACGCGAGCTTCGTGCGCGTCCCGGGGCTGCTCGAGGTGCTCGCCCGCGACCGCGCGGACGCCGCGATCGTGGTCACCAGCCCGGTCGGCTCGGGGGTCGTCCTGCTCGCCTCGGGGACGCCGGTCGCGGCCTACGCGCGGCGCCTCGGGGAGGGCCCGGGGGAGGTCGCCGAGACCACCGACACCTCGGCGGTGACCGATCTGCTCGCCTCCGGCGAGGGTGAGGTCGACGTCCACCGTGGTCCCACCCCGGCCCCGATGGACCTCGAGTCGCTGATCACGGCCTCGGCCGCGGTGCTCTGAAAGTCCACAACCGTCAACATCCGTAGTAGCGTTCCCGCCGTGGTCCGGCCACGGCGTCCGCCGCCCCTCCCGATCACGAGCCACGTGCGCCGCGCGTACCGCGCGTTGCACCGGCTCGCGCTGCGGGGCCCGCTGTGGACCCCGCTCGCGATGGCGGCGGGGGCGTTCGTGGTCGGGATCCTGGTCCCGCTGCTCTGGGGCGGCGGGGTCGCGGTGGACGGGCCCTGGCGATCGGTGGCCCTGGTGCTCGCGGCGGGGATGCTCGCCGTCGGCCTCTCCGCGTGGCCGGCGCGGGTGCGGCTGCGCCGGGAGCAGCAGCGGCGGCAGGACCTCGAGGAGCTGCGGCGCATGCCGCGTGAGCAGCTCGCGGAGCTCGTCGCCGCCGCCTACCGGCGCGCGGGGTGCCGCGTCCTCGAGACCGGCCGCGGGGTCGGGCCGGGCATCGATGTGGAACTCTTCGGGCGGCGCGGGACCACCCTGGTCCAGTGCCGCCACCACCGCGAGGCCCTGGTCGACATCGGCAACCTCCGCGAGCTCCAGATGACGATGCGCTCGACCGGCGCCCGCCGCGGCGTCGTCGTCACCACCGGGAGCTACACCGATCTGGCGGGCAGCTTCGCCCGGGTCCACGGCATCACCCTCGTGGACGGCCGGACGCTTCTGCGGATGGTCCGTGCCGCCCGGCCGGCGCCGGTGCCGGGGCGGCTGGCCTCGAACGAGTAGTCGGTGCCGCCGAGGGCCGGCCGGGGGAGGCGGTGGCCGGGGCGTGTCGCGCACCGGCGGGAGTCCCACCGCCGGAAGCCGGCGGCCGCCACGTCGGCGGCCGCCGTCCCCCCAGTTGCAGATCTCGCGGCACTCGTGAAGGGGTGCGTGTACCTTCTCACCCCCGAGCCCCCCAGCCCCGGGGTGGCGCTCGCGCGATCCACGTGGTGGCCATTGTGGTCCGGCCCCGGTTAAGGCCCGCTCAGCCTGCTGTGTACGGATCTTCAGGACCCGTCACGCCGGGGTCACGAACGGCGCGTTCGACGCGTTATTTCAGGACACTCCGGCCACTCCTGTCGGGCATCATGCGCCCGTGCCTCCGGCCCCACCGCGCCAGCACCGCAGCGGCGCCCATGCCCTTCTCGCCGACGGGCGCACCGCCGCGCTGGTCGCCCCGGACGGCAACGTCGCCTGGCTCTGCTGGCCGCGCATCGATTCCGCACCGGTGCTCCTGAACATCCTCGACGCCGACCGGGGGGGCCACTTCCTTCTCCGGCCCGCCGGCGGAGCGGTCCTCCTCGAGCGCGGCTATCTCGGCCCCACCCTCGGGGTTCGCAGCGTCTGGCAGGCGCGGACGGGCCGGCTGACGGTCGACGAGGTGCTCTCGACCGAGGGCCCGCCGCGACTGCTCCGTCTGCTCCGCGCGGTCGGGGACGAGGTCGAGGTCGAGGCAGGCTTCCTCCCGGCCTTCGGCGCCGCGACCGAGGAGCCGCGCTGGGAGCGTGCCGGCGCCCGGGTGGTGGCGTCCGGAGGAGGGCTGCGGCTCAGCGTCGACGCGCCCGGAGAGTGGGAGGTCGGCGCCGGCGGCGCCCATGCACGGTTCACGGTGACCCCGGGTCCACCGAGCGCGGTGGTGCTGAGCGCGGTCGAGGAGCCGCTCACCGCCCCGGAGGCGCTCCGCCTTCTCGACGCCACCCTGATGCACTGGGGGTCGCTGGCGGCGCGGATGCGCTCGGCCGAGGTGGCCGAGGGGCTGCTCGGCCGCGTCCTCGGGCCCGCCGGCGCCGAGGACGCGGTGGTGCGCGCCGGACTGACGATCTGCGGGCTGCGCCAGAGCGCGCCGGGGCACGGCATCGTCGCCGCCCCGACCACCTCGCTGCCCCAGTGGCACGGCTCCGCCCTCACCTGGGACTACCGCTACGCCTGGCCGAGGGACACCGCGCTCGCGGGGCTCGCGCTCCTCCGCATCGGCCTCGTCGAGGAGGCGCACGCGCTCGGCGACTTCTGCGGCGAGGTCTGCCGTGGGGGCCGGCCGCCGGCCCTCGTCCGGGTCGACGGCACCGCGCCACCCCCCGAGACGACCCTCGACCACCTCTCCGGCCACGGAGGCGCCCGGCCGGTGCGCATCGGCAACGCCGCAGCCTCCCAGCCCCAGCTCGACGTCACCGGCGAGGTGATCGACCTCGCCCACGCCCTCCACCGCGCCGGTGCGCTGCCCGACGCGCTCCGCGACGCCGTCCCCGCGCTCGCCGGCTACGCGGAACTCCACCACGCGGAGCCCGACCACGGGATCTGGGAGGTCCGCGGCGACCCCCGCGTCTACACCCACTCCCAGGTGATGGCCTGGACCGGCCTCGTCCGCGCCGCCTCCCTCGCCCGCCGCGGCGCCGTCGCCGGCGACCCGGACGGGTGGGAGCGCACCGCCGAGCGGATCCGCACCGCGGCGCTCGCCGACGACCGCGGGCGCCCCTGGCCCTGGCTGCCGCTCGTCCTGTCGGAGGGGTACGGCGAGGACGCCGCCCTCGCCGTGGCGCCGCTCGTCGGGTTCCTCGACCCCAGGGATCCGCTCGCGGTCGCCACCCTGAAGGCGATCGCCAGCGGTCTCGGCTCCTCCGGGCTGGTCGAGCGCCACAGCCCGATCCTCGACGGCACCATCGCCCCACCGTGCGCCCCGTTCATCTTCGCCACCCTCTGGCTCGCCGCCGCCCTGGAGCGCTGCGGCCGCAGCGGGCGAAAGTACGCGAGGGCGGCGCTCCGCGAGCGCGGCTTCGGCGGGCTGATGGGCGAGGTCGCGCTGCCGAAGAACGGGCCGATGGGGAACTACCCCCAGGTGCAGAGCCACGCCTCCCTGATCCTCACCGCCATCCCGGGACGGCAGCCGCCCCGCCGCAGGAGGGGGTAGCCGCTAGACCTCGTCGAGCGCGGCCATCCCCAGGGTGCGCAGCGCGTCGCCGAGGGTCGCGTGGGTCGCGGCGGTGAGCGCGCGACGGAAGCGGCGCAGCCGCGGGTCCTCCTCGCGGACGATCGGCGGGGTGTGCTCGTAGAAGTCGCTGAACGCCGAGGCGAGCGTGAACGCATACACCGCGAGCACGCCGGGCGCGAGCGAGGCCGCCGCCTCCGCGGCCTCGCGCGGATACGCGTCGATACGGTGGAGCAGGGCGCGCTCCACCGCGAGCAGCTCGGCGGGCACGGGGATCTCGCCCTCAGCGTCGCCGTCCGCGGTCTTGCGCAGGATCCCGGCGGCACGCGCGTGCGCGTACTGGAGGTAGACGCCGGTGTCGCCGGTCACTCGCAGCGCCTCGTCGAAGTCGAACGCGATGATCTGGGTGAGCGAGAACTTCAGCAGGTAGTAGCGCACCGCCGCGGCGGCGAGCGACTTCGCGGTGTCCTCGTCGCGCGCCTTGTCGCGCAGCTTGGCGATGGCGAGGTCGAGCAGGTCGTCGGCGCGCACCTCGATGCCCTTGCGACCGCTGAGAGCGACGACCGCCGGGCCGCCCTCGGCGACCTCGACGCCGAGCTCGCGCGCCGCCGCCGGGGTGAGCGCAACCACCTCGTACGCGAGGTGGATGGAGTTCTCGGCCTGCTCGTGATGGCCGAGACGGTCGAGGGCGTCGTGCACCACCCGCTGCAGGTACGCCTGGCGCGCGTCGATGACGTTGACGACGCGCGCCGCGTGTCCGAACCGCGCCCCGTCGACGGCGCCGTCGCCGCCGTGCGCGGTCGTCGTCATCGGCGACCCGGGCTGCTCCGGGTGCCACGGCCGGTAGTGGAAGTCGAGCCCGAGGAGGCCGAACTTCCAGAGCTGATAGGCGATGTCCTTGGCGGTGTAGGTGGCGACACCGTCGGACTTCACGAGCACCTTGGCGTCACGCTCCTCGTCGCCGTCCTCGCCCTCGCCGCCGTCGTCCCACGGCATCACCCAGCAGCCGGCGAGCTTGCCGGTCTCGACGAGGACGATGGCGCCGGCGGAGCGCAGCTGCTCGAAGGCGTGACTCCAGAACCCGAGCTCCAGGATGTCGGACTCCCAGGTGAGCAGGTCGTAGCCGATGTCGAAGCGCGCCATCGTGGCGAGGTGCGCGTCGACGACACGCGACGCGAGCTCCTTCGCGAACACCGCGACCTCGTTGTCGCGCTCCTCGATCGCGCGCAGCGTCGCGCGGCGGCGCTCGACGAGCTCCGGCTCGGTCTCGTAGCGCCGGCTCACCTCGACGTACGCGCGCGAGCAGAACTGGTCGAAGGGCTCGCCGTCGCGCGGCTCGAGCCCGAGCTCGCGCACCCCGACGACGACGTCGGCGACCTGCACGCCGGTGTCGTCGATGTAGTCGTTCACCTCGACCCGGTGACCGGTGCGGCGCAGCACCCGGGCGACGGTGTCGCCGAGGCAGGCGTTGCGCAGGTGGCCGATGTGCGCGGCCTTGTTGGTGTTGATGTTCGTGTGCTCGACGAGCGTGGTGCCGGCGCGCACCGAATACCCGTACGGCGCGGGCAGCTGCGTGTCGAGCTCACGCCCGAGCGCCTCGGCGATCACCGCCGGCGCCCAGACCGGGTCGTCGAGCCGGGCGTTGACGTACTGCCCGGTGACGGTCCACTCGCGCACCCAGGGGACGTCCATCCCCGCCAGCCGGTCGCGGAGGTCGACGGCGATCTCCGCCGGCTTGCGGCGCAGCGTGCGCGCCGCGCGCATCGACGCCGGCGTCGAGAAGTCTCCGAACTCGGGGCGCTCAGACGGATCGACGACGGCGGCGACCTCGGGGCCGCAGCCGAGCTCGTCGAGGGCGGCGCGGACGGCGCGCTCCAGGTCGCCTTGGACGTCGGGCATGGCCGCCGAGGATACCGGCTCCCCCGGCTACCCGGTCGTGAAGGTCCAGGTGCGATCGTAGGGGCGGCCGTCGACGAGGGCGGTGAGGTGCACGCTGTACTGCGTCGCTGGCTTCAGCGGGCCGTGGGCGAGCAGCGAGGCGGAGTTCTCGTCCTCCGGGCCCGGGGACAGCGTGTAGGCGGCCACCTCGGCGCCGCTCGGGTCGCGGAGGCTGAAGCCGGTCAGCCGCACGCTCGCCGCCTCCGGGAAGCTCGCGGTGATCGGGAAGCCGGCGTTGCGCGGCGTTCCCGAGGGGAGCGGGTCGGGGAGCTCGTTGTCGAGGAAGGTCGTGGGCACCCCGGACTGCCCGTCGGCGGGCACGAGCACCGGCGAGGCGGTGCGCGCCGGTGACGGGCCGCTGAGACCGAACTCCATGTCCTCCATGGGCAGCGGGCCGATCGTGCAGTCCGCGTAGCCGATGGAGCGCAGCTCGGGGCGGATGATCGGGAAGCGGTGGTACACGCTGTCGACCCAGTCGGCGACGGCGGGGACCGCCCCGCCGCGGTGGGTGATGTCCTCGACGATCGGCCCGTCGTACCAGCCGGCGGCGTTGGCGCGGTCGCCGGCGCGCACCCCGGTGAATCCCGGCGTCCCCGGGGTCTCGAGGTGGATGCCGAGGTCGATCACCGCGGGGAGCGCATTGTTCGCCAGCCAGTAGAAGCAGTGGTTCGCCGCGCTCCGGGTCAGCCGCGGGTCGAGGGTCACCGCCGGCAGCCCCGCCGCCGAGCGGGCGCGGTTCACCTCGGCGAGTGCGACCTGGGCGTGAGCGGCGCGCACGGCGTCGGGGTCGGGCACGGCCACCGGGCGCGGATGGGGGCCGTCGGCGCCCTCCGCGGTCGCGACCGTGTCGAGGATCTCCGCCCGCGCCTGGGCCTCGTCGCCGTCGATGCGGGCGAGGCGGAGGATGTAGTCGACCGCCGCGACGTCGGTGGGGTCGACGGCGAGGGCGCGGAGGAGCAGCGCCGTCGCCCCCTTCGAGTCCCGGTGGAGCGCCATCGCCACCTCCGCGGCCGCCTCGAGCGCCCCGGGGTCGCGGGGCGCGATCGCGAGCAGCCGGGTGTAGGCCTGCTCGGCCGTGGGGAAGTCCGGCTGCTGGAGGGCGACCGAGCCGAGCGAGGCGAGGAGCTGGGCGTCCTGGGGGGCGAGGGCGAGAGCGCTCTCCAGCACCTGGTGGGCGCCGTCGAGCTTGTTGTTGTCGATGTAGGCGCCGGCGAGCTCGGCGGACCGCTCCACCCAGCCCGGCTGCCCGGCGCGGGCGGCGATGTCGGCGGTGAGCTCGCCGGCGAGGTCGCCGGTGTCGCGGGCGAGGTTGGCCTTCTCGCGCTGGAGCTCGGCGCGCTCGAAGGCGGTCGACTGCGGACCGAGCACCGCCGCCGCGGCGTCGATCTGGTGCTGCGACGCCGGGGTGTCGCCGTGGTCGGCGAGCGCCTCGGAGTCGAAGAGGTGGGCGAGCGGGTCCTCGGGCGCGAGCGACACCGCCCTCGCCCCGGCGGCCACCGCAGCGTCGATGTGCATCGACCAGTCCTGGACCCGGCAGAGCACCGCCTCGGCCCGGCCGCTCCTCGGGGCGGCGGCCACCCCCGCCTTCGCCTCGGCGAGGGCTCCGGTGAAGTCCATCCGGTAGTTGAGGAAGAGCGCGTAGGCCGCGTGCGCGAGGCCGTCCCCGGGGGCGCGGGCGACGAGCCGGGCGTAGGCCCGCTGGGCGTCGTCGTAATGGTTCGCGAAGAACAGGGCGTCGGCGGCGGCGACCGCGGCTCCGGTGGCCTGCGACGGCGCCGGGGCAGGTGTATGCGAGGGAGCCGCGGACGAGGAGCAGGCGGAGAGCAGGGCCGCGACCGCGAGCACCGCGGACAGCCGGCGGCCGCGCACGCTCACCCAGGGGCCACGATGCCGCTGGTGCGGGTGACCTCGATGCCCTGGGCCTCGAGCCCGGCGATGACCCGGTTGATGCCGATGCTGTCGGTCGCCATGTGGCCGGTGACGACCAGGCTCTTGCCCGGCTCCGCCTCGGCCCGCAGCCGCTGCACGTCGGCCTCGGCGCAGTGCATCGCGAAGACGGTGTCGACGCCGTGCCGCCAGTACTCGCGGAAGACCGGGTAGCCACCGTTGGTGCCCCCGGCCATCGCGACCGTCCAGCGTCCGAGCGGGGCGCCGGGGTCGCCGACCCACTGTTCGGGGCGGGTGAGCGCCGCCTCCATCTCCGGGAACTCGTCGAACCAGCCGAGGACCTCGGAGACCGGGGCGCCGCCGCCGGCGCGACGGCGGAGCAGGGCGACGATCTCCTCGCGGCCGAGGATGTCGCAGGCGAGGTGGACGTTGCAGAAGGGCAGCCCGACCAGCCGCGCGGTGTCGACCACCGCTCCGTAGTTGCTCATGTGGGCGGCGCGGTGGGAGGCGCCCAGCCGCTCCGCGACCGCGGCCTCGGCGACCTCCCGGGGGATCCCCTCGGCGGCCATCTGCTCCACCTGGCGGCGGACGACGCGGTCGAAGTCCATCCGGGCGTGGTCGCCGGCGGGGTGGTGGGCGATCACCGCGTCGTAGCCTGCGTCGCGGGCGTAGAGCAGCTCGCCGATGTCGATGTCGATGCCGAAGAGCACCCGGCGGACGTCGCCGGGGGCCTCGATGTAGACCTGGGAGTCGGCGGGCACCTCGTCGCAGCCGGCGAGCTTCGCCGACCAGGCGAGGATGCCGGCGAGGTTCACGTTCGCCCTTCGCCGGATGAGGGCACCCTGACCGTCACCGTCGGGCGGGTGGCGGCGCGCGCGCGCTGGGTCTGGTAGCCGAGCTCGGCCGCCGCGTAGCAGACCACCCCGAGCGCGAGGCCGACGACACAGTCGGCGACGTAGTGCTCGCCGAGGTAGATCACCCCGAAGGAGAGGGTGATCGGGTAGAGCATCCACAGCCACGACAGCGGCCGCCGCACCCCGCGCACCGCGACGATCGCGCAGGCGATGACCATCGGCACGGCGACGTGGAGCGAGGGCATGGCGGCGTTGGGCTCGGGGTCGGCGCCGGCGTAGATGTTCCCGAAGCTGCCGAGCTTCTGGAGGACGTCGACGACGATCCGGTGCACCGGCGGGAGATCGCCGTTGCGGGCCGCGAGCCACGGGGGCATCTCGGGGTAGAGGAGGTAGACGATGAACCCCGCCGCCATCACCATCACGTAGGCGCCGACGAATGTCCCGAAGCGGTCGCGGTGGCGGAGCCACAGCCAGAGCCCCGTCACCAGCGGGGCGGCGAAGTGGAAGAGGTACTCGGCCGAGAGGACGATCCCGAGCACCGAGCCGAAGGTGCCGACGTCGAGGTGCTCCTGGAGCCAGGAGGTCCAGACCACCCCGCCGAACAGGCTCTTCTCGAGGACGATCGGGGCGATGACGTGGACGCTCCCGGCGACCTTGGCGCCCACCCCGGTCAGGTCCTCGAACATCACGGCGACGAAGAGGAAGGGCAGCCAGTCCCACACGAAGGGCCGGGCACGGCCGACGACGGCGAAGCCGACGAGCATGAGGATGATCACGTGCTCGGAGGTGAGCCCCACCTGGCGCGTCGCCATCAGCCCGATCGAGGCCACCGCGTAGACCGCCATCGCCCCGTACACGAGCGGGCGCTGGCGGAAGGCGTGGACGCTGCGCCGCCGGGGCGGCGCGGCGATCACCGCGTTCATCGAGCGGGCGGCGCGGCAGACCCGGTCGGCGGCGGCTCCGAACTGGCTCCCCGACGCCACCGGAGGCAGGCTGTCGGCCCATTCCGAGGGGCACGATGGCTCCTCGTCCGGCGCCCGTGACAGCTGGTGCAGGGGCTGCATCCCACACTCCCGAAATTTGTGTCTCCCCCGGAAGGGGTATACCAGTCCGGGCTCGGCACGGGTAGCGTAGCGCTAGAAGATGGTCCGGACCGTGACCATCCCCCAACGAAAGGGCGGATTCGAGGGGGACGAGGGAAGGGACGCAACCACTGATTGGCCCGTGACGTATGGATAAAGCGGGAATGAGCGTGCTTCGTGAGACGAACGAGCAGATCCTGGCGGGGATCCGGCACCGCTGGAAGAGCGATGCCGAGCGCCGGCGGATGGCCGAGCCCATCCGCCTCATCGACGGCCTGATCGCCGACCTGGAGGAGCTGCATCTCACCGATCGCAAGCGCGTGCCACCCTCCTACGAGGGCCGGCTCATGCACCTCACGATGATCCTGCCCCCCGAGGTGCGCCAGGAGCTGCGGAGCCGGGTGACGATCGTCCACCTCATGGACCGGCTCTACGAGATCCAGGGGCGGCTGCTCGCCCGCAAGGCGACCGAGCGCGGCGACGACTTCGACGACCGCGGCCCGCACGGCACCACGCCGCCGCCGACGCCGACCCGGGTCGCCGAACCGGCGGCGTAGCCGCCCACCACACCCCGCCGCCCTCGGCGGAGGTACCCTCGGCGGCGATGTCCTCCGCCGCGCCCGTCCGCGCCGCCGTGCTCACCGTGAGCGATGCGGGGGCGCGGGGGGAGCGGGCGGACACGAGCGGGGACGTGATCTGCGAACGGCTCGCCGGGCTCCCCGCGACGGTGGTGAGCCGCGGGCTCGTGCCCGACGACCCCGAGGCGATCGCCGCCGCCGTCGTCGAGGCGTCCGCGACGGCGGCGCTGCTGGTGATCACCGGGGGCACCGGGCTCGGCCCCCGCGACGTCACCCCCCAGAGCGTCGCCCCGCTGCTCGACTACGAGGTCCCGGGGATGGCCGAGGCGATGCGTGGCCGGGGGCTGGCGTCGACCCCCCACGCGATGCTCTCGCGCCAGCTCGCCGGCGTCCGCGGCGGGTGCCTGGTCCTCGCCCTCCCGGGGAGCCCCCGGGCGGTCGCCGAGTGCCTCGACACGGTCTGGGAGGCGCTCCCCCACGCCCTCGGGCTGCTCGCCGGCGAGCGCCATCCCCACGGGCCTTCCGCTGTCGAGGGCGGGGGGCGGGGGGTGTAGTGGGAGGCTAGAGGGCGCGCTCCGGGGGGCGCTCGACGTCGCCGCTCTTGCCGCCGTGCTTGCTCGTCATCCCCACCGCCTCGATGCTCGCCCACCGGTCGGTGCTCTTGACCATGTCGATCACCGTCAGACCGGCGACGGCGACCGCGGTGAGCGCCTCCATCTCGACCCCGGTGCGGCCCACGGTGCGGACGCTGGCGCGGATCCGGAACGCCCCCGCGGCGGCGTCGCAGGAGACGTCGACCTCGACGTGGGTGATCGGGAGCGGGTGGCAGAGCGGGATGAGCTCGGCGGTGCGCTTCGCCGCCTGCACCCCGGCGATCCGGGCGACCCCGAGGACGTCCCCCTTCGACGCGAGCCCCGCCTCGACGAGGCGGACGGTCTGCGGATCGCAGCGCACCCGGCCCTCGGCGACCGCGACCCGCTCGCTCTCGTCCTTGCCGGAGACGTCGACCATCCGCGCGGTGCCCTCGGAGTCGAGGTGGCTGAGCCGGGGCTCGCTCACTTCGCCGCCTCCCCCCTGGTCGCGAGCATGTTGAGGCGGACGTAGTCGATCACCGGATGCGGCCCGAGGCTCTCGGCGACCTCCTCGACGAAGGCGTCGTGCCGCTCAGGCGGGAGCTTCTGGAGATGGGGACCGAGGATCACGGTGCGCAGGAAGGTCTCGATCTCCTCGCCGGCCTCGAAGGGGGTCGGCTCCTCGTGGAGCCAGGTCTCGACCTCGACGAACCCCGCCGCCTCGAGCCGCCTGCGGGTCGCCTCGGGGCCGGCGAAGTGCTCCCGGCCCTCCCCGAAGTCGCCGAGGCGCGCCGCGGCGCGCAGCACCGTGGCGGCGTTCCCGGTGCCGCCGCACTGGGCGACGAGCCGGCCACCGGGCCGGAGCACCGCGGCGAGGTTGCGGAAGAGGGCGCCGTGGTCGGGGACCCAGTGGAAGACCGCGGTCGAGAGGACGGCGTCGACCGGGACGTCGATGGGGAGGGGCCGGCCGAGGTCCGCCTGGACGAGCTCGACCCGGTCGAGGTGGGGCGCGAGCCGCCGCCGCGCCTCGGCGAGCATCGCCTCCGAGGCGTCGAGGGCGACCACCGTCCCCCCGGGGAGGCGGCCGAGCAGATGCTCGGTGACCCGGCCGCTGCCGCAGCCGGCGTCGAGGACGCGCTCGTCGCCGGCGAGCTCGAGGCGGTCGAGCACGGTCAGCCCCCAGCGCAACTGCGGGCCGGAGACGCGATCGTAGGTCGCGGCGTCCCACTCACGGGTGGTCATCCCGAGATGGTCGCACAAGGGTGCAGACGGACCGCAGCAGGTGGGAACATCCCCGCCCGATGGTCGCGCAGCCCCCTCCCCGCCGGCGCCGATGGGCGCTCGCGCTCGCCGCCCTGGCTGCGGGGAGCGTCCTCGCCGGCTGCGGTCAGTCGGACACCGACAAGATCAAGGACGCGGTCCGGAACTACATCCAGGCGGTGCTCGACGACAACGGCAAGGCCGCCTGCGACCTCCTCACCGGCGACGCCGCCAAGCAGTTCGTCGACAAGGTGAAGGCCCAGGTCAAGACCGCGGACTGCGCCACCGCCTTCAAGACCGAGGCGGGCACCCTCACCGAAGAGGAGAAGGCCGTCTACCGCAGCGCCGTGCTCAAGGGCGTGACGATCAACGGGGACAAGGCGATCACGACCGTGCAGTTCACCGGGGTGAGCAAGGACATCTCGCTCCAGAAGGTGAACGGCGACTGGAAGATCTCGACCGGTCCGACCGGGTAGCCCCGGGTCAGACGGCGAGCGTCCTCGCCTCGGCGAGGTACGAGCGGATCACCGTCGCCAGGCCGACCAGGCTGAAGGGCTTGTTGATGAAGCGGTCGGCGCCCGCGATGCGGCCGCTCTCGACGTCGTCGTCGCCGCTCAGCGCGGTGAACATGAGCACCGGGATCGAGCGCGTCCGCGGATCGCTCTTGATCCGGCGGCAGACCTCGAGGCCGTCGATGCCGGGCATCATGATGTCGAGGAGCACGAGGTCGGGGCGGTTGCGCTCCAGGGCGCGCAGGCCGTCGGCCCCGTCGAGCTCTGCATCCACGTCGTAGCCCTCGATGGTGAGGTACATGGAGACGACATGGAGCAGGCGGGGGTCGTCGTCCACGATGAGGATGCGGCGACGGAGCACGTGGGGGCCTCCAGTTGCGGTGTCGGCGCGAGTCGTATCACGCCCCGCGACGCTGGGGCGGGCCGCCTGTGCCCCGTGACCCGTCCGTTGCCGGACGGTGGGATGTCGCGGATGTCCCGTGTCGTGAATGCAGGTCAGGAGGACGACGAGCAGGGGCTGTTCCCCTGGACGAGCCCGGGGCGGTGGAAGCCGAAGGCGACGCCGTCGCCGGTGACCGCAACCGAGTCGAGGTAGGGCCGGATCGGGTCGAGCTGGGCGTCGGCGAGCAGCGCGTGGAGGTCGATGTCGCGGCTGATGCGGTCGCGGATCTGGGTCACCGCCCAGCCCGGAAGCGGCATCCGACCCGCGGAGATGCCGTCCACGTCGGCGGCGACGTCGGGCGCGCCGTCGGGCGGGCAGACGAGGCTCAGCGACACCTTGCCGACGGCGGTGATGCCCACCGGGCCCAGCTTGGTGCGCACGTCGATCACCACCTTCCCGTCACGCACCCGCCCCTCGGGATCCTGGAACTGCTGCGGGTCGGGGATGCTCGAGCGGAGCACGGTGGTGATGTCCTTCTCGCTCAGCGTCACCACGGTGTGGGGGGCGAGGGCGAGCCCCTGTGCGGCCTTGCGGCCCATCGTGGCGGCGATCTCGAGGCGGGTGTGGCCGTCGTCGGGGCCGCGCGGTGCGGCGCCGAGGTCGGGGGCCGCCGTCGCCTGCCAGCTCACCAACACGCCGCCGGCGACGAGCACGGCGACGAGCAGCAGCGCGAAGGCGCACGCCGGGCGCACCCCGCTCTGTCGGCGCCTGCTCGCCCGCCGGCGGCCTCCCCGGCTCCTCACGGCCGAGCAGGGTAGCTCAGCCCGCCAGCGGAAGGCTCACGGTGAAGGAGCTGCCGACGCCGCGCTTCGAGGCGGCGATGATGTCGCCACCGTGCTTGCGGGCGAGCTGGCGCGCGATGTACAGGCCGAGCCCGGTTCCAGGGATCTCGGCGTCGACGCCGCTCGCGACCCGGGTGAAGCGCTGGAAGAGGCGGGGCAGGTCCTCGGGGTCGATCCCGATCCCCTGGTCGCTCACGGTGATCACCGCGAGCCCCTCCCCGGTGCGCACCACACAGCGCACC
>DATKEY010000376.1:0-6499 GCA_035544475.1 Candidatus Dormiibacterota bacterium | reverse complement strand
CGGTTGGTTCGCGGTCGTCGAGCTGATCTTCGTCGTGCTGCTCTTCATCACACTCGGCGCCGCCGGGACGGCGAGCACGGTGCTCGGCCACGGGTGGGCACTGCTCTGGGTGGTCGTCGGGCTCGGGCTTCTCGTCTCCCTCCTCGGGCTGCTGCGGCGGGGCGCCGCCGGCGCGATGGCGGTGATCACCCCGGTGCTCGTCGTGCTCGGGGTGTTCGCGCTGCGGGCGGTGATCATCTTCAGCCCGCAGTAGTGGGCGCGGTACGGGTCGGCGTCGAGCTGGGCGCGCCCGGCGCCGACCCCGGCGGGTGGCTGGCGGAGGCGACCGCCTACGAGGCGGCGGGGGTCGACTCGCTGTGGGTGAGCGCCGGCGGGGACGACGATCCCTGGGTGCTCCTCGGCGCCCTCGCCGCGGTGACCTGGAGGGTGCGGCTCGCGGCGCCGGCGGCAGCGGCGGCGCCGGGCGCCGAGACTGTGGCGCGGCTGAGCAGGGGACGGCTCCTCACCGTCCTCGTCGACGCCGGTGCCTCCGTCGAGGCGGCCGCGACGGCGGACGCGGTGGAACGGTGGCTGCGGGCGGCGCCGGCGCCCGGACGGCGGGCCTGGGCGGAGGCGCTCGCGGCCGCCGAGGACGCCGACGGTCTCCTCGTCCCCGCGACCCCCGGGCTGCTCGACCTCCTCCGCAACCCCGACGAGGAGGACGACCGGGGCGACCTGCGGCTCACCTACGGCTGACGGTCACACGCTCCAGACGATGCCGAGGGCGGCATCGGGGACATAGGAGCAGAACGTCCCGGTGCGCACCGCGCCGCGGAGGTGGTGCTCGAGCCTCGGGTCGTGCTCACCCACCGCCGCCATCGCCGCGCGGATCCTCTTGGTGAGGTTGACCCGCGCGCGCTCGACGTCGGACCCGGTGCGCCGGCCCCGTCCGGAGAGGCCGACGGCGCCGGCCAGCTGGTCTGTCAGAGCGTCCATCTCCATCCGCGCGCGAGCCACCCGCTCGAGGTCGTGGAACGAGGTGCCCTCCTCGACCTCCTCTCTCAGCTGATCGAGACGCTCCAGGTAGGCGGCGCGCGCCCGCTCGTCCAGGATCGCGCCCGCGTCGCCCGCACCGTCGAGGCGCATGCCCTCGCGCTCCCACATGGGAATGGGTGCCCCACCACCGCCGTTCTGGTCGGCGGCCACGAGTTGGAGGACGTGGAACTCGGTGCCGGGTCGAGCCAGCAGGTGGGCGAGATAGTGCAGGCCCTTGCTGTCGGGGAGCCGCGAGACCCGTCCCTCGAAGGCGATCGTCCAGTAGGCGCCCTCACGGCGGAAGGTCGGGCCGGTCGGTGCATCGGCGCGTGACCCGGCGAGCACGACCCCGGACGTCTCTGCGGCCGGCGACCCGGTCGGGCCCGACGGGGTGAGCGGCTCGAGGACCTCGAAGACCTCCACGGGACGGCCGCCACCCTTGCCGACGAGGGTCTGGCGCTGACGGCTCCACACCCGGTCCGACAGGGCGGCGTGGGTGGTGCGGGTGCACAGGATCTGTCCCGGCGTAGCCTCGGAGCGGAGCTGGGCGGCGAGCGACACCACGGAGCCCATGGCGGTGTAGGTGCGCAGCAGCTCGCTTCCGAAGAGGCCGATGGTGGCGTGACCGGTGTTGACGCCGGCCCGCAGCCGCAGATCCACGGTGATGCCCCGCCGGCGGCATGCAGTCGCGACATCGACGAGACGTCGCTGCATCTCCAGCGTCGCCTCCACCGCCGACCACGCATGGTCCGGGTTCTCGCCACCGTGGGGAGCGCCGAACAGGATCATCAGGCCGTCGGCGGCGAGGTGATCGACGATGCCGCCGTAGGTGGTCGCCACCGCGGTGACCTCGGCGAGATAGTCGTTGACCAGCTCCGAGAAGTCCTCCGGTTCGAGCTGCTCGGCGAGCAGGCTGAACCCGGCGACGCCGACCACGACCACGGTGACCCGGCTTCGGGTCATGGCCTGCTGGGGACCGAGCTCACCGGCGAGGAGCATGTCGCCCACGGGGCGGGGGAGGAAGCGCCGGAGCTCGCCGGTGCGAACGAGCTCGGCGAGCTGCTCCTCGACGCGGATCTCGAGCCGCCGGTTGGCCTCCACGAGAAGCCGCCTCTGGATCCTCGCACCGAGCAGGTTGCGCACCCGGGCGCGCAGCTCATCGGGGTGGAAGGGCTTGGCGAGGTAGTCGTCCGCCCCCTGCAGACCGGCGACCCGCGCATCGGCACCGGCGACAGCGGTGACGAAGATCACCGGCGTGGTGCGCAGGTTGGCGTCGGAGCGCAGTTCGCGCAGGAGTTCGCCGCCGGCCATCCCGGGCATCACCTCGTCGAGGATGATCAGGTCGGGGAGGTAGCGCCCGGCCAGTTCCAATCCCTGCCGGCCGTCGCCGGCGAGGAAGACGTTGTAGTCGTCCGCGAGCAGCCGGCGCACGTGGGAGCGGAGGTCGCTCACGTCCTCGACGTGGAGGACCACCGGCTTCGAGGGGTCGAAGGAGGCCTCGGAGAGCTGGTTGGCGGCGTCGACGTCGCTGCCGTCGTCGGGGTCGCCGAACACATCGGGGACGGGCAGGAGGTGACCCGGGCTCGGCGTCGTCTCCCGATACGTGCCTGGCCGCAGGTGGCCGGTTCCCAGCGGGATGCTCACCTGGAATGCCGTGCCCTCGCCGGCCGCGCTGCTCACCGAGATCTCGCCACCGTGGAGGTCGACGATATCCTTGACCAGGGACAGCCCCAGGCCCGTCCCACCGTGCACCGCGGCGGCGCCGGTCCCCTGCCGGAAGCGATCGAACACGTGCGGCAGGTCGTCCTCGGCGATGCCCGAGCCGGTGTCGGCGACGGTGAGGATCAGCTCCCGGTCACTGACCTCGGTGGTGATCTCGATGCGCCCCCGCTCCGTGAACTTCAGCGCGTTGGAGAGCAGGTTGGCGAGCACGATGTCGAACTCGTCGTGGTCGAGCCACAGGTCGGCCCCCGCGGCACGCGGGTCGAGCCGGAGGCGGACTTCGACCCCCCGCAGTTCGGCGACGGTGCGGAAGGGCGCGGTCCACTCCTCGAGGAACCGGTTGACATCCTCCACCCGGGCGACGCGGAGCTGCCGCGCGCCCTGCTCGAGGCTGGCGAGGTCGAGCAGCTCGTCGACCAGGCGCAGGAGCCGGTGCTGGCTGCGCTCGGCGACCTGCAGCTGGCTCGCCGCTTCCGGGGGCAGCTCTCCGCACTGGCCGGCGAGCACGTGCTGGAGCGGGCCGAGGGTGAGCGTGATCGGGGTGCGGAACTCGTGGGAGATGTTGGCGATGAAGGTGTCCTTGACCTGGTTCAGACGCTCGAGCTCATCGGTCGCCCGGAGCTCTCGCTCGTAGGCGGCGACCAGCGCCTCACGGGCGCGCTCTCGCTCGGTGATGTCGACGAGGATGCCCTCGGCGATCCTCTCCCCGGCAGCCTCGACGGTGCGCAGGTGCAGGGCGGCGCGGACGATCCCGCCGTCGCGGTGGCGGACGTCGATCTCGAAGTCGCGGACGTCACCGGCTGCTGCCGCCCTGCTGAGCTCCCGCACTCGCGCCGGGTCGATGAGCAGATCGGCGATGCGGGGCACATGCCTCATCAGCTCCTCGGGCGACCCGTACCCGAGCATCCGTGCGAGCGCAGGATTCGCCGCGAGCACCTTGCCGTCGACGCGCACCCGGTACGCACCCTCGACCGACCCCTCGAAGAAGGACCGGAAGCGCTCCTCGGACTCCCGGAGGGTGAGCTCGGCCCGACGATGCTCGGCGACCTTCTCGGCGAGCGCACGGTTCATCGCCGAGAGCTCCTCGGTGCGGAGATCCACCGCCCCCTCGAGGCCCGCCGCCGCCTCTTGCAGCCGCCGGTGCGCGAGCCCACGCTCGCGGACGACGGCGGCGAGGATCAGGGAGGTGGCGGCCACGGTGCCGTTGTAGGCCTGCAGATCGACCAGCCGCGCACCGGTGGTCAGCATGCGGAAAGGGCCATGGCCGTGCAGCGTCGCCCAGATGGCCGACCCGGCGAGGACCAGGTTCAGCGTGGCCACCACCGGCTGGGGGAGGCGCACGGCGGCCCAGAGCACCAGCGGGAACGCCAGGAAGGTGAGTGTCAGGGTGCTGCCGAAGATGAGCTGTGAGGTGCCCGCCGCCGCCAGCAGCAGCGCGACCGATTCGGCCAGCCGGCAGCGTGAGCAGGGGTACGGAGAGACGGCCGGCGCGGCCAGGGCGAGCACGAAAGGAGCGACGAGGACCACTCCCATGGCATCACCGACCCACCAGACGAGCCACACCTTGAAGGCGCCCATCTGGCTCGCCGTGCCCGTCGCGAGCAGGGCGACCGTCCCGGAGGTGGCGCTGACCAGCATGCCGGTGACGCCGACACAGAGCAGGGCGAGCACGTCGCGAAGGCGGGACAGGTCGGCACGTGTGTTCAGGGCGCGCAGAACGGTGACGGTGGCCAGGGGGGCGAGCGTGTTCCCAACGGTGATTCCCAGGGCCAGGAAGAGGGCGGCTCCGCTGGTCAGGTTGGCCAGGAAGGCGGCCACGGCGACGCCCGGCCAGGCGTGCCGGCCAAGAAGGAGGAGGCCTGCCACCGCCACCCCCGTCGGCGGCCACACCGCGGTGACGAAGGGGTTCACCGAGGCAAGCCGCAGCCCCAGCCTGGCGGTCACGTAGTACCCGACGCCAACGGCGACCACCTTCGCCAGCCACAGGGCCGACGACCTGGCCGGCAGCGGGCGGCGCGACGCTCCCCGCATCCCACGCCCTCTCATCGACCCATCCCACCGGGGTCCACCGGCCGCGCCACGAGATATGTCCGACCGGTTCGTCAGGAGCCTAGAAGTTGAGCATCCTCCTGTCAATGCATATGTATTTTATGTCAATGAGGCTACAAGGTTGCCATTGGTGAAGTTGAGTGGAGGGTGGTGGCAAAAAACTCGAATCCCATTTCCGTAAATGATGTGGCACGATCCAAGGACACGGTCCCCTCTCCAGCCGGAGGGTCGGTCAGCTGGGGCGAGGCGAACCCCATGCCAGTCTCTCCACCGCGCGTGAGAAGCCCAGCGCATCGCCGGCGTCGCTCCAGAGCCTCGCCAGGGCGAGCACGTCACCCAGCCGTCCACCGGGGCACCACCCGCACGCGGTGATCGGCGCCTCCTCGTCGAGCCTGAGCCGTTCCTCGCCATCGACCCAAGTGCGAACCAGGTACCCGTCGACCACGAGAGCGTCGACGACCGCGGCCAAGGCCTCCGGCGAGAGGCCCAAGTCCTGTGCGATGGCCGCGATCGGCGATCCAGGATCCGCGGCGATCACGAGCAGCACACCAAGGTGGTGGCCGGTCGGTCCGCATTCGGGCGACTCGGTCCGCGCCCCGGGGTCGAGCCTGGATGCCATGGGCGTGATCCCCTCCTTGCGTGTCATCGCCGCGGCGCAGACGCAGGACGCATAGCCTACCGGGTCCCCGAGAGCGAGTCTCACGGATATCTGTGACCTTGTACCCGCGCCACCCGGCGTCCGGGAGAGCCGGCCACGGGAACCCCACGCTCGGGCGCCGCGTATGGTGGGGTGATGGACGACGAAGGGCTGCTGGAGCGGGCCCGGCACGGGGACCGCGAGGCCTTCGCCGAGCTGGTCACCCGCCACCAGGACGGTCTCTACACCATGGCGCTCCGACTGCTGGGACGGCCCGAGGACGCGTGCGACGTCGTCCAGGAGACCTTCATGCGCGCGTACGTCAACCTCCCCAAGCTGCGCGGTAGCTCGGTCCGCGGCTGGCTCTACCGGGTCGCCCTCAACGCCGGGCACGACGTGCTCCGCCGCGGGGTGCGCCGCCCGGAGGACCCGCTCGAGCGCGACGACGGCAAGATCATCGACCTCCCCGACCCGGCGCTCGGCCCCGACGCCGTCGCCGAGGGGCGCGAGCGCGCCCGGGTGGTGCGCGAGGCGCTGCTCGCCCTCCCCGCCGACTTCCGCGAGGCGGTGGTGCTCCGCGACGTCAACCAGCTCTCCTACGAGGAGATCTCCGAGGCGCTGCGGGTGCCGCTGGGGACCGTGAAGTCCCGGCTCAGCCGGGCCCGGGCGATGCTCGCCGAGGCGCTGCGCGGCAACACCGCGATCTTCGCGGTCGAGGGAACCCACTGATGGCCGAGAAGCACCTCGACGCCCACTTCTCCGCCGCCTACGACGACGAGCTCGACCCGCTCGCCCGCCGTCACTTCGACACCCACCTCGAGCGCTGCGACCGCTGCGCCCAGACGTGGGACGACTATCGCGCCGCCCTCGACGCGGTGCGGGCGCTCCCGGCGGTGGCGATGCCCGCGACCGTCCGCCTCCCGGTCGGGCCGCCGCAGGTGGAGGCGGGGCGCTCGGCGCTCCTTGGACGGCTGCGCGACGCCCTGCTCCGCCCCCAGCCGATGTGGGCGGCCGCCGGCCTCGCTACGGTGAGCCTCGCCGCGGTGATCCTCGCGGTGCACCACCCGGGGGGAGGCG
>DATKEY010000375.1:0-4492 GCA_035544475.1 Candidatus Dormiibacterota bacterium | reverse complement strand
GTCGTGGAGGCCGCTGTTCAGCCGCCCCCCGACGTCCTGGGCGAGCGGCCAGCCCTTGATGAGGTCGTGGGCGAGGGCCGCGCCGTCCCCGTTCTCCTCGGCGTCGATGCCGACGAAGTGCACCCGGTCGCCCGTCTGCGCGGCCATCGCCGAGAGCACCGGGAGCTCGGCGCGGCAGGGCACGCACCACGAGGCGAAGAAGTTCACCACCACCGGACGGCCGCGGAAGTCGGCGAGGCGCACGAGGCCCGGGCCGTCGAGGCGGGGCAGCTCCCAGCTCGACGGGGCGAGCGAGACCTTCACGTTGCCGCCGCTGTCGGGGATGGAGCCGGCGGGGCTGCTGCCCGACCCCGCGCGGACGATGAGCAGGGCGGCGACGAGCGCCACCGCCACGGCGGCGAGCGGGGCGATCAGCCTCCGGCGGCGGCCGGGGCGCGACGGGCTCGGGTCGGTGCCGGCGCCTTCCATCGCCCCCATTCTCGCCGAGCGCCACCCCCGCACCTGCCGGGCGAGCTCAGGGGGTGCTTCCGGGCGTCGCGCCGAGGGTGGCCGCGGGCGACGGCGAGGTCACCGGCGTCGGGGTCGAGGTGATCGCCGGGGTCGCCGTCGCGGTCGGCTTCGGTGTCGGCGTGGGGACCGGGGTCGGTGTCGCACCCGCGGTCGGTGACGCGCTCGGCTTCGGCGACGGGCTCGGCGAGGGCGCCGGGGTCGGCGTCGCGGTGGCGGTCGCGGTCGTCGTCGTCGTCGCGGTCTGGGTGGTCGTGTGCGACGTGGAGGTGGTCGTGCGGACCGTCGTCGTCCCCGACGCGGTCGACACCTCCGCATGGGTGACCGAGGCGGCGCTGCTCGACGACCCGAATGCCGGCGACGCCCCGTGGGTCGTGGAGCTCCCCGCCGCCGAGACCGGCGGCTGGGGCGACTTCGCCGGGGTGCTGATCACCGGTACCGGCGGCGGCGCCGGCGGGAGCACGGCCGGGTGGACGGCGATCGTGCCGGTGGTCACCAGCGCGGTCACCCCCGCGGCGCCGGTGCCCGCGGGGAGGAGCCGGGGGATCAGACCGAGGGGGGCGCCGGCGAGCGGCGCCAGCCAGGCGGTGAAGCCGACCGTGCGCCACAGCCGGCTGATCGAGATCGTGAGGAAGGCACGGACCAGGGTGGGGTCGAGGTGGGTTCCCGAGGAGCGGACGAGCTCGCGGCGGGCGGCGGCGACGCCCATCGGCCGCTTGTACGGCCGGGCGGCGGTCATCGTCTCGAAGGCGTCGACGACGGCGACGATGCGGGCGCCGAGGGAGATCTCCCGGCCGCGCAGCCCGTGGGGATAGCCCTTGCCGTCCCAGCGCTCGTGGTGCTGCTCGACGGCGAGCGCCCACTCCCCGAGCCACTCCCGGATCGGCTCGATGAGGCGGGCGCCCTCGACAGGATGCTGGCGGAGGCTCCGCCAGCCGTCGGGCCCGGGGTCGCCGCGCTTGTTGAGGACGCTGGCGGGCACGCTGAGCTTGCCGATGTCGTGGAGGAGCGCCGCCCAGCGCAGCCGGTCGCGGGCGGCGGGGGCGAGCTTGAGCTCGTCGGCGACCATGTCGGTGAAGATCCGGACCCGCTCGGAGTGGCCGCGGGTCGCCCGGTCGTGGGCGGTGAGCGCCGCGACCAGGGTGACGATCGTCTCGGTGGCGCGGGCGGGGGTGTCGTCGGCGCCGTTGGCGCGGACCCAGGCCGTCTCGGTCTCGAGGTCACGGACCCGGCGGCGGGCGACGGCGAAGCGCGACGGGGCCCGGTCGGGGAAGAGCAGCGACAGCCGCAGCAGGGTCGCGAGCGGGATGAGCCGCTGCGCCAGCCGCTGGAAGAGGGCGAACGACGCCACCTCGACGGTGAGGAAGCAGAACCACCAGAGGGCGGCGCCGCCGAAGTCCGAGGGGCGGCGGTAGACCCGGCCGACGACGTAGGAGAGCCCCAGCGCGGCGACGATCGGCAATACGAACACCGCGATCCGCAGCATCGTGCTGAGGACCGGGCGCGCGCGCCAACGCACGTGCGCGGCGCGCTCGGGCGGCAGGGTATCCGTGCTCATGGACCGCAGTGTGGGGAGGATGCTTCCTTCCGGCAGCGCCCGCCCGCGATGCCGCTGAGCCGATCATACGTGCCCGAACCCCGCCCGCAACCGTCTTTACACCGGTCTTACAGACCGGGCGGGATCAGGCGGAGAGGCCCGATCTCAGCGCCCCGTCGAGCAGGGCCCCGAGCGGCTCGAGCTCGAGCCGGGCCTCGACGACGCCGTCGAGCGAGTGCATCGAGACCGCGTCCCCGCAGCGCCGGAGCAGGGCGAGCACCGGGAGGTTGTCGGCGAGGAGGTCGGCGTGGAACACCCGCACCCCGTTCGAGAGCGCGACGGTGCCGAGCGTGGCGAGGAGCAGGGTGCCGAGCCCACGCCGCTGCCAGGCGTCGACGACGGTGATCGCCAGCTCCGCCTGCTCGGCCCCGCCGGCGGTGCGGATGTACCGAGCCACCCCGGCGGGCTCGGCCCGGACCCCGGCAAGGGCGCCGAGGGCGCAGTGGTCGACCCCGTCCGCGCCGGTGAGCTCGTCGAGCTGGGCCTCGGTGAGCTCGCGCAGCGGGCTCAGGAAGCGGCGCTGGCGCGACTCCGGGGAGAGGTCGTGGGCGACGCCGTGGCGGAGCGCCTCGCGATCGCCCGGGCCGACCGGACGCATCCGCACCGGGGTGCCGTCGGGGAGGCACGCCGAGAAGGTCGGGACGCCGCCATCGGGGTCCATGGGCGGACGATAACGCAGGATGACGCATCGCGTCAAGCGACGTTCAGGCCGCCCTCCGCGCCGCCTCCCAGCGGGCCTCGGCCTCGCCGATGGGGGTGGACGGCGGACCGAGGCGGAAGGGCCAGACCTCCTCGGCGATCCGCCGCCAGTTCGCCGTGGCCTCCAGGCTCCCGAGCACCGCGTAGAGCCCGAGGTTGATGCGCTGGAGGATGACGTAGGCGCGGGGGATGTCGCTGTACGGGGTGAGCGGCCCCCGGGTGTTGAAATACCGTCTGACGAGGTCCGAGGCCCACTCTCGGGTGATCGTCATCGGCGCGTCGCGCATCACGGTCCGGTAGAAGTGCCCGAGGTGCTCGACGACGACCTCGGTCGAGACCGGGGCGCCGCGCTGGATGAAGCCGGCGCGCTCGAGCGCGTCGCGGAAGCCCTCGCCGTCGTTCTCGATCGCGAGGAACCGCGCCGCGTCCTCGAGCGGCGCGAGGTCCTCGTCGGTGAAGTACTTCACCAGGCCGAAGTCGAGGAAGCTCACCCGCCCGCCGCCGTGGAAGAGGTAGTTGCCGGGCTGGGGATCGCCGTTGAACGCGTGCAGCCGGTAGAGGCTGCGAAAGACGAAGCGGTCGATCGTCTCGGCGGCGAGGTCGCGCTCGCGCTGCGGCCAGGTGAGCAGCTCGTCGAAGCGCGCACCGCTCACGAGGTCGGCGGTGAGCACCCGTGCGGTGCTGAGCTCGGGGAGCACGCCGGGGATGTGGATGTACGGATGTCCCTCGTAGTACTCGGCGAAGAGCGTCTGGTTCTCCGCCTCCCTGCGGTAGTCGACCTCCTCGCGCATGCGCTCGCCGAGCTCCTCGATCATCGCCCTGGTGTCGAGACCGGGGAAGGCGCTCGCCGCGACCCGCCGCAGCAGCGAGACGTTGCGCAGGTCGGACTCCATGCTCCGCGCGATCCCGGGGTACTGCACCTTCACCGCGACAGCGCGGCCGTCGCGGGTGATGGCGCGGTGCACCTGGCCGATCGACGCGGCGGCGAAGGGCAGCGGGTCCCAGCGCGCGAAGATGCGCTCGGGCGCGTCGCCGAGCTCCTCGCGGACCATCGCCGCGGCGAGCTCGGCGCTCATCGGCGGCGCGTCGTGCTGGAGACGCGCCATCGTCGTGCGGAAGCTCTCCGGCATTCCGTCGTCGAGATAGCTCGCCATCTGGCCGAGCTTCATGAGCGCGCCCTTCATCGAGCCGAGCTCCTCGGCGACCTCGTCGGCGGTGCGCAGCGCCAGGTCGTTGCGGAGCTCGCGACGGCGCTCGACCGACGCGAACACGAGCTGCGGCGACCGCGCCGCGTAGCGGCCGCCGACGCGGAGCGCGAGGCGGGCCATCGCCGCGCCGCGCTCGCGACGCGACTCGAGCACCGCCCGGGCGACACCGGATCGGATCCGGCGGCGAAGCAGCAGCGCACCTGCGCTCGCGGCCGCGGCGGCGCCGGCGGTCGCCACGACCGCGCGAAGCTTCACGCCGCGCGCATCCGCAGCTCGATGCGGCGTCGCGCCTCGAGCACCCCGGGGAGCGACTCGAAGGCGAAGTCGAGCACGCCGATGAGCTGGCGCACCGGCTCGCGCTCGAGCTCCTCCGCCGGCGGGGACTCCCAGCCGTAGAGCTCGCGCGCCCAGTCCGGCAGGGTGCCGATCGCGACCCGGCCGACGTCGTGCCAGAGCTCGCGGCTGTCCTCGTCGAGACCGG
>DATKEY010000374.1:0-18423 GCA_035544475.1 Candidatus Dormiibacterota bacterium | reverse complement strand
AGCCTGCAGATGGTGCAGCGCCGCGCGCTGCGCGAGGCGGTGCGCCAGATGTCGCAGGAGATGGGCGTCCCCGAGGTGAACGTCAAGCTGGTCCACAGCGCGATCACCGGCATCAAGGTCGACGGCTACCCGGTGAGCAACCCGCTGAACTTCCAGGGGCGGTCGCTCGACCTGACCATCTTCAACACCGTCGCGCCGCTCACCCACATCGGTGCGCTCCAGACCATCGCCCAGGAGCTCGACCTCGAGCTCGTCGCCACCGTCGCCGAGCCGTACGCGATGGCCCGCGGCTGCGCCAACGACGAGGTGTACGAGCTCGGCGGGATCTTCGTCGACATCGGTGGAGGCACCACCGACGTCGCGCTGGTGCGCAACGGCGGGATCGAGGGGACGCGGATGTTCGCGCTCGGCGGTCGCGCGTTCACCCGCCGGCTCGCCGGCGAGCTGGGGATGTCGCTGGAGCAGGCGGAGCAGTTCAAGCTCGCCCACGGCTCCGGGACGCTCACCGCGGACCAGCGCAAGCTCGCCCACGACGCCGTCGACCCGAGCTCCGAGGTGCTCGCCCAGGGTGTCGCGCTCGCGCTCGAGGACATGGCCCGGGGCGAGGCGCTCCCGCCCGCGATCTACATCGCCGGCGGCGGTGCGGCCCTTCCCGAGGTCGCCGACCAGCTGCGGGCGCTCAACTGGACCGAGTACCTGCCCTTCCCGAAGACGCCGACGATCGAGGTGCTCCGCCCGGAGGCGGTGACCGGTGTCTATGACAGCACCGGCCTGCTCACCGGCACCCAGGACATCACCCCCATGGGGCTCGCGTACCACGCCATCCAGCTGGACGACGAGGAGGATCAGCCACTCGGTGGGGTGATGCGGCGCATCATGCGCGCGATGAAGGTCTGAGCCATGGCCAAGATGCTGTACGTCGACCCCGACGAGGAGATCACCGAGCTCGTCGACCGCATCCGCGCCGCCGCGGACGAGAAGGACCTCGTCTTCATCTTCCCCAGCCATGCGCGGGTGCTCCTCAGCCCGCTCAACCTCAAGCTGCTCCAGCAGTACAGCCGCTCGAACCTGAAGAGCACCGCGATCGTCAGCGGCGATCCGCGGGTGCAGGGGCTCGCGCGGGAGGCGGGGTTCGCGACCTACGCCTCGGTGCAGGCCTACGAGCGCGGCGTCCAGGTGATGCGTCCGGCCACCGACGGCGTCGCCGCCGTCGACGGCGCCGCGGCGGCGGCGGACGAGATCGAGCCGTTCGACGACACCTGGACCGACCCGGTCCCGGCGACGCCGCCGCCGGGGACCCGCCGTCCCCGCGCCGCTCTGGCGGGGATCCCGCCGGGGACGAGCCGGCGCCGCCTGTACATGGTCGCGGGAGGCATCTTCCTCGTCGGCTTCCTGCTCCTCTTCCTGGTGGCGCCGTCGGCGAAGGTGACGATCACCCTGAAGGCGACCCCGGTCGAGCTCAGCAAGCAGATCCAGGGCACGAGCGACCCCACCTCGGCGCAGGGCCCCGATCGCGTGCTCACCAAGGCGGTGACCGACGACGAGAACCAGGCGTTCGACGCCAAGCCGACCGGCAAGAAGACGATCCAGGCGGTGGCGGCGAACGGCGGCATCGTCCTCACCACCGACGAGCCGTATCCCTTCTGCGCGAGCAACGGGTTCCCCCGCGGGACCGAGTTCAGCACCACCGGGAGCAAGCCGGTGAAGTTCGTCGTCAGCCAGGACACGACGAACACCCCCGACGGCCAGTACTGCGTGCCCGCGTCGACGTCGGGTCAGCCGGTGAGCAGCTCGCCGCCGATCCCGGTCACCGCGGAATCGACCGGCACGTCAGGGAACGTCGCGGCGGGGACGATCACCCAGTGGCTGCCGCCGCCGAACAGCCCGCCGGGCACGACCACCGGCAACCCCTGCGGGGACCAGACCTCACCCTCACGCCGCTGCGACCTCAGCGTCGGCAACCCCGCCGCGACCTCGGGCGGGGTCGACCAGCACGACGTCGTGATCGTGAGCGACACCGACTTCAAGGCGTTCAACGACCAGGTCACCCAGCTCAAGCAGCAGCTGAGCGAGAAGACGCGCAAGGCGATGCAGGACAAGGCGCAGGGCGACGTCTTCGCCATCGACCCCAGCCAGCAGGGGCTGACGCTCCAGACCGACGTCTCGCCGCCGCTGCCGAACAACGGCGACCAGTTCAACGAGACGCAGATCACCGTCACCGTGCACGGACGCGCCGCCGCCTACAACCCCGACGACGTCCGTCGCGTCTTCACCACCGACCTCAGCTCGCAGATCCCCCAGGGTGAGACCCTCGTCGAGCAGCGCCTCACCGGTCCCGACATCCAGCAGGCGAGCGACGACGGCACCGTCGTCTTCAGCATCCGTGGCACCGGCTTCAGCCAGCCGATCGTCGACCTCAACAAGCTCAAGGAGACCTTCACCGGGCAGGGCGAGGACGCGGTCGGGCGCAAGGTCCGCTCCGAGTTCGGCGACCAGGCGAGCACGAGCATCTCGCGCACGATCCCGTTCTTCGTGCTGCCCTTCTTCGCCAGCCGCATCTCCGTCGACGTCCGGGTGGTCGCCGAGGGGTCCTCGTGAGGCCGGGCGTGACCCTGGGGCTCGATGCGGGGAGCGTCCGCATCGGCCTCGCCGCCACCGACCCGACCGCGACGATCGCCGGGCCGGTGGCGACGCTCTCCCGCCGCGACGGCGCCGCGCTCTGGGCACGGGTCCGTGAGGAGGTCCGGGCCCGCGGCGCCGAGCGCCTGGTGGTCGGGCTCCCCCTCCGCCTCGACGGCACCGAGGGCGAGGCCGCGGCCGCCGCCCGGGCGCTCGCCGACGAGGCCTCGCGCGAGTGCGGCCTCCCGGTGGAGATGTGGGACGAGCGGCTCACCACCGTCGCGGCGGAGCGCGCCCTCATCGAGGGGGGCATGCGCCGGCGGAGGCGTCGCGAGACCGTCGACGCGGTGGCCGCGGCGCTCATGCTCCAGAGCTGGCTCGACTTCCGCACCCGCCTGGACCCCGCCCGCCGGTGATCCCGGAGCGGACGGCGGGCGGCCGCAGGTCGCGCATCCTCCTCGCGTTGGTCATCGCGATCGTCGTCCTCGTCGCCGGCGCCGGGGGCACGGTCCTCTACGCGCGTACCCAGCTCGAGGCGCCGGCCGCCGCGCACGGGACCGTGGTGAACGTCGACGTCGCCGAGGGCGAGACCCTCGACGGCCTCGTCGACGATCTCAGGGCGCACGACCTGGTGCGCAGCGCCTTCTGGTTCCACTGGTACGCGCGGCTTCGCGGGCTCGGCGGGAAGCTGCGTGCAGGGCGCTACCGCCTCGACACCGGCATGGGCGCGAGCGCCGTGATCGCCCGGCTGGAGATGCCCCCCGACGCCCGCACCGTGAAGCTCGTCCTCCCCGAGGGCCTGACCGCCGCCCAGATCGCCCAGCGGGTACAGTCCGACGGGCTCGGGATCACCGCCGCCGCGTACGTCGACGAGGAGCACACCGGGCATTTCAGCGACGGCTTCCTCGACGGCCGGCCGGCGGGTGCGCCGCTCGAGGGGATGCTCTTCCCCGACACCTACGAGGTCCCGATCGGGGCGACCGCCCACGACGTCGTCGCCCAGCAGCTGCAGGCGTTCATGAGCAAGGCGCTGCCGATGCTCGGGAGCCCACCGAAGGGGTTCACCCCCTACCAGACGCTCGTGATCGCATCGATCGTCGAGCGGGAGGCGCGGCTCCCCGCGGACCGGCCCATGGTCGCGGGGGTGCTCTACAACCGCCTCGCCCGGGGGATGGACCTCCAGGTCGACGCCTCGGTCATGTACGGCCTTGCCGAGCCCGGGCGGAATCCGACGGCGGACGATCTCAAGCACGACACCCCGTACAACACGTACCTTCACGCCGGACTGCCGCCGACCCCGATCGCCAACCCGGGGCTGGCGTCGATCGAGGCGGCCGTCCATCCCACCGCGAGCGGCTACCTCTTCTACGTCTCGGACGGATGTGGCCACAACCACTACAGCACCACGGCGGCGGAGCACGATGCGCTCGTGCAGCAGTACCTGAACAGCCCCTGCCGATGACCGCCTGCGACCTCTGGCTGCTCGGCCACGGCATCACCGCCTCGCCGAGCCCGCGGATGCAGGAGGCGGCGCTGGCCGCGCGGGGGGTGGAGGGGAGCTACCGGATCGTCGACGTCCCCCCCGAGGAGCTCGGCGACGCGCTGCGGCGGCTGCGCGCCGGCGAGGCGTGCGGGGCGAACGTGACCATTCCCCACAAGGTCGCGGTCGCCGCCGCGTGCGATCGCCTCGAGGGCGATGCCGCGCTGACCGGGGCGGTGAACACCGTGGTGGTGGAGGAGGGGAGGCTGGTCGGCGCCAACACCGACGCGGCGGGGCTCGAGGGCGCCCTGCGCGGCGCCGGCCTGTGGCCGGCCGCGGGGCGGGACGCGGTGGTCCTCGGCGCCGGCGGCGCCGCCGCCGCCGCGCTGCTCGCGCTGAGCCGCGTCCCCGCGGGGCGGCTCTGGATCGCGGCCCGCCGCCCCGAGGCGGCGCGCCGCCTCGCCGACCGGCTCGCCCCGGTCCTCGAGGCCGGTCCGGCACCGTGGGACGCGGCCGCCCTCGAGCCCCTGCTCGCCGCCGCGGCGACGGTGGTCAACGCGACCCCGTCGGGGCTCGACGGGCTGCCGCTGCGCCTCGACCGGCTCCCGGCAGGCTGCACCGTCGTCGACCTCCGCTACCGCCCCCGGCCGGTCGACCTCGTCGCCGCCGCCGGTGCCGCCGGCCTGCCCGCCTGCGACGGCCTCGAGATGCTCCTCCACCAGGGGATGCTGAGCTTCCGGCGGTGGACGGGGCTCGAGCCTCCGTGGGAGGAGGCGCGCGCGGCGCTCCACGCCGCGGTCGGCGCATGAACGGCGTCGCGGTCGCCCTCGCCGCCGTCGCAGGTGCCGCCGCGGGTCTCGGCGCGGGGACGGTGTCGGTGTGGCTGGAGCGGAGCGAGCGCCTCGAGGAGGAGGAGCTCGAGGAGCGCCGCGCCTACGAGGAGGACTGCGCCCGCCAGGCCGAGGAGGCGGCGGCCGAGGGACGGGAGCCGCCGGCGGCGCTGCCGTGGAAGCCGGAACGGTACGGCTGGACATGGCTGGAGCGCTGGCTCGCGCCCCTGCTCGGCGCCGTCGGGTACGCGGCCTTCACCGCCCACGACCCCGCCGGCGGAGGGCTGTTCATCCACCTGCTGTGGGTGACCGTCTTCGTCCACGTCGTCGTCTTCGACGTCAAGCACCGGCTCATCCTCAACCGGGTCACCTACCCGGCCACGGTCGTCGCGCTCGCGCTCTCGCCGTTCTCGCCCGGGCTGACCTTCCCCCACGCCCTCGCCGGCGCGGTCGCGGTCTACGTCGTCTTCGTGGTCCAGAGCCTGCTCCTCGGCGGCTCGGTGCTCGGGATGGGCGACGCCAAGCTCGGCGCCGTCGTCGGTGCCACCACCGGGCTGGGGTTCGACACCCAGCACCTCGGCGCGGTGTACGCGGTGATCGCCGCGGTGCTCATCGGCGGCGTGGCCGCCGCGCTGCTCCTCGTGACCCGGATTCGCGGGCTCAAGGACCCGATACCCTATGGGCCGTTCCTCTGCGCCGGAGCAGCGCTCATCATGTACGTCGGCCCGGCAGGGCCGTAGCGGGGGCTGGGGAGACAGGAGGTCCCGCGGTGCGCAAGCTGCTCCAGGACGAGCGCGAGATCCGCGTCGCGCGTCAGCACTGGTCGGTGTTCGTCCCCATCGTCGCCGGCGCCCTCGTCGTCGTGGCGGTGATCGCCGGGCTGGCGAAGGTACTGCCGTCCCACGTCTCGTCGGTCTCCCTCGACGGCGCCAAGACGCTGGCCGTGGTGCTCGCGATCGCGGTCGCGGCGATCGTCCTCACCACGCGCTGGCTGCGCTGGCGCTACACGACCTTCACCCTCACCGACCGCCGCGTGATGGTCGGCACCGGGGTGCTCTCGCGGCACACCGAGTCGATCGCGCTCGACCGGGTGCAGGACACCGCCGTCCGCCAGAGCCTGCTGGCGCGGCTCTTCCGCGCCGGCGACGTCGAGATCGAGTCCGCCGGACGGGACGGCCTCGAGGTGCTCGCCCGGATCCACGACCCGCAGGGCTTCAGCAACGACCTGCTCAACGCGGTCGAGGCGCACCGCTCCGGCCGGCCGTATCCGGCCGGGGAGGCGGCGGCGGGAGGGCAGGCGCCCCCGCACGGCTACCACCCGCCCGGGAGCACCGGGTACGGACCGCCCCCGGGCTACGGGCCGCCTCCGCGCGGGGACGGCCTCTGAACGTCCCGCCGGCGGGAGAGGTGGCGGCCTCCCTCGCGCGGCGTGGCGTGTCGCCTACGGGTGCGGCGTGCCCGTGCCCTTGCCGCCGGTCCCGGAGGTGTTCTTGTGCTTGTGATGGTGGACGACGGTGTTGCCCTTGGACCCCGTGTTGCCCTTGGCGCCGCCGGAATGGTTGGTGTTGCTCACGTGGTGGACCGTGGTGTGGTGCTTCGCCGGGACGGTCGCCGCGTGCCCGATGAGGGCGGTCCCGGCGGTCCCGGCGAGGAGCGAGGCCGTGGCCGAGCCGGCGACGAGCAGTGCCTTGAGGTGCATGATCTGTTCCCTTCCTGAGACGGCTCTGCCCCCCCTCCCTCTAATTCATAACGCATTCAGCACGAACATGGGTACCCCATTTCGAGAATCGGGTGGGGTCGGGCAGTCATCAAGGCCTCCCAGGACCCTGGGATGTGATGTGACGGCGCGACCGGGAGGATCGCTCCGCCGGCGGGCCTCGCGGTCCGGACACCGCCCCCGCGCACAATAGCGGGCATGCTGCGCTTCCTCACCGCGGGCGAGTCCCACGGCCCCCAGCTCACCGTCATCGTCGACGGTCTGGTCGCCGGTCTTCCGCTCGACGGGCCCCGCGACATCGACCGCGACCTCCGCCGCCGGCAGGGCGGGTACGGGCGCGGCGGCCGGCAGAAGATCGAACGTGACGCCGCGGAGATCGTCGGCGGGGTGAGGGGCGGGAGGACGCTGGGCTCGCCGGTCACCCTGGTGGTGCGCAACCGCGACTGGGAGAACTGGCGGCGGCCGATGCAGGTCGAGGCGGCGGGCTTCACCCCGAAGCGGGTCACCCGGGTGCGTCCCGGACACGCCGACCTCGCCGGCGCGCTCAAGTACGGGTTCGACGACGTCCGCAACGTCCTCGAGCGCGCGAGCGCCCGTGAGACCGCGGCGCGGGTCGCCGCCGGCGCCGTCGCCAAGGCGCTGCTGCGTCCGCTCGGCATCCAGGTCCGCTCGCTGGTGCGCCGCATCGGCCCGGTGGAGATGCCGGCACCGGGGGCCGACGGCGCGCTCGACGCCGCCGCCGTGAACTGGGCGGCGGTCGAGGAGAGCGCGGTGCGCTGCCCGGATCCCGGTGCCTCGGCGGAGATGATCGCCGCGATCGACGCAGCGCGCGCCGAGGGTGACACCCTCGGCGGTGTGGTGGCGGTCGTCGCCTCGAACGTTCCTGCCGGGCTTGGCAGCTACAGCCAGTGGGACCGCCGCCTCGACGGCCTCATCGCCCAGGCGATGTGCAGCATCCAGTCGGTGAAGGCGGTCGAGCTCGGCGCCGGCTTCGCCGGGGCGGGGCTGCCCGGCTCCGCGGTGCACGACGCCCCGCGATGGGTCGAGGGCGAGGGCTTCCGCCACCGCACCAACCGCCAGGGCGGGCTCACCGGGGGCGTCACCGACGGCGAGGACGTCTGGGCGCAGGTGTACTTCAAGCCGATCTCGACGCTGCTCAAGCCGCTGCGGAGCGTCGACCTGCTCAGCCGGCAGGAGATCAACGCCCACTACGAGCGCAGCGACATCTGCGTCGTCCCGGCGGGCGGGGTCGTCGCCGAGGCGATGCTGGCGTGGGTGCTCGCCGCCGCGGTGATGGAGAAGTTCGGGGGCGACTCCCTCGCCGAGCTGCGCCGGGCGGTGGCGGCGCACCGGCGGCGGATGCGCGCCGGCGGCGCCGCGGGCACGCCGGGGGGTGCCGCCGCGCCGGCTCAGGCACCCGCGGCGGCCGAGGCCTGAGCGTGGCCGGGGACACCGCCCGGGTGGCGCTCGTGGGCCTGCCGGGCAGCGGCAAGTCCGCGGTCGCGCGTGCGCTCGCCCGACGCCTCGGCTGGCGCGTCGTCGACACCGATGCGATCGTCGAGTCGGCCGCGGGGCGGACCGTCGCCGAGGTCTTCGCCGCCGAGGGCGAGGAGGGCTTCCGCGCCCGCGAGCTCGCCGCGCTTCGGACCGCGCTCGGCGGCGAGGGTCCGGCGGTGGTCGCCTGCGGCGGCGGCCTGCCCACCCGCGAGGCGGCGCGCGAGCTGCTCTGGCGCTCCGCGCTCGTGGTCTGGCTCGACGCCGACGACTCCGTGCTCCTCCGCCGGCTCCGGGGTGCGGCCGACCGTCCGCTGCTCCGCGACGACCCCGCCCGCCGGCTCGCCGAGCTGCGCAGCGCCCGCTCCGCCCTCTACGCGGCGGCGCCGCTGCGCGTCGACACCGGCGACGGCGACGTCGAGGACGTCTGCGACCGGGTCGCCGACGCCGTCGCCGGTGGCCGGCTCGGGGTGCCGGCCGGCGGCCCCGCCGGCGACCTCGAGGTGAGCCTCGGGGAGCGGAGCTACCGGATCGCCGTCGGCCCCGGGGTGGTGGCCGGCGTCGCCGCGCACCTCCCCGAGGGCGCCACGAGGGTGGCGGTCGTCGCCGACCGCGCCGTGCTCCGCCTCGGCCGGCGCGCCCTCGACGCCTGCCGGGCCGGCGGGCGCGAGACGGAGATGATCGAGCTCGAGGGCGGCGAGCAGGTGAAGACCTGGGCCGAGGCCGGCCGCCTGGTCGAGCGGCTGGCGCGGCTGCGCCTGGGCCGTGGCGACTGCGTGGTCGTCGTCGGTGGCGGCACCGTCGGCGATCTCGCCGGCTTCGCCGCCGCGGCGTACTCGCGCGGCATCGCCTACGTCGCCGTGCCCACGACCCTGCTCGCGATGGTCGACAGCGGCATCGGCGGCAAGACCGGGGTCAACCTCAGCACCGGCAAGAACCTCGCCGGCGCCTTCTGGCAGCCGTCGGCCGTCCTCTGCGACCTCGACGCGCTCGCCACCCTGCCCGAGCGTGCCTATCGCGCCGCCTTCGCGGAGATCGTCAAGTACCCGATGGCGGTCGACGGCTCGCTGGCGGCGAGCGTCGAGTCGCGCCTCGACGCGCTCCTCGACCGTGACCTCGACGCGCTCGTCGAGGTGGTGCGCCACTGCTGCCGCGCCAAGGCCGAGGTGGTGAGCTCGGACGAGCGCGAGTCGGGGCGGCGTGCGGTGCTGAACTACGGGCACACGGTCGGTCATGCTCTGGAGGCGGTGACCGGCTACGAGACGATGCTCCACGGTGAGGCGGTGGCGGCGGGGATGCGCGTCGCCGGGCGGCTGAGCGTCGAGCTGCTCGGCTGTCCGACCGTCGACCTCGCGTGGCAGGACGGCCTGCTCGAGCGCTCGGGGCTCGGCGCCCTCCCCGAGGGCCTCGACGTCGACGCGGTGATCGCCGCGACCCGCGGCGACAAGAAGGCGCGGGGCGGCACGGTGCGGTGGGTGCTCGTCGAGCGCCGCGGGGTCGCCACCCCCGGCCACCCGGTGCCCGAGGGGGCGGTGCGCGACACCCTGCGCGCCGAGCTCGCCCGATGACCCGCATCCTCGTGCTCAACGGGCCCAACCTCGGCAGCCTGGGCCGCCGCGACCCCCACCTCTACGGCTCCGCCACCCTCGCCGACATCGAGGCCTGCCTGTACCGCCGCGCCGCCGAGCTCGGCGTCGAGCTGCGCTGCGAGCAGAGCAACCACGAGGGAGCGCTCATCGACCTCCTCGAAGCCGAGGTCGACGCCGACGGCTGCATCATCAACCCCGGCGGGCTCAGCCACGTGAGCATCGCCCTCGCCGACGCGCTGCGCACCTTCGCCCGGCCGGTGATCGAGGTCCACCTCTCCAACATCCACGCCCGCGAGCCGTACCGCCACACCTCGCTGACCGCGGAGGCGGCGCGGGGGGTGATCGCCGGCCTCGGAGCCGACGGCTACCGGCTCGCCCTCGAGGCGATGACCCGCCTGCTGACCACGCAATCCGCCACTGAGGAGTGAGCCCATGCTGGAAGCTGGGGACCTGCGTCCCGGGAACACCGTGGAGAAGTCGGGAGAGCTGCTCCAGGTCCTCGAGTACCACCACGTCAAGATGGGCCGCGGCAGCGCCATCGTCCGCGCCAAGTTCAAGAACGTGAACACCGGGGCGGTCACCGAGGAGACCTTCCGCCCCGAGGAGAAGTTCATGCGCGCGCGCATCGAGCGCACCGACGCGCAGTTCCTCTACAAGGACGGCGACAGCTACATCGTCATGGACTCGACGAGCTACGACCAGTTCCCGATCAGCGAGGAGCAGCTCGGCGAGGCCACCAAGTGGCTGAAGGAGAACGACCCGCTCTTCCTGCTCCAGTACGACGGCAAGGTGCTCGGCGTGGAGCTGCCCATCGCCGTCGAGCTCGAGGTGACCTACACCGAGCCCGGCTTCAGGGGCGATACCGCCACCGGTGGCAGCAAGCCGGCCACGCTGGAGACCGGCGCCGTCGTCGACGTGCCCCTGTTCGTGACCCAGGGCGAGCGGATCCGCGTCGACACCCGCACCGGGCGCTACATGGAGCGCGTGACATGAGCCTCGACGGCGACCGCCTCGAGCTGGTGCAGGGCGGCGGCGGCCGCGAGCGGCTCGGAACGGTGCGGGTCGCCAACGAGGTCGTCGCCCGGATCAGCGCTCTCGCCGCCCTCGAGGTCGACGGCGTCCACGCCATGTACCAGGCCGGCGGCGGCAGCCAGCAGCTCGACCGCATCCTCCGCCGGCCCGCGGCGCACCGCGGGGTCCGCGTCGAGCTGCTCGACGACGACCGCCTGCGTCTCGACGTCTTCGTCGTGATGGAGGCCGGGACCCACCTGCCGGTGATGGGGGCCACCGTGCAGGGCCGGGTCGCCGATGCCATCGACCGCATGCTCGGGCTCGCCATCGCCGAGGTGAACGTCTTCGTCAGCGAGGTGGTCTTCTCGTGACTCGCAGCGCCGGCCGCCGTCATCGCGGACGCCGGCTCGCGCTCCGGGTGCTCTTCGAGCTCGAGGGCACCACCAAGGACGCCGCCGACACGCTCCGCTACCAGGCCGAGGACGAGTCCGCGCCCGCCGACGTCGCGCGCTACGCGGAGGAGCTCGTCTACGGGACGCTGCGCCATCTCGAGGGCATCGACGACGCCATCAGCGCGGCGAGCCTCAACTGGAGGCTCGAGGACATCGGCAAGGTCGAGCGCGCCGTGCTCCGCCTCGGCGCCTTCGAGCTGCTCTTCGAGAGCGGGGTGCCGAGCGCGGTCGCCATCGACGAGTGCATCGAGCTCAGCCGGACCTACGCGGGCGACGAGTCCGCGCCGTTCGTCAACGGCGTGCTCGGCCGCATCGCCGCCGGAACCGCATGAGCTCGGCTCCGAAGCCGGTGGCGCTCACGGTCTCCGAGCTCACCGCGGTCGTGCGCGGAGCGGTGGCGGCGGAGGCGCGGCTCGAGGACGTGCTCGTCGAGGGCGAGGTCAGCAACGTGCGCATGCCCCCGTCCGGGCATCTGTACTTCACCCTGCGCGACTCCCGCGCGAGCGTGCGCTGCGTCTCCTGGCGCAGCAGCGTGCAGCGCATCCCCTTCAACCCCGAGAACGGGATGACCGTGGTCGCCCACGGCCGCGTCGACGTCTACGAGCCCGACGGGGCCTACCAGCTCTACGTCGACCGGCTCGACCCTGCCGGCATCGGCGCGCTCGCGCTCGCCGTCGAGCAGACCGCGAAGCGGCTCCGCGCGCTCGGGCTCTTCGACCCTGCGCTCAAGCGTCCGCTCCCTCTGCTGCCGCGCAGGGTCGCGGTCGTCACCTCACCGACCGGCGCGGCGGTGCGCGACGTCCTCAACGTGCTGCGCCGGCGTGCGCCCCAGGTCGGGGTGGTCATCGTCCCGACCCCGGTGCAGGGCGAGGGGGCCGACATCGACATCGCCCAGGCCATCGTGGAGGCGGGGCGCGCGCGCGATGTCGACGTCGTCCTCCTCGTCCGGGGCGGCGGCTCCTACGAGGACCTCTTCTCCTTCCAGAGCGAGCCGGTGGTGCGCGCGATCCGCGCCTGCCCCCGGCCGGTGGTCACCGGCGTCGGCCACGAGACCGACACCACCCTCGCCGACCACGCGGCCGACCGCCGCGCGCCGACGCCCTCGGCGGCGGCCGAGCTGGCCGTCCCCGACACCGCCACCCTCGTGGAGGAGCTCGACGCCCGCAGGGTGCGGCTGCGCCGCGGGCTGCGCCAGGAGATGTCCGCGAAGCGTGCGCTGCTCGACCGCGCCCGGGAGCGGCTCGACCGCGTCTCGCCGTCGGCCCGGCTCCCCCAGCTCCGCCAGGCGCTCGACGGCCGCAGTGTGCGTCTGCGCGCCGCGCTGCTCCGCGAGCTGGCGGCGAAGCGGCGCCGCCTCGACGCGGTCACCGCCAGGCTGGAGCTCACCGCCCCCGGGCGGCGCATCCCCGCGGAGCGCGAGGGGGTGCGCCGGCGGAGGGAGAGCCTGGGTGCCGCGCTCCGCGCCGACCTCGCCGCCCGCCGGGCCGCCGTCGGCCTCTCCCGGGCGAGGCTCGAAGCGCTCTCGCCGCGGCGGGTGCTCGAGAGGGGATACTCGCTCACGCTCGACGCCCGCACCGGGGCGGTCGTCGACGACGCCTCGACCCTGAGCCCGGGAACGGAGATCGCCACGCTGCTCCGACGCGGCCGGCTGCGCAGCCGGGTCGAGGCGGTGGAGGCCCGCCCGCCGTCGACACCGGACGGCGAACAGATGTACGATGGCGCGACCCCGGGCGATCCCGCCGGGGCGCCGACACCGGATGGACCCGAATGACATGAGCGACGACATCGCCGCCATGCGCTACGAGCAGGCGCTCGCCGAGCTCGATGCCCTGATCGGCCGGCTCGAGGGCGGTACCGTCGATCTCGACGAGGCGATCGCCTGCTACGAGCGCGGCTCGCGCCTCGCGCAGCGCTGCGCCGAGCTGCTCGACCTCACCGAGCAGAGGGTGATGCAGCTCGTCGTCGGCTCCGGGGGCGCGGCCCCGGAGCGTCCCTTCGTCGGCGAGCAGGCGGCGGCCGCGCCCGCGCCGGCGCCGACCCCGGCCGGGGCGCCGCAACCGCCGCGCGCCCGTCCCGCCGCTCCCGCGGGTCCCGCGCCCGCCGGGGGCCTGCTTCCCGGGCTCGCCCCACCCCAGGGCCGGCCGGCCCGCGGCGAGCCCGAGTTCGACCTCGACGACATCCCCTTCTAGCCGACTGCCGCGGACCAGTAGTGAGCGTGATCACCGCAGTGAATCAGCGTCTGGACACCGCCCTCGTCGAGCGGGGGCTGGCGCCGTCGCGCGAGCGGGCCCAGGCGCTGATCGCCGCCGGGCTGGTGCTCGTCGGCACCGAGCGCGCCCGCAGCGCCGCGCAGCGGGTGGCCGGCGGCGCGGAGCTCACGGTCAGCGGCCGCGACCACCCCTGGGTCGGTCGCGGTGGGGTCAAGCTCGCGGCGGCGATCGACGGCTTCGGGATCACGGTGACCGGCCGGGTCGCGCTCGACGCCGGCGCCTCCACCGGCGGGTTCACCGAGGTCCTCCTCGCCCGCGGCGCGGCGCGTGTCTACGCGGTCGACGTCGGCTACGGTCAGCTCGACCCGCGGCTCGCGACCGACCCGCGAGTTGTGGTCATGGACCGCACCAACCTGCGCCTCCTCGACGCGCTCCCCGGACCGGCGCCGAGCCTCGTGACCCTCGACCTCTCCTTCATCTCGCTGCGGCTCGTGCTCGAGCGGGTGGCGGCGCTGAGCGCGCCCGGCGCGGAGGTCGTCGCGCTCTTCAAGCCGCAGTTCGAGCTCGGCCGCGAGGCGGTGGGCCGGGGCGGTGTCGTCCGCGACCAGAGGGCCGGGGAGTCCGGCGCCCGCGAGCTCCTGGAGTGGGCGGAGGCGCACCTCGGCGCCGCCGGCGCGGGGCCGATCGAGTCGCCGATCACCGGGGCACGGGGCAACCACGAGTGGCTCGTCCACCTGCGCCTGGCGGGCGGGGGAGGGGCGCGATGAGCACCGACCGGCGCTGCATCGGCTTCCTGGTCCATCCCCGCGAGCGCCACCACCCCGAGGTGCTCGACGCCGCGGTGGCGCGGGTGGAGGCGGCCGGGTGCACGGTGTGGATGACGGTCGGCGACGCGGAGACGACCCTCGCCGAGCACGCCGCGTCGACCGGCCTCCTCGTCACCGTCGGCGGCGACGGGACCTTCCTCCTCGGCGCCCGGATCGCCGCGCCACGAGGGATCCCGGTGCTCGGGGTCAACCGTGGACAGCTCGGCTTCCTCACCGACATCGACATCGGCGACCTTCCCGATGCGATCGACGCCTTCGTCCAGAACCGCTTCCGCCTCGAGCGCCGCTCGCTCCTCGAGCTCGAGCTCCCCGACGGCACCGCCTCCTACCTCGCGCTCAACGAGGTGGTCGTGAAGTCGACGGGCATGAACCTCGCCCGGCTGAGGATCGAGGTCGATGCCGAGCTCTTCGGCGAGTTCGACGCCGACGGGGTGATCGTCGCCACCTCGACCGGCTCGAGCGCCTACGCGCTGAGCTCGGGGGGGCCGCTCGTCGACAACCGGGTTCGCGCGATCGTGGTGGTTCCGCTCTCGCCACACGCGGTGATCACCCGGGCCGTGGTGCTCCCCGAGGCGGTGACGGTGCGGGTGGCGGTGCTTCGCGGGCGGACGTTCGCGGCGGCCGACGGGCACATCGAGGTGCCGCTCGGCGAGGGCTCCGAGGTGATCGTCCGGCCCGGGCCGGAGCTGCACGTCGTCGTCGTGCCCGGCTCGCACTCGTTCCTGCAGCGGCTGCGCGAGAAGCTCCGCTTCGGGATGCCGTTGAAGCACACGCTCGACGAGCCGTCCGACGGCCGCCGGGCGCCCTCATAGGGAGGTCCACCGTGGCCCTCGTCGAGCTCCGCATCGCCGACCTCGCCGTGCTCCGCTCGGTGAGCCTCGCCCCCGGGGACGGTCTCACCGCCCTCACCGGCGAGACCGGGTCGGGGAAGTCGCTCTGCATCACCGGTCTGCGCCTCGCCCTCGGCGGCCGCGTCGACGGCGACATCGTGGCCCGCGGCCGCGAGCGCGCCACCGTCGCCGCGGTCTTCGACGACGTGCCGGCCGCGGTGCGCGAGCTCTGCGGCGGCCAGGGCATCGCCGTCGAGGAGCTCCTCACCCTGTCGCGCGAGATCCCGGTGAGCGGCCGCGGGAGCTGCCGCGTCAACGGCTCCCTCGTGTCCATCGGCACCCTCCGTGACATCGGCGAGCGGCTCGTCGAGATCACCGCCCAGGGCGAGAGCCACCGGCTGCTCCGCCCGGCCTGGCAGCGCCGCCTGCTCGACGCCATGGGCGGCGAGGCCGTGGCCTCGACGCGGCGGGCCACCGCGGCCGCGGTCGGGGCCTGGCGCGCCGCGGAGGAGGCCGAGCGAAACGCCCGGGAGTCCGCGTCCCGTGACGGTGAGCGGCTCGAGCGGGCCCGCGAGCTCGTCGCCGAGCTCGGGCCGCTGCGCATCGCCGCCGGCGAGGACGCCGCGCTCGCCGCCGAATGCGCCCGGCTTCGCGGCGCGGCCCGCCTCCGCGAGGCCGCCGAGACCCTCGCCGCCTGCGGCGGGGGAGAGGACGGCTCCGCCGCCGACCTCGTCGCCGCGGCGGTCGCCGCGGCGAGGCCGGTCGCCGCCGCGACCGGGGACGCCGACCTCGAGGGCCTCGTCGGCGAGGCCGAGGAGGCGGTCTCGGTGCTCTCCGACCTCGGTCGCCGGGCGCGGCGGCTCGCCGCCCAGTGCGAGGTCGACGATCGCCGGCTCGCCGTCGTGGAGGAGCGCCTCGACGTCCTCGACCGGGTCCGCCGGCGCCACGGTGGCAGCCTCGAGGCCGCGCTCCAGCGCCTCGCCGAGGCGGCGGCGGCCGTCGACGCCGCCGGGGGCGCGGGCGGTGCGGATGCGCTCGCCGCCGAGGTCGAGCTGAGCCGGGGCCGGGCGGCCGCCGCAGCGGCGGCGTTGAGCCGGGCCCGCCGGACGGCGGCCACCGCGCTCGAGCGGGCGGTGACCGCCGAGCTCCGCCGGCTCCGGCTGCCGAACGCGCGCTTCCGCGTGGTCCTGCAGCGCACCCCCGACGAGTCCGGGCTCGAGGTCGACGGCGCCCGGGTGGCGTGCGGCGCCGAGGGGGTGGACGGCGTCGAGTTCCGGCTCGGCGCCAACCGCGACGAGGTGCCGCTCCCGCTCGACGAGGGCGTGTCCGGGGGTGAGCTCTCTCGTCTCGGTCTCGCGCTCCGCGCGGTCGTCGCCGACGCCGACGACTGCCCCACCCTCGTCCTCGACGAGGTCGACGCCGGCCTCGGCGGGGACACCGCCGCCCGGGTCGGCGAGGTGCTCGCCGCCGTGGGCCGGCGCCGGCAGGTGCTCGTCATCACCCACCGGCCCGAGATCGCCGCGCCGGCGGGCCACCAGCTCGTGGTCGCCAAGCGAGACCGCGGCGACCGCACCGAGGCGACGGTGGAGGCGGTCGAGGGGGAGGAGCGGGTGCGCGAGGTGGCCCGGCTCATGTCCGGGACCCCCACCGATGCGGCGCTGGCGAGGGCGCGGGAGCTGCTCGCGCGCGAGCCTGCGCCCGGGCTCCGCCCCGCCCGTACCATTGGCCGCGATGACTGACCAGGACCCCTCCGCGGAGGCGCCGGCGCCGCGCTTCGCCGTCGACGTCCCCGGGTTCCGGGGATCGCTCGAGCAGCTCGTCGCCACCGCCCACCGCGGCGAGATCGATCTCGCGGCGCTGCCGGTGAGCGAGATCACGGCCGGCTTCCGCGCCCGCCTCGACGAGGCCGACACCGATCCCCGCGACATCGCCGACTTCCTGACCCTCGCGTCCCGCCTGCTCGCCCTCAAGGCCGCGCGGCTCCTCCCCGACGGCGCCATCGACGCCGAGGAGGCGGCGCTCGAGGACGCCACCGAGGTCGACGATCCCGGGGCGCGGCTCGCCGAGTACCGCCTCTTCCGGGCCGCGGCGGAGGCGCTGCTCGCCGACGCCTCGGAGCAGGGCGCGCGGAGCTTCCTCAGCACCGTCTGTCCCGACGTGGTGCCCTCGGAGCGGCTGACGATCGCCCCCGAGCGGCTGCTCAACGCGTTCCGCGCCGTCCTCGAGCGCCTCCCCGACGTCGACACCCTCGAGGTGCCGGTGACCGCGGTCTCGGTGGAGGCGAAGACCGCAGAGCTCCGCGAGCTCCTCAACGCCCACGGGACGCTCCGCTTCGACGAGCTGTTCGCCGCGGCGCGCTCGCGGCTCGAGGCGGTCGCCGGCTTCCTGGCCCTCCTCGAGCTCATCAAGCGCGGCGAGGCCCGCGTCGACCAGGACGGGACCTTCGGCGAGATCACCGTGACCGCGACGGCGGCGGCCGTGAATGGCTGAGACCGACGTCGACCGGGCCATCCCCGACCACATCCGGGTCCTGCCCGCCGAGGAGCTCGACACCGCCCTCGAGGCGGTCTGCTTCGCCCTCAACCGCAGCCTCACCCTCGCCGAGGCCGCCTCGATCCTCGGCCGCACCTCCGAGGACCTCGCCGTCGCCGCCGAGACCCTCGCGATCCGCCTGCGAGGCCGCGGGCTGATGCTCCAGCGCCACCAGGACGAGGTGCAGCTCGTCACCCGCCCCGAGGTGGCGTGGGCGGTGCAGCGCGCTCTCAACCCCGAGCGCCCCGGCCGGCTCAGCCGTCCCGCGCTCGAGACCCTGGCGATCGTCGCCTACCGCCAGCCGCTGACCCGCGCCGGAGTGGAGGCGATCCGAGGGGTGAACTGCGAGGCGGTGCTCGAGAGCCTCGAGCGCCGCGGTCTGGTCGCCGAGGTCGGACGCCAGGACAGTCCGGGCCACCCCCGGCTCTTCGGCACCACCCTCCGCTTCCTCGAGGTGGTCGGGCTCGAGCGGGTCGAGGACCTTCCCCCGCTGCCCGAGGGCACGGTCATCCCCGAGCTCCCCGCCGAGCGCTGGGAGGAGGCGGCGGAGGACGCCCGCCGGCCGGAGGAGGCCACCCCGTGACGGCCGTCGAGGCGCGCCCGCGGCTGCGGCTCAACCGCTACCTCGCCGGCCGCGGGGTGGCGTCGAGGCGGGGCGCCGACCAGCTGATCGAGGCGGGGCGGGTCGCGGTGAACGGGCGCAGGGCCGAGGTCGGCATGCTCGTCGACCCGGTGCACGACGGCGTCGCCGTCGACGGACGGCCCGTCCCCCCCGAGGTCGAGCAGCGCACCCTGATGCTGAACAAGCCGGTCGGGGTGGTCAGCACCCGCC
>DATKEY010000373.1:0-22031 GCA_035544475.1 Candidatus Dormiibacterota bacterium | reverse complement strand
GTGGGACGGGCACCGGTGGCATCGGGCCCCGTCCCGCCGCCCGCCGGCGGCTCCTGAATGAGCCACGACCCCCGGCCGAGAGGGAGATGAGAGCAGAGCGCAGGAGTCGGACGAAGGAGTGCATTCAGTGCCCGCCGAGGGTGTCCGGGTCGACCGGGGTCGTGGCCAGCGCCCCAACATGTTGGGGAGCCGCGCGAACCGTAGCACAATCTGTGGGGATGCGGGAACCCCTGTTCGGCCTCCGCCTCAGGCCTCGGCGGCCCACCTCCGCACCACCCCGGCGGCCTCCGCGAGGCCGGTCACCGAGGCCCCGGCGGCGCTCCGCGGCGCCCGCTCGGCACCCGGGGCGACCCGCAGGGCGCGCATCCCCAGGACGAGTGCGGGGAGCACGTCCTTCTCCTCGACGTTGCCGATCATCACGCACTCCCGCGGCTCGCATCCCGCCGCGGCGGCGCCGGCGAGGAGCATCGCCGGGTCGGGCTTGCGCCGGCGGAGGTCGACCGAGGAGACGACGCCGTCGATCAGCCCGCCGACCCCGAATGTCTCGAAGTCGCACCGGTAGGCGGCGGCGTCGCGCCAGTACGCGTTGCTCACGATCACGGTGCGGAGCCCGAGCTCGCGCAGCGCCAGGAGGAACTCGGGCGCGCCCGTGAACATCCTCACCAGCCGGGCGGCGGGGACGTTCATCGCGCGTCGCACGGCGAGCGCGGCGTCGGGGTCGAGGTCGAGGCCGAGCCGTGCCGCGACCCGCGCGACGAGGTCCTCGGTGTCCTGGGTCAGGTCCCCGGAGTACGCGGTCACCGCCTTCTCGAGGGCGGGGCGCAGCCGCTCGAGCAGCGCGGGGTCCGCACCGGGGAGGGCGGCGCCGAGACGGGCGGCCGTCTCCGCCGCGGCCGGTGACGCGGTCCCGCCGTCGGGCCAGAGCGTGCCCCCGACGTCGACGAGCGCGGCGCGCAGCGGCATCAGCCCAGCCTCGCCACGGCGAGGCCGGCGGCGAGCGCCACCATCGACCAGCTCAGCGCGCGCAGCGCCTGCTCGAGCGGCCGGAGCAGGTCGGCCGCGTCCCAGCGGACCACGCGGCCGTCGTCGAGGACGAGGTCCGCGGACGCCTCGACGACGTGGCGGCGGAGGAGCCGGGCGGGGGTGCTGAGCCGGCGCTGCGCCCAGCTGAGGCCGAACGCGGCGGCGGCCACGACGACCGCCCCCAGGCCGAGGCCGCCGGTCTGGGCGAGGTACGCGGTGAGCACCGGGAACGCCCCCCAGCCCGCGGCGAAGGCGGCGGTCGTGTGGAGGCGCCCGCCGAGAAGCTCGAGGTCGTAGCCGAGGACGAGGACCACCCCGGCGACGATGAACGGGATCAACGCGAACCCGACCCGCCCGACCCCGGCCACGCCGAGACCGACGGCGCCCGCCAGGGTGACGGCGGACACGGCGACGAGCACGGCGGAGGGGACGGTGGTGCGCAGCGGCCGGCCGTGGAGCTCGTCGAGGAGGTGGGCGGCGAACCCGACGGCGAGAAGGAAGGCGAGCAGGGTGGCGTACAGGCGGCCGGCGTCGACCCGCGGCGCGAGGCAGGCGCCGATCACCACGTAGGAGAGGTGCCAGGCGGTGTAGGGCGGATGGAGCAGCGTCCACCACTGCGCGAGACCGCCGCCGCGGACGGCATAGAACGCAGGCCGGTGGTCGCCGCCCGTCATCTGGGGGGGACTCCCCCCGGACCGCCCGCAGGCAGAGCCTGCTTGTCGGCGGTCCTCCCCCCTTGAGCCCTCCTCCCCCACATCACCACCCCGCCGCCGAGGCTCATGGTGCGAACGCCGACCTCCTCGATCCCCGCCGCCTCCCAGGCCCGCCGATGCCACTCCAGCGGATGCCGGCGGTAGTGCGTGGAGATGCTCGGGCCGAGGAAGCGTCCCACCTCGAACCACCCCCGCCCGAAGAGCGCGCCGGCGGCGGGCAGGACGAGGCGGGTGTAGAGCCACCAGCAGCGCCGCCACACCGGGTTGGCCGGCAGCATGAACTCGAGGCTGGCGACGGTCCCGCCGGGGCGCACCACCCGGGCGAGCTCGCGCAGGGTGGCGGCGGGGTCGGCGACGTAGCGGAGCAGGTAGGTGAACGCCAGGGCGTCGAAGCTCGCGTCGGCGAACGGCAGCCGCTCGGCGCGCCCGACGAGCAGCCGGATCCGCGGCGCCCGGCCGCGCCGCCGGACCCGCTCGGCGCCCTCGCGGAGCATCGGCTCGGTGAGGTCGAGCCCGACCACCCGCGCGGCGGTCCGATCGGTGAGGAGCAGGGCGACCCCGGCGGTGCCGGTGGCGACGTCGAGGACGCTCTCGGGCGCGGCGGCGGCGATGCGCTCGACCATCGCCCGGCGCCAGCGCCCGTTCTGGCCGAAGGAGAGCAACTCGGCCAGCAGGTCGTAGCGGCGCGGCAGCGGCGCGAAGAGCCGGCGGGCGAAGGCGGCGGGATCGGTCCTGTGCATGCCTCGACATTAGGAGGCCGCGGGGTCCGCCGGTCGCCCCGGCCGTAGTAGCGTGCTCGCGTGGCCGCTCTCACCCACGACGCCGTCGTGGTCGGCGCCGGTCCCGCCGGCGCCCTCGCCTCTCTCCACCTCGCCCGTCAGGGGCGCCGGGTGGTGGTTCTCGAGAAGGCGGGCGCCGGCCGCGACAAGCCCTGCGGCGGCGGGCTCACGGTGCGCTCGTGGCGCGACCTCGAGGTCCCCATCGACGACCTGGTCGTCGCGCGTGTCGGCACCGCCGACCTCCGCTGCGGGCCGCGGCGCTCGGTCCGGATCGCGCTCGGCGCCAAGGAGGTGCTGATGGTCCGGCGCCGCGACCTCGACCGGCGGATCGGCGAGGCCGCGGAGCAGGCCGGGGCCGAGCTCCACCACTGCGAGCCGGCGGTCGCCATCGAGCCCGGGGACGGCGCCGTCGAGGTGCGCACCGGCCGGGGACGCTACCGCGCCGCGGCCGTCCTCCTCGCCACCGGCGCCGAGGCTCCGCTGCGCTCGGCGCTCGGCTTCGCGCCTCCGGCGGGCACGATGGCGGTCGCCCTCGAGCTCGAGGGCCCGGCGCGGCAGGCGCCCGCCGCCGGCGGAGCTTTCGTCTTCGACTATGCGGTCCCGGGTGGCTATGCCTGGGCGTTCCCCAAGGTCGGGCACGAGGGCTGGTGGAACGCCGGCATCGTCACCGGCCGCAGCGGCCTGGGCCCCGAGCTCCGCTCCCGACTCGGGCGCTTCCTGGACGAGGTGGGCCTCCGCTTCGCCACCCTCACCCCCGAGCGCGCGACCGGACGCCGCATCCCCTTCTGGGGAGGGCGCCGCGTCCTCCACCGCGGCAGCGTCGCCCTCCTCGGCGACGCCGCCGGGCTCGCCGACCCCTTCTTCGGCGAGGGCATCGCCGAGGCGCTCGCGAGCGGCCGCCTCGGCGCGCGCGCCGCCGGCGAGGTGATCGACGGGCGCCGCCACGATCTGTCTGGGTACAGCGAGTCGGTGGACGCGAACATGCGCACGCATCTGTGGCGCATGCGCCAGGCCGGACGCCTCGTCTACGCGGCGCCGGGCACCACGCTGCGCGCGCTCTCCGCGTCGTCGGCGGCGCGACGCCTGGTGACGCGCGCGGCGACGGAAAGGTTGCGCTGAGCACTGTTCGCTGTGCGGCGCGCAGCAATCGCGCGCGTCGATCTTTGTGCACCGTCACTGCACGATTCACAAAGAAAAGGGCCGGCTCTTTGGCCGGCCCTCGTCTTCGTAAGAAGCCCGACTCTCATGAGCCGGGAATCGGTCTGAGTACCGTGATGTCGGAAACTGCCCCAGACCATCCGCGAAGGGGACCCTTCACTCGCGTCTGCGTCCTTGCGGCGCAGACTGGTGGTTGGGGCCCTAGCTCTCGGCCCGACCGCGCCTCAGGCGCTGCCAGATGGTTCGCGTCACCAGGCGATCCTCCGACACAAGCCAGTCTCGTGGGGCCTAGGATGCCCTGAGGAACCGCTGCCGTCAAGCCCTGTGCGAAGCTCTGTTACAACTGCATGGCGGCGGACGCAACAGACCGCGGAGTCAGCTCACCCGTTCGGGCATGCGGCTCTCGACCCAGCGGCGCAACGCGTCACAGCTCTCCCACGACGTGATCAGCGAGTAGCGCGGGCCCGGGCCGGGATGCCAGACGACGTGGTGGAGGCGCTCGGTGTCGATGAGGATCTGCATCCCTTTGTGCAACCTGATGCGTGACTCGGTGCGCGGATCATCGCGATCCTCGCGCAGCACGAAATACGAGTCCGGGCATTCGCTGAGCTCGAGCCAGGAACGCACCACCCAACCCTCGCCGTCGGGGTTCAGGCGGTTGTTGTCGTCGAGGTGCAGCTGGCGCAGCGCCGACGCCTCGGAGTCGTACGGGTTGAGCTTGATGACGCGAACCCTGCCGAACCGCGCACCGACGCTCTCCACGTAGTCGACGAGCGTCGGGCAGATCTCCCGGTTGCGCGTCCAGATCCCGTCCTTGTCCGCCTTGCCGTGGTCCCAGAAGCCGCCGCACTCCATCTCGCCGAGCGCGGACGCGATGGGCGCGAAGTTGGTGTCGCCACCGCTCTTCCAGTCCATGTACTCGAGATCGAGGAACTCGCTGTCGGGCACCGGCGGCCCGGCGTAGTCGCGGAGCACGACGAATCCTCTCTCGGCGAGGACATCGAGCTTCTGATGCATGGGATGTCGACCTCGTGGTGGTGTGCGGTGGCAGTGCGGTCGGGCGTCAGGGTAGGACAGTCAGCAGGGCTGACGGAGCGCGTCGAGCACGGCGTCGTGGAGGATGCCGTTGCTGGCGACGGCGCTGCCGCCGTCGATCCGCGCCCGCCCGTCGAGGTCGGTGAACCGCCCCCCCGCCTCCTCGACGATGACGATGAGCGGGGCGAGGTCCCAGGGCGAGACCTCGGGCTCGACGGCGACCTCGACGCAGCCCTCGGCGACGAGCACGTGCGACCAGAAGTCGCCGAATCCGCGGGTCCGCGCACAGCGGCGGGCGAGCCCGAGGAAGCGCTCCTCGAGCCCGCGGACGGCGAAGCCGGGCACGCTGTCGTAGGCGAGCTGGGCCTGGTCGAGGGACGCCACCTGCGAGACCCGGACCCGCCTCCCCGACGCATGGGCGCCGCCGCCGCGCGCCGCCCACCAGCGCGCCCCGAGCGCCGGCGCCGAGACGACGCCGACCTCGATCCGGCCGGCCACCTCGAGGGCGATCAGCGTCGCGAAGACGGGGATGCCGCGCACGAAGTTCTTGGTGCCGTCGATCGGGTCGAGCAGCCAGCGCCGCTCGCCCCCGCCCTCGGTCCCGTACTCCTCGCCGGTGACCCCGTCCCCGGGGCGCGCGGCGGCGAGCCGCGCGCGCAGCTCGCGCTCGACCGCCCGGTCGGCCTCGGTCACCGGTGAGCCGTCCGCCTTGCGTTCCACGGCGAGGCCGCCGCGGAAGGCGGCCACGGTGATCCGGTCGGCGCTCTCGGCGAGCTCGAGGGCGAGGGCGAGGTCGGCATCCGCGGCTACAGGTGGATCCCCCGCATCAGCCGTCCGAGCGCCCACGCCTCGGGGCTCACGGTCGCGGGCTCCGCCTTGCCGTCGGCGTCCTTGCGCGGCGCGCTGTCGGGGAGCACCGCGAAGGCCGCGCTCATGATCAGCTGGGAGAGGCCCGGGCTGATCGCGTTCGTGACCTGGCCCGCCTTCCCCAGCCGCGTCGAGACCTCCGGCGGCCGGGTGATCATCGACTGCACCACCATGTCCGCGGCCTCGTCGGGGCTGATCGTGGGGAAGCTCTTGTAGATCGACGTCGGCGCGATCATCGGGGTGCGCACCAACGGCATGTGGATCTCGGTGATGGCGACGCCGTCGCCGGCGATCTCCGGGGCGAGGCAGCGCGAGAAGGCGTCGAGCGCCGCCTTGCTCGCGACGTAGGCGGCGAAGCGCGGCGGGTAGGTCTGGGCGCCGATGCTCGAGATGTTGATGATCTGGCCGCGGCCGCGCTCGCGCATCCCCGTGACCACCTCGAGGATGCAGGCGATGGCGCCGAAGTAGTTGAGCTGCATGGTCCGCTCGAAGTCGTGGAAGCGGTCGAGCGAGTGCAGCACCGCGCGGCGGATCGAGCGTCCCGCGTTGTTGACGAGCACGTCGACGCGGCCGAGGTCGGCGATGACCCGCTGCACCATCGTCCGGCAGGCCTCGACGTCGCTGAGGTCGGTCGGGTACACCGCCGCGCGGCCGCCCGCCGCCTCGATCTCCGCGCTCACCGCGTCGAGCTTCTCGCGACCGCGCGACACCAGCACCGTGGTCGCGCCCGCGGCGGCGACGCGCAGCGCCACCGCGCGCCCGATCCCGCTCGAGGCACCGGTGATGACGACCACCTTCCCGTCGAGGACGCGGCGCAGGTTGCGCTCGGTCGGCAGCTCGGGGTCGAGCTGACGCTCCCAGTAGTCCCAGATCCGCCACGCGTAGGAGTGCAGCGGGGGACACGCGATGCCGCTGTCCGCGAGCGCCTCGAGCGCGTTGGTGGCGTCGAAGCTCGCCGGGTAGTCCATGTACTCGAGCGCCGCCTCGGGCACCCCGAGGCGCTCGAGCACCTGGCGGCGCACCCGCTGCACCGCGGGCAGCTCGCCGATGATCCCGAGCGCGTTCTTCGGCACCAGCTTCGCCATCCGCCGGTCGAAGCGCAGCGCGAACTCGGGCGCGTGGGCGGCGCGGCAGAAGGTGTTGAGGGTGTCACCGAGGCTGAGCGGCTCGGGGTCGACGAGCTGGAAGACCTGACCGTCACGCCCGGGGAGGTGGGCGATGTGGTCCATCGCCCGGGCGACGAAGTCCACCGGGACCAGGTTGAGCTCGCCGCCCTCGGGGCCGGCGAACGGCACCCACTGGGGGAAGGAGTCGCGCAGCCGCTGGATGAGCTTGAACGCGTAGTACGGGCCGTCGACGCGGTCGGCCTCGCCGGTCTCCGAGGAGCCGATCACCATCCCCGGCCGGTAGATCCGATACGGCACCCGGCACTCGGAGCGGACGATCGCCTCGGCGGCGTACTTGGTGCGGAAGTAGGGATGGTCCAGCTCCTGTCCCTCGTCGAACATCGACTCGGTGAACCGCCCCCGGTAGCGGCCGGCGACGGCGATCGAGCTGACGTGGTGCAGACAGCCCGCCTCGATGGCGTTGGCGAGCTCGACGGTGTTGCGGGTGCCGTCGATGTTCGCCCGGTCGGACTCCTCGTCACCGGCGGTGAGGTCGTAGATGGCGGCGAGGTGGAAGACGTGGGCGCCGCGAAGGCTGTCCCGGTCCGCCGGGGAGACGCCGAGACCGGGCTGGGAGATGTCGCCGGCGACCGCGCGCAGCCGGCCACCACCGGGGTCGAGGCGCGCGCGGAGGGACTCGAACCGCGCCATCGAGCCGGGACGGACGAGCAGGGCGATCTCGCCCTCGCGGCGGAGCAGGAGCGGGAGCAGCTGCCGGCCGATGAATCCCGTGGCACCGGTGACGAAGTACTGCACGGCCGGTCCTCCTCTTTCCCCTCACGCGCCGCCCGGAGGATACGGGGACGCACGCGCCGGCCGTGCACGGACCGTCCGGACGGTCGGACGACGCGCGTCGCCGCCCCCGGCATATTCTTGACGCCGGTGTCACGCCCACCCCTCCGAGGTTCGTCATCCCATGCCCGAAGCCGTCATCGTCGCCGCCGGCCGCTCGCCCATCGGCCGCGCCTTCAAGGGCTCCCTCGTCGACCTTCGGCCCGACGACCTCACCGCGACCATCGTCTCCCGGGTCCTCGACACCGTGCCCCAGCTCGACCGCCACGAGGTGAACGACCTCATCCTCGGCTGCGGCCTGCCCGGCGGCGAGGCCGGCTTCAACATGGGCCGGGTCGTGAGCCTGCTCGCCCACCTCGACGTCCCCGGCACGACGATCACCCGCTACTGCTCCTCGTCGCTCCAGACCACCCGGATGGCGTTCCACGCGATCCGCTCCGGCGAGGGCGACGTCTACGTCAGCGCCGGGGTCGAGTGTGTGAGCCGCTTCGTCAACGGCAGCTCCGACATGCCCCAGCTGCAGAACCCCCGCATGCAGCCCGGCAACGCCGAGGGCTATCCCGACGTGTACATCGCGATGGGGCAGACGGCCGAGAACGTCGCCGACCTCGAGGAGATCTCCCGCGAGGAGATGGACCAGTTCGCGGCGCGCAGTCAGAACCGCGCCGTGCAGTCGCAGACCGACGGCTTCTTCGAACGCGAGATCATCCCCGTCGAGCGCCCCGACGGCGCGACCGTGGGCCGCGACGACGGCCCCCGCCCGAACACGACGGCGGAGGTGCTCGCCACCCTCAAGCCCGCCTTCCGTGAGAACGGGAAGGTGACCGCGGGCAACTCCTGCCCGCTCAACGACGGTGCGGCCGCGCTGGTGGTCATGTCCGACACCCGCGCGAAGGAGCTCGGCATCACCCCCCTCGCCCGGATCGTCTCGACCGGCCTGAGCGCCCTCGCGCCCGAGATCATGGGGCTCGGGCCGATCCAGGCCTCGAAGCAGGCGCTGCAGCGCGCCGGGATGAGCATCGACGACGTCGACGTGGTGGAGATCAACGAGGCGTTCGCCGCCCAGGTGATCCCGTCGGCGCGGGGCATCGGCATCGACCCGTTCGACGAGCGATTCAATCCGTTCGGCGGCTCCATCGCGCTCGGACATCCCTTCGGTATGACCGGCGCCCGCATCACCTGCACGCTGCTCAACGGGCTGCGCACTCTCGACAAGACCGTGGGGCTCGAGACGATGTGCGTCGGCGGCGGCATGGGGATGGCGATGGTCCTGGAGCGGCTCAATTAGGCCGCGACTCGTTGGATTGCGAAACCTCTGTGAGGGCGGGGGCGTTGTCGCTTGCACAGTGCCTCGCGCGGCGGGCGCGGTGGTGTGCCGATCCACCAGGGGTGTTACGGTTTCTCCCATGATCCCCACGCGTCCCCGCTCTCGAACCGCATCCGTCCTCGCACTCGTCTCGCTCGTTCCCGGGATCGTGCTGACCGCCTGTTCGACAGGCTCGTCCTCCTCGGGACCGGCCCAGCAGCCGTACGTCGCCGCGGACCGCCCGCAGCCTCCGGTCATCGCCATCTCCCCCGGCAACGGCGAGGGCTCGGTCAAGCTCGACGCGCCGGTCAAGGTCAGCAGTCTCGACGGCACTCTCCAGACCGTCGTCCTCCACCCCGCGGAGGACCCGACGCCGATGATCGGCGAGATGGCCGCCGACCACACCAGCTGGACGTCGAACGTCTTCTTCGACCCGGGGACGAACTACGTCGTCGACGCGACCGCCCGCGGGCACAACGGGCTCTCGACCGTGTCGCACTCGGCGTTCTCGACGGAGTCCACGGCGGGCCGCCTCACCGCCGCCACCCAGCCCGCCGACGGCAGCACCGTCGGCGTCGGCATGCCGGTGATCCTCCGGTTCAACAGCCCGATCCCACCGGAGCGTCAGGCGGCGCTCCTGCAGCGGATCACCGTCCAGGCCCAGCCCCCGACCGTCGGCGCCTGGCACTGGTTCGCGCCGAGCGAGGTGCACTGGCGTCCCAAGGACTTCTGGCAGCCGGGGACGAAGGTCACGGTGAGCGCGGGCTTCCGCGGGCTCGACGCCGGCAACGACGTCTGGGGCCTCGGGGACTTCAGCTTCGGGTTCACCATCGGCGACAAGCACGTGTCGACCATCGACACCGTCAGCCACCAGATGACCGTGACCGACAACGACCAGGTCGTCCACACCTACCCGATCAGCGCCGGCCGTGCGAAGAGCCCCACCCTCAGCGGCGTGCTGTTCGTCCGCTACCGGCAGTACGACGTCCTCATGGACTCGGAGTCGATCGGCATCCCGCGCTACGCCCCGGACGGCTACTACGAGCACGTCTACTGGGACACCGCGATCTCCACCGACGGCTTCTTCGTCCACAGCGCGCCGTGGTCGGTCTGGGCGCAGGGGAGCTCGAACGTCTCCCACGGCTGCGTGAACCTGAGCCCGGCGAGGGCGCAGGAGTTCTACCAGTTCAGCCAGATCGGCGACGTCGTCAACGTCACCGGCACCTCCCGCACCGCCGACGCGAGCGACGGCGAGGGCGACTGGCAGATCCCCTTCGATCAGTTCGCGAACAGCGGCGCCGGCGCGACCGCCCCGCCGACGAGCACCGGGCCGGGCGGCGGGCTCTGAGCCGCCAGCCGGGTACGTAGCCGCCCGCATCGCCGCTCCCAGTCGGCGGTCCAGCCGCCACGCGGTGCGCCTCGCATCGCCGCCAGCCGGCCGCGCTCGAGCCCGCGGCAGAGGGCGAGCGCGCGCTCGGACACGGCGAGCGCCTCGGCATGGCGGCGCAGCCGCTCCAGGCTGACCGCAAGCGACCGCGCGGCGCGGAGGTCGCCGGGCCGGCTGCGCCAGAGCCTCCCCAGGAGCTCCACGGCCTCGACCTCGTCGGCGCCGCCGCGACGTCGCAACCGGCTCGCGAGCGCGTGGGCCGCGTGGCGGTCCCAGGGCCCGTGGGCGCCGGCGACGGTGGCGCGCAGGTGCTCGTCGACCGAGCCCCCGGCGTCGGCGACGCCGCTGCGCTCGAGGTGGACGGCGAGGCGATAGCGGTCGGCCGGGTGGACTGGAGCGACCAGCCGCCCCTCGAGGTGCGCCGCGACCCGGGCGGCGAGGACCATCGTGGCGCAGAGGTCGAGCTGGTTGTGGACGACCACGCCCTCGAGCACCTCGTAGCCGGCGCCGCGAAGCCAGGCGCGGTATCGCGCCGGCGCCTCGCTCCCCGGCACCTCGCCGCGGCGTTCGAGCCCGAGCAGGTCGCGCTCGGCGCGACCGAGGGTGCAGGCGCCGAGCCGGTCGCGGAAGAGACGGCGCACCGGGCCGAGGACGTCGCAGTGCATCCCCACCTCGAGCTGGGCGGGATCGAGGCGGTTCACGACCAGCCGCGAGCGGAGCGCGGGCACGTCGAAGCTGCGCCCGTTGTAGGTGACGAGCATCCGGCGGCCGGCGAGGCGGGCGAGGGCCGCGAGGAGCGCGGGACGCTCGGCACCGGGGTCGACGAGGAGGACCTGGTCGACCTCGAGCCGCTCACCGCGGGGGACCCCGATGCCGGCGAGGAACGCGAGCACGCCGCTGCCGCGAAGTCCGAGCGTCTCCAGGTCGAGGACCGCCGCCTCGGACGCGTCCCACCGGGGGGTGTGCGGCCCGGGGTCGCCGAGGGCGAGCCGGATCAGCTGGGGGGCGGTGACCGGGCCCTGGGCGCCGGCCCGCTCGAGGAAGGGACCGAGGTCGACACTCACCCGCCGCACCCACGCCACCCCTCCCCCGAGCGGCTGCGGCTCGAAGCCGCCGGCGCGTGCCCCCTCACCGCGGCGCTCGGCGACGGTCGCGGCGTCGGGGATCGACGGCCGCGGGGCCGGGGGGTGGGACCCGCCGCCGAGCCGGGCGATCCGCTCGCGCAGCGCCGCCACCGCGGCGGCGCGATCGGCGGCGTCCACGACCCGCTCAGCCGCCGAGCGCGATGTCGACGAGCGCCCGGGTGCTCCGCCGGGCGTCGACCGACGCCGCCGGCGGGCCGACGCACGAGGGGCATCCGGCGCGGCAGTCGCAGCCGTCGACGAGCGCGACGGCGGCGCCGAGCAGCGCGCGGTGCTCGGCGAAGAGGTGCTCGGCGAAGCCGACGCCGCCCGGGACGCTGTCGTACAGATAGACGGTCGGCCATCCGGCGACGGGCGCGTCGAGCCGCTCGCGCACCGGCCGCCAGCCGGCGGTCTGCTCGACCGGCTCGACGACCGCCCCGGGCAGGAGAGGGGCGACGGGGACGCCGAGCGCCGGCGGCAGCCGGGCGCCGCGCAGCTCGGCGTGGCGGCCGAGGTCGCGCGGGTCGCACATGCAGAGCAGGCAGGCGGCCTGGTGGAGGGCGGCGGCGAGCCCGTTCAGCCCGGTCTCGACCTCGGCGCGATCGAGCCCGGTCAGGGCGGCCGGGTCGAACGCGAGCCACGCCGCGGAGGTGTGCAGGTCCTGCTCGGGGACGGTGATCGGCCCGGCGCCGATGGTCTCGTGGGTGAGGAAGCGGATCTTCTTGTAGATCGCCGCCAGCCGGCTGATCCGGACCTCGCCGTGGCAGCGGCGGCAGTCGCCGCCGTCGGGGCCGCCGTCGATCTCGAGCACGGCGACGGACGTGCGGGTCTCGGCGACGGTGTAGTAGTCGACGGCGATCGGGTGGATGTACGCCCGCTTCTCCTCCCAGTCGAGACGCTCGACGTGGTACTGGGCACCCTGGTGGATGTAGACGGCGTCGTCGTGGACGAGCACGGGCGCGGCGAACTGGTCGACCTCGCCGACCACCCGCCCGTGGCTGCCGGGGCGGCCGCCGGAGCTGCCCGCCCATTGCCCGTGCGGCCCCTGACCGGGGCCGTCGGGGGCCGTGCTGGTGTCGATGATCACGACGTTCCCGGCGCAGGCGCTGCGCAGGCTGATCGCCTCGGCGGGGAAGGCGTCGGCGCTCCACAGGTAGCGACCCGCGGAGCGGTGGACCAGGCCGTCCTCGGCGAAACAGTCGAGCAGGGTGCCGACATCGGCGGTCCCGAAGAGCTCGCCCTCGGCGAAGGCGAGCTCGAAGGCGGCCGCCTGGACGTGCCCGCCGAGGACGAGGAGGTTGTCCGGGTCGATCAACCCCGATTCGGGGGGCGTGCTCAGCAGGTACTCGGGGTGGCGGACCATGAACTGGTCGAGCGGGCTGTCGGTGGCGATGAGCACGCCGAGGGAGGTGGTCTCGCGGCGGCCGGCCCTGCCGAGCTGCTGCCAGGTGCTCGCCACGCTGCCGGGGTAGCCGAGGAGCACTGCGGCGTCGAGCTGCCCGACGTCGATGCCCAGCTCGAGGGCGTTGGTGCTCACCACGGCGCGAACGCTGCCGTCGCGCAGACCGGCCTCGATCGCCCTGCGCTCGAGCGGCAGGTAGCCGCTGCGGTACCCGCGCACCGGGCCGGGCCGGCCCGGGCCCGGCGGCGGGAGGAGCCGCTGGAGGTAGGTGAGCAGCACCTCGACCGAGCCCCGGCTGCGGGCGAACACCAGGGTCTGCAGGCCGCGTCGCACGAGCTCGGTGGTGAGCCGGCGCGCCTCGAGGGTCGCCGACCGGCGCACCCCCATCGAGCCGTCCACCAGCGGGGGATTCCAGAACCAGACCCGCCGCTCGGCGCGCGGCGCGCCGCTCTCGTCGACGCAGTCGACCGGGCGCTCGAGCAGGCGCTCGGCGAGGTGCCGCGGGTTGGCGATCGTCGCCGAGCAGGCGATCACCACCGGGTCGCTGCCGTAGAAGTGGCAGAGACGGCGCAGCCGCCGGAGCACATTGGCCAGGTGGGAGCCGAAGACCCCGCGATAGCTGTGGAGCTCGTCGACGACGACGTAGCGGAGCTGCTGGAAGAGCCGCACCCAGCCGGTGTGGTGGGGCAGGACGCCGGTGTGGAGCATCTCGGGGTTGGTCACGACGATGTGCCCCGCCTGGCGCACGGCACGACGAACCCCCGGCGGGGTGTCGCCGTCGAAGGTTGCGGCGCGCAGCCCCGGAGGCAGATGGGCGGCGAGATCGCCGAGGGCCGCGAGCTGGTCCTGTGCCAGCGCCTTGGTGGGGAAGAGCCAGAGCGAGCGCGCCTCGGGATCGCGCAGCCACGCGTCGAGGACGGGGAGGGTGTAGCAGAGCGACTTTCCGGAGGCGGTCGGGGTGACCACCACCACGTCACGCCCCGCGAGCGCCCGCTCGACGGCGTCCGCCTGGTGGGTGTACGGCCGCTCGACCCCGCGTGCGCGGAGCGCCTCGACGAGCAGCGGATGCAGCGTCGCGGGCCATGGCGCGTGGCGCGCCCGGCGCGCCTCGATCCTCTCCTCGTGGACGATCCGGCCGGCAAGGGCGGGGAGGCGGCGGACCTCGTCGAGGACGTCGGCGACCCGGTCCGGCGCGGCGGCGCCCGCGGGCGGGAGGTCGACGGCGGCGTCGGTCATGGGGCGTCCAGCCTAGGCGAACATCGGTTCGATGCGCAACCCGGCAGGGGCGCAGGGGGCGTCCGCCCGACCCTCACGGCGCGGACCCGTCACACTTGTCCCCCATGACCTCCAACGGCGCCACCCCGACGCTGACGCAGCTGCCCAACGGCGTCACCCTGCTCGACGCGCCCATCCCCTCGAGCCGCAACGCCGGCGTGGTGCTCATCGTCCGGGCCGGCTCGCGCGACGAGTCCGCGAGCACCGCCGGGCTCGCCCACTTCCTCGAGCACCTCTTCTTCAAGGGCACGGTGCGCCGCCCGACGACGATGGACATCAGCCGTGAGGTCGACCGCCTCGGCGCGATCACCAACGCCTACACCGACACCGAGGAGGTGGCCTACTACGCGGAGGGTCCGGCGACCACGCTCGACGCGCTCGCCGACATCCTCACCGACATGCTCAGCCGCCCCCTCTTCGAGCCGGAGGAGGTCGAGCGCGAGCGCAACGTCGTCCTCCAGGAGCTCGCGGCCCGGCTCCTCCGGCCCACCGGATGGATCGGCGACCGGCTGCTCAGCGTCGCCTTCGGCGGCGGCCAGCCGATGTCCTGGTCGGCGGCCGGCTACCCGTCGGTGATCGCCGAGGTCTCGCGTGAGGCGATCGTCGAGTACCACCGCTCCTTCTACGCCCCGGAGTCGATGGCGCTCGTGGTGAGCGGGGGCACGAGCCTCGACCCCGCGGCCGCCGCCGAGCTGCTCGCCGACGTGCCCACCGCGACCCCCAGGGCGCGTGTCCCCGCGGTGTGGGGCCAGGGCGACCGCTACGTCGCCAACATCCGTCCCCTCTCGGGGCAGGAGGAGCCACAGGTCGACCTCGCGATCGCGCTCCCCGGCGTCACCGCCCACGACCCCGACCGCGCCAGCCTGGCGGTGATGACCCACGTGCTCGGCAGCGGAATGTCCTCACGGCTCTTCCACACCGTGCGCGAGCGCCACGGGCTCGCCTATCGCATCTCCGCCGGACACGAGTACTTCGACGACGCCGGGCTCTTCACCATCTCGACCGCGACCCGCCCCGCCGACGCGCCCCGGGCGATGGAGCTCTCCGTCGCCGAGCTGCGCCGCCTCGCGACCGAGCCGGTGCCCGACGACGAGCTCGAGGCCGCCCGGGCGTCGATGATCGGCCGCCTGCTGCGGAGCACCGAGACCGCGGGGAGCAGCGCGCACTGGTACGCGACGCGCTGGCGGGCCGGGCTGCCGCTGCAGACCCCCGACGACCGCGCCGCGGCGATCGCGGCGGTCACCGTCGAGCAGGTCCTGGCGGCGGCGGAGAGGATCGCCGGCGGCCTCGACCAGGCGCGTCTCGCCTTCGTGGGGCCCGAGGACCAGGGCGACCAGATCCTGGCCGCCGCCGGTTAGACCTCGAGGCGGCCGGTCGCCTGGGCGAGGCGGACCAGGCGGCGGATGTCCTCCCGGTCGGGGGCGACGGTGATGATCTTCCGGTAGACGGCGAGCGCCCCGGCGTCGTCGCCCCGGGAGCGCATCAGCTCGGCGACCCGCTCGAGGTATCCGGTCGCGAGAGCCACCTCCCGGTCGGCGAGGCAGACGTCGGCAAGCCGCCAGAGCGGAGCCTCGTACGAGGGGTCGGCGCGCCACCCGGCGAGGTAGCAGTTCGTCGCCGAGCGGTTCTGGCCGAGCGCCAGACAGCGGTCACCGGAGTCGAGGGCGAGGTCCGCGGTCTCGCGACCCGGGAGCTCCGCGGCGATGCGCTGGAGCAGCGCCGCAGCCTCGGCGCCGCGCTTGCGCCGGAGCTGCTCCTCGACGAGGTCCCGGCCGGTCGCGACGTCGGGGATCCGCTCGGGCGCCGTCGGACCCTTCCCCCAACGACGGCCCTTGCGCTCCGGCTCGGCGAGCGCGGCCGCGATGGCGGCGGCCTCCTGGGCCGCCTGCACCGCCTCCTCGCGACGCTTCTGGGCCATGCGCTCGGTGAGCATCTGCTGGCGCGGCGACTGGCGGACGTTCCAGCCGGTGGGGCCGGCCGCCGACATCTCGGCGGCATCGGCGGGCGACATCGGGGACGCCGGGGCGGGCTCCACGGCCGGCGACGCCGTCGCGCCCGCGGACGGCAGGCTCCAGCGCGACTGCGGAGCCGGCACCGGGGCGACTGGAGCGGGCGCCGCGGCGAGGGGCGGAGCGGGCGGGGGCTGAGCCGGGAGCGGGGCCGGGGCGATGTTCATCGCCTCGGCGACCATCGAGGGATCGGTGAGGTGGAAGCCCTCGCGCGGTGCGATCGGGAACAGCGAGGGCGGCGCCTCCGCGGCGAGCGGAACCCCAGGCGGCTCCGGCCAGGAGGTGGTCGGCGACGCGGGCTCCGGGGCCGCGGGCTCCGGCTGCCCGACTCGGTACGCCGGCGCGGAGCGCGGACGCTCGGCAGCCCGGTACGCCGGCCCCGGGGGCGGAGCGGTCGCGTCGAGGTGGACGGGGTCGGGCGGAGCTGCGGGAAGCGGCGCCGTCGCGGTCGCGACGGGCTCGCGGCGGAACATCGCCGGCACCCGCATCGCCTCGGGGTCGTGGATCCCGGGCGGCGGCAGCGCCTCCATCACCCGCAGGCGCAGCAGCAGGGTTCGAGCGGCCGCCTCCTCGGCGTCCTCGATCTCGCGGAGCAGGGCCTCGGCCCGCGCCTCCTCGGCCTCCCGGGCGGCGGCGGCCTCGGCGGCGACCCGCTGCTCCTCGGCGGCCCGTGCCGCTGCCGCCTCGGCCCACAGACGCTCCTCCTCGGCGGCGCCTGCGGCGGCCTCGGCGGCGAGACGCTCCTCCTCGGCGTTGCGTGCAGCCTCGGCCTCCGCGGCGGCGTACGCCCGGACGGCGTCGATCGCGACGGTGTGGTCCGCGGGCGCCTCAGCGCCGGGGAGGGTCGGCAGCTCGACCTCGAGCCCGTTCGCCATCGCCTCCTCGAGGAGGGCGCGAAGCGCGGTGACCTCCTCGGTGGCGGCGTCGGCCAGCTCGACGAGGCGGCCGGCCTCGGCCTCCCGCCAGGCGCCGTCCGCCTGCCCGCTCTCGGAGCGGGAGATCGACCGCACCGTCTCGGCGGTGGTGCTGTCGTCGGCGCCGACCACGTTGTCGAGGTCGAGGCGGGGGGCGATCTCGCCGTCGCGCTGGGCCTGCTCGACCTCCTCGACTCCGATGAGCACCTGCCCCCAACGCGCCGGACGGACGGGTTCGAGCGGGGCCACCGGCAGGGCGGCCGCCGCCGCGGGGGCGGCGTCGAGGGCGAGAAGGAACTCGTAGATGGAGCGGCGCAGCCGCTTGCTCAGCGAACGCGCGAGATCGGCGGAGCCGGTCTCGAGGGCGAGGTGCGCGGCCTCCTCGGCGACCGAGAGCAGCGAGGGCTCGTCGAGGGCGCCGCGTTGCTCGAGCGCGGCCAGGCGCGACTCGAGAAGATCCTCCAGCCCCGGCAGGGCGGCCTCGGGACCGAGAGACGCGATGCCCTCACGCCCCGCCCGGCGCAGCGACGCGCCGCCGGTGGGGGGGTGCTGAACCGGCTGAGAGGAACCGCCCGAAACATCCACGCCGGGGATTGTCCCGGCCGGCCGTGAAGGGGCCTGCGTCGGGACGTTGACGAACCCGTGACAGCCCCACGCGGGGAGGCTACGACGTCAGACGTTCGACGACGGCGTCCGCGACCTCCGATGTACCGACCGCCGTGGGATCGTCGCGGTCCGGCTTCATGTCATAGGTGACCCGGCGTCCCTCGGCGATGACCCCCGCGATCGCACCTTCCAACCGGTCGGCAGCCTCGGCCTCGCCGATGTGCCGGAGCATCATCACCCCGCTGAGCATCATCGCCATGGGGTTGGTCTTGTTCAGCCCGGCGTACTTCGGTGCGCTGCCGTGGGTGGCCTCGAAGACGGCGATCTCGTCGCCGGTGTTGGCGCCGGGCGCCAGTCCCAGCCCGCCGACGAGGCCGGCGCCGAGGTCGGAGAGGATGTCGCCGTAGAGGTTCGGCATCACCATCAGGTCGTAGAGCTCGGGCTTCTGCACGAGCTGCATCGCCATGTTGTCGACGATGCGGTCCTCGAACTGGATGTCCGGATACTCCGCGGCCACCGACTCCGCGACGCGCAGCCACAGCCCGTCGGTGTGCTTCATGATGTTCGCCTTGTGCACCGCGGTCACCTTCGACCGCCCGTTCTCGCGAGCCCAGCGGAAGGCGAAGTGGAAGACCCGCTGGGTGCCGTACACGCTGATCGGCTTGATGCTGATCCCGCTGTCGCGGCGGATGTCGCGACCGGAGAGCTCGGAGATCAGCTCGATGACCCGCAGCGCCTCGTCGCTGCCCTCGGCGAACTCGATGCCGGCGTAGAGGTCCTCGGTGTTCTCACGCACGATGACGAGGTCGATGTCCTCGTAGCGTGAGCGCACCCCCGGATACCACTTGCACGGGCGCACCAGGGCGTAGAGGTCGAGCTCGCGACGGAGCGCGACGTTGACGCTGCGGATGCCCTTGCCGATCGGGGTGGTGAGCGGTCCCTTGATCGCCACCCGGTTCCGGCGGATCGAGTCGAGCACGTGGTCGGGCATCGGCTGGCCGTAGCGCTCGACGACCCCGAGCCCGGCGTCGTGGACCTCCCACTCGATGTCCACCCCGGTGGCGTCGATGGCGCGGCGCGCCGCCTCGCTGACCTCGGGCCCCACGCCGTCCCCGGGGATCAGCGTGATCGTGTGCCGCGCCATGCATCCGTTCCTCCGTGACCACCGGCCGCACCGGCCGCCGAGTCTGGCAGAACCGCGCGTCGATACGATCGGCGCCGTGTGGAGCGATCCCCTCCCCTCCTGGTATGCCGCGAACGGTCGCCACCACCTCCCCTGGCGGCACACCCGCGACCCCTGGGCGGTGCTCCTCAGCGAGGTGATGCTCCAGCAGACCTCGGTCGGCCGGGTGCTCGAGCGCTGGGGACCGCTGCTCGAGCGCTGGCCCGATCCCGCCAGCCTCGCCGCCACCCCACTCGAGGAGCTGCTCCGGGCCTGGGACGGCCTCGGCTACCCGCGCCGGGCCCGCTCCCTCCACCTCACCGCCCGGAGGCTCGCGGCCGAGGGCTGGCCCGAGGACGAGGCGGGGCTCCGCAGCCTCCCCGGGGTCGGCCCGTACACCGCCCGGGCGCTCCTCACCCTCTGCCACGGCGCCGGCGGGCCACCGCCGCGCGACGTCAACCTCGGCCGGGTCGCCGCCCGCGCCGGCCTCGGCGTCGAGCCGCACCGGGCGCCGGCGGCGCGGCTCGACGAGGAGCTGCTCCGCTCCCGGCCCCCCGGGATGGACGCCCGCGACCACACGCTCGCGCTCTTCGACCTGGGCGCCACCGTGTGCCGGGCTCGGGCGCCCCGTTGCGCGGCGTGCCCGTGCGCCGCCGGATGCGCGTCGAAGGAGCGGCTCGCGGCCGCCGCGCCGGAGGCTCCGCCGCGACGCCAGGCGGCGTGGGGCGGCAGCCGCCGGCAGCTCCGGGGAGCGGTCCTCCGCGCCCTGCTCGACGCCGACCCCCCGGCGACGGCCGAGGCCCTCGACGCGCGTGTCGCTCATGCCGCGGCGGCCGCGGTACCGGGAGCGGTCGCCGCGGTCGTCGCCGAGCTCCACCGCGAGGGGCTGCTCGCCGAGCTGCCCGCCTGGGCGCCTCCAGTAGCATGCGGCCCACATGGCGACCACCTCTGACTGGCTGACGGCGGCCGAGCGCGAGCTCTGGAGCAGGGAGTCCTTCAGCTTCATCCCCGACCGCCGCCTCCCCGACCCCGACGGCACCCCGGAGATCGGAGCGGGACCGCGGGTCGTGTTCGCCGGCTTCCCCTCCGACTACAGCCTGGCGCTGCTGCTCGCCCTGCTCCACCTCGACGTCGAGCCGGTGGGCATCGTCACCAGCCCCGGCGCACATCCCGCCATCCTTGGCACGAACGCGCTGAGCCAGATCGCCGATCACCTCGGCGTCCCGCTCCTCCGCGACTGGAGGATCAACGACGAGCACGCCCGGCAGGACATCGCCGACCTGCGGCCCGCGCTCGGAGTCATCGCCAGCTTCGACCAGATCCTCGGGGCGCGCACCCTCGCCATCCCGGTCCACGGCTGGCTCAACATCCATCCGAGCGCACTCCCCGCCTACCGCGGCCCGGAGCCGATCTACTGGACGATCGCCGACGGCGCCACCGAGGCGGGGATCACCCTGCATCGCGCCGTGCCCAAGTTCGACGCCGGGCCGATCGTCGCCCAGCGCCGCCTCGTGCCCGCCCCCGACGAGACCGCGGGCACCCTCACCCGCCGCCTCTGCCGGCTCGGCGCCGACGCCCTCGGCGAGGCGGTCGCGGCGATGCTCGCGGACGACCCCGGGGTGGTTCCCGATCTCGCGGCCGGCTCCTACCGCCCCTCGGTGGGCCACCGCCACCTCCTCGCCGCCACGTCCGCCGCCGAGGCGGAGAGGATGGTGCGCGCGGGGGTGCCCAACATGCCCGCCTGGACCGAGGTGGAGGGCCATCCCATCTTCGTCACCCGGGCCCGGGTCGTCGGCGACTGCGGAGCGGCCGCCGGGCTCCGCTATCCCGACGGCTGCCTCCAGCTCCTCGACACCGCGGTGGCCTGCGGCTGCCACCACGACGACCCCCACTGCCCTCACCGCGAACGCCCCGACTGATCGACCCTCAGCCCCTGCAGAACGACTGGTCGTTCAGGCAGCATGCGCGGCATGGCGTTCGTGGAGCTCGACGGGATCCTCGCCCGCCTCCGCGAACGCAGCCTGGACGAGGGTGGGCCGTCCCACCCGCGAGCCACGCCGGCGGAGGTCGAGCAGGCCGAGGCACGCCTCGGGTTCCCCCTCCCGGCGGCGCTGCGGCGGCTCCTCCTCGAGGTGGCGAACGGAGGGGTCGGACCGGTGCCGATCCTCGGAGTGGGCACCGGCCGGCGGAGCCCCGAGGGCGACGACCTGGTCGGCGTCTACGAGGGCGTGAGCGGGCCGCGGCAGGCGCATCCGGAGCTCCCCGGCGGGCGGCGCCTCGCCGCCACCGTCGACGCCTGGCCGGCGGCGGTGCTCCCCCTCTCCGAGGCACGCGACGGCCTGGTCTTCTGCATCGACGCCCGCAGCGGCGAGGTCCTCTCCGCCGAGGGGCATGGCTGCGAGCTCGGGATCGGCCACGCCGAATGGCTCCAGCGCGAGGCCCCGTCGCTCGAGGCATGGCTGGCGCGCTGGCTCGAGGGCGAGAGCCCTCCCCACCGGCCCCAGGGCCCCTGGGGAGGTCGGTAGCGCGCCCTCACCGCAGGTTCGGGTCGGTGCTCGCCGTTCTCCTCTCCGTGATGTATTCCGAACGCAGCGGCATCGGGCCACTCGCTGTCGTCGTCTTCGGCGACGGAACGCTGCCCGAGGTGCTGCTGACCTGCATGCAGTTCCGCCTCGTCGTCGACAAGCTGATGACCCCGGTGGCACCCCCCCTGCATCTCATGCAACAGCTCCGCGGACACATCGAGCGCACCCGCTGCCCGAACTGCCGCGGCTACTTCATGGGCCGCATGCTCGAGCGCCGGATCACCCTCGGCCGCGACAGCAAGGAGGACGCCTCCACGGAGCCCTCGCCGACCGAGTAGGCGCCCGCCCTCGGGCGGCGCACGGCGGAGAGACGAGGGACCCTCCCGGAGGCGGGGCCCGCACGCCACCCCGGCGCCGGCCCCGCCCGGGAGGTAAGAGCCGCCGGGCAATGAGCGACCCATGCGGCCAATGGGGAGCAACGTCCGCGGGTGTGGTTTTCTTGCGGTTCGTTGCGATCGGGGCCTCTACTCCGGTCGGTAGATCCCCGAGCCCGCCCGCTGGAACTCCTCCGCCTTCTCGCGGAGCCCCGCCTCGATCGCCTCCTCCGTCTCCAGCCCGTGCACGCGCGCGTACTCCCGGACCTCCTGGGTGATCCTCATCGAGCAGAACTTGGGGCCGCACATCGAGCAGAAGTGGGCCTTCTTCGCGGGGGCGGCGGGAAGGGTCTCGTCGTGGTACGAGGCGGCGGTCTCGGGGTCGAGGGAGAGGTTGAACTGGTCCTCCCAGCG
>DATKEY010000372.1:0-2052 GCA_035544475.1 Candidatus Dormiibacterota bacterium | reverse complement strand
CTCGACGCACGGCGTTCTGATCGAAGGTGATGCGATCGTCTGGGTCGGCCGGGGCAAACCGCCGGAGCGACCGGACGAAGAGATCGTCGCCGGGCCAGACGAGACCATCGCGCCCGGATTCATCGACCTCCAGGTCAACGGCTTCTGCGGCCACGACGCGGCCGCCGGAGCGGGCGCGATCGCGAAAGTCTCCGAGTCGCTTCCGTCGACCGGGGTGACCGCCTTTCTGCCCACCCTGATCTCGGCTCCGGTCGAGGTCGGTGCTGCATTCGTGGCCGCGGTCGGGGCGGCGGCCGAGGCGACGGGCGCGCGTGTGCTCGGCGCCCACGTCGAAGGTCCGTTCCTCAACCCCTCCTTCCGCGGCGCCCACCTGCGCAGCCATCTCGCCGAGCCGACCCCGGAAAACGTCGATGTGCTCCTGGCCGCGAGGCCGCGGCTGATCACGCTCGCCCCCGAGCTCCCTGGCGCCCTCGAGGCGATCGAGCGGCTGCATGGCGCCGGCATCGTCGTCGCGGCGGGTCACAGCGGGGCGGACTTCGAGCAGGGACGCAAGGCGGTCGCGGCCGGCGTTCGTTTCGCGACTCACCTCTACAACGCGATGCCACCGGTGCACCACCGGCGGCCCGGTATCGCCCTCGCGCTGATGCTCGACCCCAAGGTCACGACCGGATTGATCGCAGACGGCGAGCACGTCCATCCGGCCGTGTGCGAGCAGCTGGTTCGGGTCAAGGGCACCTCGCGGATCGCGCTGACCACCGACCAGACCTCCGCCGCGGGTGCTCCGCCGGGAATCTACGAACTCTCGGGCCGGGCCGTGACGAGCGACGGCCGCGTGGTGCGACTCGAGGACGGCACGCTCGCCGGGAGCGCGGCCACCATGCCTGAGCTGGTGCGGATCATGATGCGGCTGCCAGGCATGAACCTCGACCGCGCCATCGGTCTCGCGTCCGGTGTGCCGGCGCGGGTCCTGGGGGAGCGGCGGCTGGGACGGATCGCCGCGGGCGCGTGCGCCGACCTCGTCGTCCTTGATGCCGACGCGCGGGTGCGCCTCACCATGATCCGGGGGACGGTCAAATTCCGCGGGAAGTCCTAGGCCTGGACATCGGCGGCTCGGCCAGCCGGGCACGGCTGCGGGACGGCGTGAGCTCGGCGAGGGACGTCGAAGGTCCTGGAGCCAACGTCGCCACCCTCGATCCGGTGGTGGCCGACGACCGTATCACCCAGCTCGTCGCCCGGCTCGGCGTCATCCATCCGGCCGCGTGCTGCGCCGGCGCCGCCGGGGCGGAGGTGGCGCAAGGCCGCGCGCGACTCGACGCTCTGCTGCGCCGCCTCCTGCCTGACTCGATCGTCTCCGTGGTGCACGACGCAAGGCTCGTCCTCGCGGCGGCGGGTCTCGAGTCGGGCGTCGCGCTCATCGCCGGCACCGGGTCGGTCGCGTACGGCCGGACCCAGGACGGACGTGAGGCGCAGCGGGGAGGTTGGGGCTGGATGATCGGCGATGAGGGAAGCGGGGTGTGGATCACGCGTGAGGCGGCGCGGCTCGTGATGGCGCGACACGAAACCGGGGAGGGCGTGGGCGCGCTCGGTGAGGCATTCCTTCGAGCTTCCGGAGCCGCCGATGCTCGGACGATGGTGCTCGAGCTCCACGCCCTGCACGAGCCAAGGCAGTGGGCGGCGCTCGCCACGAGGGTGTTCGACACGGCCGAAGCCGACGCCGGCTCCCGCGAGATCATCAGCCGGGCCGGAGTCGAGCTGGCCAGACTTGCGGTCGAGGTTCAGAGCGCGCTCGGCGTGACGGGCCCGGTGGTGTTCGCGGGTGGGCTGATGCTGAACGAGCCGCGCCTCGAGGAGGCCGTGCGCATGAACCTTCCGCACATGCGATGCGTGCGCCTCGAGCAGCCGCCGGTCGAAGGCGCGGTCCGATTGGCTGAGGAGCTGCTTCGGGCTTGAGCCACTTCCGAACCGAGATCGCGGAGCAGGTCGACGTGGCGTCGCGACTCCTCGAGCGTGGCCAGGACGCGGCTGCAAGGATCGGCGATCGCATTCGCGACG
>DATKEY010000371.1:0-7759 GCA_035544475.1 Candidatus Dormiibacterota bacterium | reverse complement strand
GTCGGCGTCGCCGGGCTCGAGCGGCTCTTCGCCCCGCTCGGCGCGATGCTCGCGGCGGGGGCGGACGCGCTCGTCGTCGCCGCGGGGATGGACGGTGCCCTCGCGTCGGTCGTCGCCGGCCTCGCCGGGGTGCCGGTGATCGGCCTCCCCGTCTCCACCGGCTACGGCGCCGGCGGCCGCGGCCGGGCGGCGCTCCTCTCCATGCTCCAGGGCTGCGCCCCCGGGCTGGTGGTGGTGAACGTCGACAACGGCGTCGGCGCCGGGGCGGCCGCCGCGCTCATCGCCCGCCGGGCCGGCGGGCCCTTCGTCGGATGAGGTCCAGGCTCTCGGGCCCCCCCGTCGAGGCGGTGCTCCTCGACTACGGGCTCACCCTCGTCACCTACCGCCGCCCCGACGCCGCGCTCGCGCGCGTCCACGAGGAGATCTCCTCGCTGCTCGCCGCCCGGCTCGGGGTCGAGCCCCCGGGGGGGCCCCGGCTGCTCACCGCCGTCCACGACGTCGTCGAGGCCGCGGTCGAGGCCCACGACCGCGAGGGTGGGCTCGACGAGATCGACCTCGAGCCGGTCGCGGCCGCCGCCTATCGCGCGATCGGCCTCGACCTCCCGCCCGCCCTCCTCGACGAGGTCCGCCGGCTCGAGCAGGAGGCGTGGGTCGAGGGCATCACCGTCGCCCCGGACACGGTCGAGACCCTCACCGCGCTCCGGGCGCGCGGGCTGCGCCTCGGTCTCGTCTCCAACGCCCCGTACCGGGCGGCGAGCATGCGCGCGCAGCTCGAACGGCTCGACCTGCTCAGGTACTTCGACGCCGCGGTCTTCTCGAGCGCGGTGGGCGTACGCAAACCGTCGCCGCGGATCTTCGAGGCGGCGCTCGCCGAGCTCGGAGCCCCGGCCGCCGCCACCCTCATGGTCGGCGACCGCGGCCGGGAGGACGTCGACGGCGCCCATGGGGTGGGGATGCGGGCGGTCCTGCTCCGCGAGCACCGCTCCGATCCCGCAGGCGAGGCCGCCGCCGACGCTGTCCTCGACCGCCTCGCCGACCTCGTCCCCCTCGTCGCGGCGACCGCAAGATCGGCGGGATTTCGCGGTTGACGTCTATGAGACGGTCTCGCCGCCATCTTTAGGCGATGGCTATACTCGAAAGCTCCGGAGCAGACCCGCTGCGACCGGACGGGGGAAAGGGAGGGCTCGTGGACTTCCGCGATTACCTGAAGGAGAGATGCCGCGAACGGGGCATCTCCCTCCACCGTCTGGCGCTGCTCTGCGATCTCAACCAGATCTACTTCTACCAGGCGATCAACAAGAACAAGGAGAACCCGCCGCCGTGGGTGCTCCGCCGCGCCGCCCCGCATCTCGGCGTCGGCTACGTCGACCTGCTCATCGCCGCCGGCTACCTCCGCGAGACCGACGTCGACGAGTGGCTCGCGGGCAGACGCCGTCCCGCCGAGGCGGGGTCTCCGGCGGGGTGAGCTCGCTCGCCTCGACCGCACCCCAGGGGGACGGGCGCGAGGGCGATCGGGACGTCTCCGAGGTCGACGCCGCCCTGGTCGCCGCCTTCCGCGCCGGCGACGTCTTCGCGTTCGAGTCCCTGCACCGCCTCCACCACCGTTACGTCGAGCTGCTCGCCCGCCGGATCATCGTCGACGCCCACCGGGCGGAGGACATCGCCCAGGAGGCCTTTCTCCGGCTGGTCCGTCAGCTGCTCTCCCACGACGGGGAGATCAAGGTGCGCGCCTGGCTCCACCGGACCACGACCAACCTCGCGATCGACGAGCACCGCCGGCTCCGGACGATGCAGCACTACCAGGAGCAGGCGTCGCCGATCGAGGAGCTCCAGCGGGCGCTCGAGCGCTACCACGAGGACCATCCCGAGCGCGCCGCCGAGCGCCGTGAGATCCGGCTCCTCATCGTCCGGGTGATCGAGCACCTTCCCGTCCGCTACCGGCAGATCCTCGCCCTGCGCGAGCTCGAGGGGATGGACTACCCGCACATCGCCGAGCGCATGGGCCTCTCGATCTCGGCGGTCGAGTCGCTCCTCTTCCGCGCCCGGCGCCGCTTCACCGAGGTCTACGACGAGATCTCCGGCGAGCCCGTGCATCCGCGCCGCCGCCGCCGCCGGGAGCTGCCGCCGGCGGTGTGACCGAGCCGGACGCCACCAGCCCCCCCTGGCCGCGCGCCGTCATCCACCTCGACCTCGACGCCTTCTACGCCTCGGTCGAGCAGCTCCGCCGTCCCGAGCTGCGGGGAAAGCCGGTGATCGTCGGCGGCGGCGGCCCCGACCACCGCCGCGGGGTGGTGAGCGCCGCCTCCTACGAGGTCCGCGTCTTCGGGGTGCGCTCGGCGATGCCGCTGGTCACGGCGCTGCGTCTCTGCCCCCACGCGGTCGTCCTCCCCGTCGACTTCCCCGCCTACCGCGAGGCGTCGTCGAACGTCTTCGCGATCGCCCGGGCCTACACCCCGCAGATCGAGCCGGCCTCGCTCGACGAGGCCTACCTCGACGTCACCGCCTCGCAGCGGCGCTTCGGTCCTCCGCCGCGCATCGCCGCCGAGATCCGCGACCGGATCCTCGCCGACTGCGGGCTCCACGCCTCCTTCGGCGTCGCCACGTCGAAGACCGTCGCCAAGGTCGCCTCCGAGGTGCGCAAGCCGCGGGGGTTCGTGGTCGTCGCCCCCGGCGAGGAGGCCGCCTTCCTCGCGCCGCTCCCGCTGCGGGCCCTGCCGGGGCTCGGACCCGCCACCGAGACGGCGCTGCAGGGGCTCGGCGTCTCCACCCTGGGCCAGCTCGCCGCCCTGCCGGAGGACACCGTCCGCCGCCGGGTCGGCGAGGCCGCGGGACGGTCGCTGCGGATGCGGGCCCGGGGGCTGGACGACGCCTCGGTGTCGGTCCCGGGACGGCCGAAGAGCGTCTCCCGGGAGGAGACCTTCCCCGAGGATGTGGCCGACCGCCGGGTCCTGGAGGACCGGATCCGTCAGCTCTCCGCGGACGTGGGCCGCCGGCTCCGCGGCGGGGGCTGGACCGCGGCGACGGTCAGCGTCAAGCTCCGCGACTCGCGCTTCGTCACCTCGGGACGGCAGCGCACCCTGCCGGCGCCCGTCGACGCCGACCGTCTCATCGCCGCCGCGGCGCTCGAGCTCTTCGCCGCCTCCTGGAAGGGCGAGCCGCTGCGCCTGCTCGGGGTCGGCACCAGCTCCCTCGCCGACGCCGGACAGCTCGAGCTCCTCGACCCGGAGGTGGAGCGGGAGTCCAGGCTCGACCGCGCGCTCGACGACCTGCGGCGGCGGTTCGGCGACCAGGCACCCCACCGGGGGACGTCCGCCCCGGCGCTGCGCGACCTCGACTGGCGCGGCGACGACCTGCGCCGCTGACCGGCGGGGTCAGGACGGCTACCCGTCCTCCCCGTCGTCCTCCTCGTCGAGGTCCTCGAGGAAGGGCAGGAGGCTCTCGTCGTAGCGCGCCCGGGCCTCGTGGAGCAGGTCGCCGATCACGGTCACCCGCTCCTCCGACCAGCCGAGCACGGCGGCGAGCTCGATGACGCTCGCGTCCCGCCCGAGCCGGTGGCGCATCTCCACCTCGGCGGCGTCGAGAAGCCGGGTCTCGGCGACGATCGCCTCGCAGGTCTGGCGCTGGGTCTCCTCGCGCTGCACCGCGGCCTCGACATGGAGCTCGACCACCCGCCGCACGTACGCCTGGAGCCCGGCGGGGTCGCCGTTGCGCGCCGCGTACTCGCCGATCGCGGTGACCACCGCCACCGACGCCTCCTGGTAGAGGTCGCCGACGTCGACCCCGGAGTCGGCGTGCGCGAGGGCGGCGTCCAACGCGACACCGAGGTGGTGCTCGACGAGCGCGGCACGCGCCTGGTCGTCGCCGTCGCGGCGCGCCCTGCCGAGCAGCTCGGTGACCTCCTCGAGCGGCAGCGGCGGCCGCGCCCTCACCTGCGCCGCCAGGCTGTCGAGACGGGTGTCGACGCCGCTGGGCTCCATCAGCGCGGCACCCGGCCCGCCTTGCGCCCGAAGCGGGCGGCGAACTGCTCGACGGCGCGGGCGACCTCTCGTCGCGCCGCCCCGGCGCTCGCCCGCTCGACGGCGCCCGAGAGGGGTCCGCCTCCGACGCTGTACGCGGCGACGAGCTCGAGGGTCGCGCCTCCGGAGGTGGAGGTGACGCCGATCGTGATGGTGAGGTCCATCCCCTCCTCGAGGACGTACCGCGCCCGGCGCGGGGGGTCGAGCTCGCGGCAGACGAGGACGCCGCTGAGATGACGGCCGATCAGCCCGACCTCGACGGCGTAGCGCGCGCCGACTCCGTCGGCGGATCCGGCGAGCCGGCGCAGCCCCCGCACCGCGGGGAGCCAGTCGGCGTGCTCCAGGTCGGTGGCCGCCTCGAACACCTCGTCTGCGGGCACCGGCATGGTCGCGGTGGCACGGGCCTCGATCACGGGTGTCACGGTACCACCGCATACGCGACCCCAACCCCGGATCGGCTCTCAGAGGATGAGCGTCGCGAACTCTCCGACGGTCTCGAAGCCGAGCCGGGTGTAGACGCGCAAAGCCGCGGCGTTGAAGTGGTTGACGTAGAGCGAACAGGTGGGCACCTCGGCGTGCAGCGCGCGGCAGACCGCGGCGAGCCCCCGGGTGGCGACCCCGCGACCGCGCGCGGCCGGCGCGGTGTAGACGCCCTGGACCTGCACCACCTCGGCGGTCCAGGCGCTGAGCTCGGCCTTGAAGAGCACCTCGTCGCCGTCCATCCAGACCCAGCTCCAGCCGCGGTCGACGAGAACCGCCATCCGCGCCCGCCAGCCGGCGGGGTCGATGGCGAGCGGGTCGATGCCCATCTCCTCACGGTGCATCGCCGCCGCGGCGACGACGAGCACGTCGAGGTCGCCGAGCTCGGCGCGGCGCACCGCCGCCTCGCCGTCCGCGGTGAGCCGCTCACGGCGCAGCGCCATCAGCGGCTGGGGATCGCGGACCTCGCGCGGGGTCGGCGCCAGCCGGCGCGCGCGGTGGAGGGCGTGGACCTGGTCGCGCGGCCCCACCATCATCCGCGGCGGGGAGTGGCGGTCGAGCACCCCGCCGAGGAGCACCGCGTCCTCCTCGTCGGGGACACAGGGGATGACCAGCGGCCCGGCGAGCAGCGCCGCGGTGATCCTCCCGCTGCGCTCGACCCCCCACCATCCGCCCCCGGTGAGGGCGCCGAGGCGCAGCTCGCTGCGCAGGAAGGCGTTGGCGACGGGGTCGCCGTCGAGGAGGTCGAGGACCGCGCGGGAGTCGCGGGTGGAGAGACGTTTGACGGTGCGTGCCAGTGTCGCCATGGGATCTTGCGATCGTATGCGGACGCGCGCCTCGAGCGCACCCGTGCACGGTCGGGCCCGGGCGATCTGCGAGGATTGCCGCGCCATGCTCATCCTCATGCACGCGCAGGCGACGCGCTCGGAGATCGACAACGTCCTCGCCCACGTGCGCCAGCACGGGTACGAGCCGATCGAGCTCCCCGGGGCCGACCGGATCGCGGTCGGGGTCCTGGGCAGCAATCCCGCGTCGGTGCGCGACCACGTCGTCGGGCTCCCCGGGGTGGTCGACGCCATCCCCGTCAGCAAGCCGTACAAGCAGGTCGGACGCGAGTGGCAGCCGGAGCGCACGGTCGTCGAGGTCGCCGGGGTGCGCTTCGGCGGCTCCGAGTTCTCGGTGATCGCCGGCCCCTGCGCCGTCGAGGACGGCCCCCAGCTGCTCGCCACCGCCCGCGCGGTGCACGACGCCGGCGCGGTGATGCTCCGCGGTGGCGCGTACAAGCCGCGCACCTCGCCGTACTCCTTCCGTGGCCTGGGCGCCGCCGGGCTGGAGCTCCTCGCCCAGGCGCGCGCGGAGACGGGGCTGCCCGTCGTCACCGAGGTGCTCACCCCCGCCGACGTCGAGCTCGTCGCCGCGAGCGCCGACATGCTCCAGGTGGGGACCCGCAACGCCCAGAACTTCGCCCTGCTCGAGGCGGTGGGCCAGGCGGGGAAGCCGGTGATGCTCAAGCGCGGCCTCAGCAACACCGTCGAGGAGTGGCTGCTCAGCGCCGAGTACATCGTCGGCCAGGGCAACCGCGACGTCGTCCTCTGTGAGCGTGGGGTGCGCACCTTCGAGACCGCGACCCGCAACACCCTCGACCTCAGCGCGGTGCCGCTGGTGCGCTCGCTCTCGCACCTGCCGATCATCGTCGATCCGTCTCACGCGACCGGGCACCGCCACCTCGTCGCGCCGATGGCGCTCGCCGCGCTTGCCGGCGGGGCCGACGGGCTGATGGTCGAGGTCCACCCCAACCCCGACGAGGCGCTGAGCGACGGCCCGCAGTCGCTGACCTTCGCGCAGTTCGGCGAGCTGATGGACGAGCTGCGCAGGGTCGGGGAGGCGGTCCGCCGGCCGGTGGCGGTCAGCTGAGCCGGGCGCGCCTCAGAAAAATGTGTACAAGGCGGGGTGGTGGAGCTCAGCGCCGATGACCCACGCCAGCCGTTTCATCACCGTCGCCACGGGGACGCCGCCGGGAACCCGCGATCGCTGCTGCCCGGCGCTGGCCACCCGGTCGAGCACCAGCAGTGCCCCTGGGGTGTCGAGGTCGTCATCGAGACGCGCGAAGAACTCGAGCTCTGCCGCCGCCGCCTCCTCGGGGTGGATCAGCCCGTCCCCGAGGTGGACCGCCCTGGACCATAGGTCGTGCCGCTCCCGGGCGGCATGATCGTCGTCGCGCGTGTAGGACCAGGGGGTGCGGTAGTGGTGTGCCGCCAACAGCACACGGGCGGCCTCACGCGAGGCGTCCAGGTCGCGGAGGAAGACGAGGTTTCCGAGGGACTTGCTCATCTTCACCCCGTCGAGCTGGACCATCGCGACGTGCACCCAGTGGCGTGCGAACGGCCCGTCCTGGAGCGCCTCGGACTGGGCGATCTCGGACTCGTGGTGGGGATAGATCAAGTCGTCGCCGCCGCCGTGGATGTCGATCGTCGCGCCGAGCTCGCGGGTGGCGAGCACCGTGCACTCGATGTGCCACCCCGGGCGACCGTCCCCCCAGGGGCTCGGCCAGCGTGGCTCGTCGGGGAGCGACGGCTGCCAGAGAATGAAGTCGACGGGGTCGCGCTTGCGAGGGTCGTCGGGGTCGGCCCCACGCTCGCGACTGAGCGCGATCATCTGTTCGTGGCCCAGCCCGCTCAGCCGCCCGTAGCGGTCGTAGCGGCGGGTGTCGAAGTAGACGTGGCCGTCGCGGGCGTACGCGAAGCCGGCGGCCTCGAGCCGGCCGATCCAGGCGACCATCTCGGGGACGTGCTGGGACGCGTACGGCACCGACACCGGGAGGATCCGGATGCCCCGCATCTCCTCGTCGAAGCGCGCCACCTGCGAGGCCACCAGCTCTCGGGCGTCGACGCCGCGCTCGCGCGCCACCCGGAAGATGTCGTCGTCGACGTCGGTGACGTTGCGGACGCTCCTGACCTGCCTCCCCGCGGCGAGCAGCCGCCGGGTGATCACGTCGAAGACGTGATAGGTGAAGGCGTGGCCGAGGTGGGCTGCGTCGTACGGGGTGATGCCGCACACGTAGAGGGTCACGGGGTCGCCGGCGGGCTCGAGTGGCCGCACCGAGCGTGCCGCCGTGTCGTACAGCTGCATCTCCGACGATTCTACGGAGCCGAAGTATCCGCGGCCGTGTCGAGGATCCGTGCCGCCTCGGCGAGGGCCGCGCGCAGGTCGCGGTACGTGACCCGCCGGGGGGCATCGCCGAGCGGCACCCAGGCGACGTCGTC
>DATKEY010000370.1:0-7763 GCA_035544475.1 Candidatus Dormiibacterota bacterium | reverse complement strand
CGCTCCATGTCCCATGGATAGCTGTGGGCGGGGGCCGGGCCGTAGATCGCGGTGGTGACCCCCGCGCCGTAGCCGTAGGTCAGGCTGTCGCCGAGGGCGACGATCGGGCCGGGCGTCGCGGCGGCACCATGGTGCACCGGGACTCCGGCCCAGGGCCCGGCGACCGCGGTCACGGCGGCCACGATCGCAACCGCCGCGACATGGAACTTGCCCTCGACCGTGGTTCCCCCATCCCCCGCCGAAGATCACACGTCCGGGCCACCGCGCGGCGGGGCTTCCCGTGGGCCTAATGATGCCGGACCGTGCCGGCGGGCGCTCTCCCGAATTGGACGGAGCTCAGCCCGCGGCGGCGAGGGCCTCGCGGGCCGGGCGCAGGTCGCGCAGGCGAAGGCGGACCCGCTCGACGCCGTCCCAGCGGTCGAGGTCGGCGCCGAAGAGCGCGTCGACCCGGCGGCCCCGGGGGAGGTGGGCGGCGAGCCCGGGCTTGTGGAACGCGACCGCCTCGATCACCCTCCCGCTCGAGTCGGTGAGGTTCACCTTGATGTGCTGGCGGTTCGCGCCGAAGGTCGAGGCGCCGACCACGGTCGCACCTCGCAGGCAGAGCAGCGGCTCGTGGTTGCCCTGGCCGCAGGGCTCGAGGAGGGCGAGCTCGGCGCAGAGCTCGGGGACGAGGTCGGCGATCGTGACCGTCGCCTCGACGTGGTGGTGGCGCTCGCGGGGAGCGTCGCCGAGCTGGACGGCGACCGCCGCGCTCACCCGCTCGGCGAAGTCGTCGAGGCGGCCCGGGTCGAGGCTGAATCCGGCGGCGACGGCGTGCCCGCCGTGGCGGAGCAGGCAGTCCGACGCCTCGCCGAGGGCGCGGACGAGGTGGACGCCGCGGACCGACCGGGCCGAGCCCTTGGCCTCCTCGCCCTCGAGGCTGCAGATGAAGGTCGGCCGCTGGTAGCGCTCAGCGAGTCGGCCCGCGACCAGGCCGACGATCCCCATCGGCCAGCGGGCGTCGCCGAGGACGATGGCGGGCGCGTCGTCCGGGATCTCCGCCACCCTCTCCTCGGCCTCGACCATCGCCCGGGCCACCGCCGCCTGGCGGTCGACGTTCTGCCCCTGGAGGCGGCCGGCGAGCGGCTCGGCCTCGGCGGTCGAGCCGGCGAGGAGCAGGCGCAGGGCGAGCTCGGCGTCCTCCATCCGCCCGGCGGCGTTGATCCTCGGGGCGAGCCCGAAGGCGAGGTCGGCGGCGCGCAGCGGTCCCCGGACCCCGGCCGCGGCGCAGAGAGCGGCGAGCCCCGGTGAGGGCGCGGCCGCGATCGCCTCGAGGCCGCGGCGCACGATGAGCCGGTTCTCGCCGCGGAGCGGCATCATGTCGGCGACCGTGCCGAGGGCGGCGAGGCCGAGCGAGGCGTCGGCGCTGCCCGCCGGGACCACCCGCTCGGCCTCGAGCGCCGCGAGCAGCTTCCAGGCGACGCCGGCCCCCGCGAGTGCGTCGAACGGGTAGGTGCAGTCCGGGCGCTTGGGGTTGACGAGGGCGTCGACCTCGGGAAGGGCGACCGCTCCGCCGCGGGGCGCGAGGGGGAGGTGGTGGTCGGTGATCACCAGGCGCATCCCCGCCGGGCGCCCGGCGGCGACGTCGACGCTGCTGGTGCCGCAGTCGACGGTCACCACGCAGCCGACGCCTCGGGCGGCGAGCTCCTCGAGAGCGGGGCCGTGGAGCCCGTAGCCCTCGGTCATGCGATTGGGGATGTAGGGGACGACGTCGGCGCCGGCGGAGCGCAACGCAAGGGTGAGCATCGCGCAGGCGGTGACCCCGTCGGCGTCGTAGTCGCCGTACACGGCGATCGGCACACGCTCGGCGACGGCGACGCCGAGGACGCACACCGCCTCGGGCATCCCGGCGAGGGCGAAGGGGTCGTGGACCTCACCGCCGTTGTCGAGGAGCGCGGCCGCCGCCGCCGCGTCGTGACCGCGGGCGGCGAGCACGGTGCCCAGCACCGTGGGCAGCCCCTCGAGCGGCGGCGCCGTGCTCTCCACCCAGTGACGGGGGGCCGGTCTCATCCCCGCGCACCCTTGAGAAGGCGAGTGGGGTGCGCGGGGCGGGACTGGCTACGCACGGATGTTCGGGAGTGTAGCGGGCCCGCCGGGGGGTGGGCAACCGCGCGCTCACCTCGCCGTGGCGCGGACCCCGAAGAGCACCTCGAGCTCGGCGATCGTCGTCGCGTCGTCCTCGTGGAGGATCCCGCGCATCCCCGCCTCGTGGGCGCCGAGGACGTTCGTGATGAGGTCGTCGACGACGACGCAGGCGCTCGCCGGGACCCCGAGCCGCGCCGCGGCGAGGGCGTAGATGCCGGGGTCGGGCTTGCGCATCCCCACCTCGTGGGAGAGCACGACCGCGTCGAAGAGCTCCTCGAGGGCGGCCGTGTCGTGGCCCTCGGCGCCGCCCCACGTGTTCGTGAGCAGGGCGGTGCGCACCCCCTCGGCGCGCAGGCGCCGGGCGGCGTCCGCCATCCGCGGGTTGCGCGGGAGCACCGCGAACATCCTCCCCACCAGACCGGCGGCGACGACCGGCGGAGCCCCCGGGCGCGAGCGCAGCCGCGCGGCGAAGACGGCCTCGAACTCCGCGAGCGGCATCCGCCCGGTCTCCAGCGCGGCGATGTCGGCGCCGTCGGGATGGCCCGTGTAGGCGGCCGCGATGAGCGCTCGAACCGAGTCCGGCTCGATCCCCTCGGAGACGCACACGGCGGCGAGCGCCTCACCGATGGGGACGGTCAGCACTCCGGCGTAGTCGAGGAGGAGCGCCCGCGGCCGCTCAGCCGCCACCGAGGTGTCGATCATCGTCCCCCCCGCTCTCTCAGGCGACCGGTTGCTCGTCGGCGCGCGACACGCCGAGCGCGCAGAGGAGCTCCTCGTGGAGGAGCATCCAGACGCTGTGGACCGAGTCGCACGTCACCGAGGCGACCCAGGCGTGCTCGCCCCGATCGACGCGGCGCATCGCCGCGTCGAGGCGGTCGGCGTACCCCGCGAACCGCGCGTCCACCGCGGCGAGGCGGTTGAGCTCCGCGCAGGCGCAGTCGAGGGTCGCAGTGAGGCGGTCGAGGATGCGGATGTCGTACTCGGGGTCGGAGTGGTCGTTCGGGACGCCGCCGGGGCGCAGCTGCCAGTCGGTGCAGAGTCTCAGCAGGCGCGCGTTGAGCGGGCCGAATCGCTGGTAGACCTCGCGGGCCGCGGCCTCCTCCGGAGAGCCGGGGGCGATCCGTGCCCGGGCCGCGTGGGCGGCGCGGCCGGCGTCGGTGATCGCGACCAGGTCACCGCGGCGCACCACCAGCCCCATCAGCTCCAGCTCTCCGGTGTGATGGGGGTCGGGCCGGAGCAGAGTGCCGCGCAGGCGCACCTCACAGAGCGTCTCCCACGCCTGGGGGGCGAGAGTCGCGGCGGGGTCGTTCATCGATCACTCGCGCGGATGGTCGCGTGCTCGGCGTCGTCGAAGGTGATCTCGACCCGGGTTCCGTCGGGGAGCGGCGCGGTCAGGGCCACGCCCATGACGCAGGGGATGTCGAACTCACGGGTCACGATGCCGAGGTGGCTCTTCGGCGTGCCCGCGGTGCAGATCACCGCCCGCGGGCCGGCGAGCAGGAGCGGCGAGAGGAAGGTCGCTCCCGGCTCGTCGATGAGGAGCACGAGGCCGGCGACGCGCGCGGTGTCGTCGAGGAGGTCGAGCACCTCGAGCGGCGAGGTGACGTGGACCGCCTCGCCGTCGACGGCCCCGGTCGCGAAGGTGGGGGTGCCGGTCCCGATCACGGTGGACGTTGCGCTCATCTCGGCGGCCTCAGGCGGTGGTGGGCGAGTACGGGGCGAAGAGCGATCCGAAGAGCTCGCCGACGGTCTCGGCGGTCATCCGCGGGAAGCACTCCTCGACCAGCGGTGACAGCGACCAGTCCAGGCCCTCGACCCCGGCCTCGTACGCCCACGAGAGGGTGCCCTCGGTGAAGTAGTAGAGGGCGCCGGACATGATCTTCCGCTGCAGGTCCCAGGAGGCGACGTCACGGTAGAGCCGGATGTGCGCGGCGCGGGTCGCGTCGGCGATCGCCGCCGCCTCTCCGAGCGGGATCCGCCGCCACTCGCCGGAGTCCCGGCTGAAGAGCGCCGCCCGGGTCACCCGGTCGATGTACTGCTCCGGCGAGAAGCTCGGCGTCGCCCACGGCGCCATGTCGATCGCGGTGTCGCGGATCGACATCGCCAGGGTGAGGCTGTGGTACGGAACGTCCGCGGCGGCGGTGCTCCACGCATACCCGTCGGGCCCCATCGCGTAGTAGTCGCGCAGAAGGATGACCTCGCCGGCGTGTGGCGACGCGTACGGCCCGGAGTCGAAGGTGTTCTTCCGGCACTCCAGGCTGTCGAGGAAGGTGTAGAGGAAGAGCGTCGCGTTGAGCCGTTTGAACGCCGCGTGCCCGTCGGGGTCGAGCGGCTCGAGGGCGTCGGTGAAGGTGGCGACCAGCTCGGGGCTCGCGCAGCGGTTGTGGCCACCGATGTCCTCGAAGGCGACGAAGACGCCGTCGTCCCGGTACCCCCGGCAGACGCGCCGGGTGAAGTCGAGCACGTAGGCGATGTCGTCGAGGCGGTCGCCGGGACGCCAGAGCCCGAGGCCGATGCCGAACTGCCGCCCCCAGAGATAGAGGCTTGTCAGAGCCCAGATGTTGAGCATGTCGACGCCGCCGACACGGCGGTCGCGGGAGTGGCCCGGCTGGCGGACGCGGCTCCCCAGCTCCTCGGGGGCGACGCGCGCCTCGACGGCACGGAGGATGCCGGGCTGGCGGTCGAAGATGTCGAGACACGAGAGGATGATGTAGGGCGGAGTGGGGACCAGCGTCGACTGGATCTCGGTGCGACCGAGCAGCAGCTGCTGCGAGCACTGCTGGTTGCGGACGAGCAGGTCGTCGAGGGTGAGGACGGACATCGCTGACGACGATATCAGCGTCAGCAGGCCCGTTTGAGCGTCAGGTTGCGAGGAACCGCCGGAGCCGCTCCGACTCGGCCCCGACCGCCTCCGCGTCGGCCGCCCCGAGGGGCTCGAAGAGCTCGAGCTCGAGGCCCGGGTCACCGCCCCCGCGGGCCGCCCGCCACGCGCCGCGGACGAAGCCGTCGACGAGCAGCGCCCCGCGGGTGAAGACCCGCTCGCGGTGCCCGGGCGCGATGACCCGCGAGCGATCGGCGTGGGAGAGGAGCAGGTTGTCGTACTCGGGGAGGAACCGCACCGGCGCCGGGGTGTCGGGATCGGGGCGGGGCGCGTCGGGGAGGTCGAGGAGCTCGGCGCCCGCCTCGTCGCGGAAGGCGCGAAGCCGTGGGCGAAGCCGCTCGACGACGGGGCCGAGCCGCGTGAGCCAGCACCACGCCTGGACGTCCATGGCCGACGCCGGCCCGAAGGCGGCGAGGTAGCGGAGGACGAGCCTCTCGAGGTCGAGCGGGGGTGCGTCGCGACCGGCGAGCCAGGCGTCCACGGTGGTGAACCGCGCCTGCCCCGCCGACCCCCAGACGCCGCGGGGCGGCACCTGCACGAGCGGGACGAGGTAGCGGACCGCGTGCGCCATCGCCACCGGGTCGTGGTCGGGCCAGCGCTCGGCGAGCCGCCGGCCGAGCTCGGCGGCGCTCAGCGGGCTCTCCCCGAGGAGCGCGCGGCCGGCGTCGAGCACCGGCGCGATGTCGAGCCCGGCGAGGCGCCGTCCGAACGGGCTGCCGCTCCGGAACCCGCGCTCGAGCACGGGCTGCAGGAGCGGCCGCAGGGCGAGCGCGTCGGCCGCGGTGACGAGGTGGAGGGTGGTGCGCATCAGCGACATCCGCACCGCGCCGCGCCCGGTGATGAGTGTCGCCAGGTCCTCGGGACGGAAGCCGTCGAGGCGTGACCAGAGGCCGACGTACGGCGCGAGCGGCGACTGCGCCTGCATCCCGACGAGGTGCTCGACGGCGCCGGCGGCGTCCAGTGACGCACGGCGCAGCAGTTTCTGCCGTTCGAGCAGGGCGCGGTTCAGGGCGCGGCGGGTGATCGGCTCCGGTGGCATGGATGCGGATCATCCACGCCGGGGTCAGCCGTCGGGGCCGTCCCTCTCCCATCGCCGCTCGCAGGCGTTGACGACGACCTCCACCGTGTGGTCGAGGTCGAACGACCCGCCCGCGTCCCCCGCACACGGGGCCGACGCGGTCAGCCGGTACGCCGTCTCGCCCGCCAGCCGGCATCTCAGCGCCACCGGCTCGCGCTCGTCGGCGCCCAGCCCCTCCGACCGCACCACGAGCTGACGCCCGTCGGCGGTCTCGAAGCGCAGCTCCCCGTCCGCACCGCGCCGGATCCGGATCACTCCGTCGTGCAGCCGGCGGTGATGGGGGCCGCAGACGCAGGCCATGTTGTCGAGGGTGGTCGGCCCGCCGTCGATCCAGTGCTCGACGTGGTGGGCGTGGGTGTACCGCGCCGGCACCGGGCATCCCGGCACCCGGCAGAAGCCGTCGCGCACGTGGAGCGCCCGGCGCAGCGCGGTCGACACCGTCCGCCGCGCCCGCCCCACGTCGATGGGGATCCCGTCGCGCTCGGTGATCGCGATGACCTCGGTGTCGCACCCGATCCGTCGCGCCACCTCGGCGGGCAGCCACGGGCCCCCGTCGAGATGGCAGCGGCCTCCGGGATCGGCACCGGTCAGCACCCCGGCGTCGACGTGCACGACCAGCTGCGGCACCACCACCGGACGCTCCCCAGCGTCCTCCCCGGCAAGCGCGCGGTCGCACATCACGACGAGCGCGTCGGCACGGTGGGCGGCATCGCGATCGTCGGCGGGATCGCCGCTCGACGTCGACGGGTCGGGAAGGGTGCGTCGCACGCTCTCGAGGGCGGCATGGACGCGGGCGCCGTCCTCGGGCGTGAGCACCGCGCGCAGACGCAGGGTGCCATCGTCGTCCCAGGACGTCCACAGCCCGCGCCGCGCCCGCTGTGCGGCCGGCTGGTCGGGATCGCTCTGCTCGATGCAGCGCCGGCAGGCGCGCACGATGCGCGTGAGCTGCGCTCCGGATGCCTGCCGGGCGAGCTCGAGCCACACCTCCTCGTCCGTCGGCGTCGCGACCGTGCAGAGCTGGCGCACCTTATCGAGGGAGAGCTCGCCCGAGGCGAAGGCCTCCGCGATCAGCGGCAGCCTCTCCAGCGCGTACCCGATCCGCACCAGGCTCTCGCCGGCGGCGAGGCCGTGGCCGGTGTTGATCGAGAGCCACTGGGCGCAGGAGCGCATCCCGTCACCCGACCACCCCTCCGCACGGTCGAACTCCGCCGCCAGCCGCGCCAGCCGCGCCGTCCCCGCGTGCAGGTGCGCGGCGAGCTCGCACATCTCGCGAGCGAGCTCGAGGGTGGCGGCGTCCCGAGCGGTCGGCAGCTGCGAATTCATATACGGAATTGTAGCGAACACCTGTTCGAAATGCAAGTCCGAGCACAGCATCCCGCGCACCTCGCGCAGCGCGGTTGCGGACGCCCGTAGCACAAATAGACAAAGCTGACACGAACGTTGCCCCGCACCGCAACAACCACGATACGTCCGCAGCCGACCACGAAACGCCCGAGAAACCCCACACCCCTGGCCAGATCCGGACGACCACCGAACGCCCGAGGTGCACCACACGCCCGCGCGCGGCGTCACACGCCGTCAGCAGCAGGCGTCCCCTCCCCGACCCCGAGCTCTCTCTGCATGATCACCGTGTCCACCCACCGCCCGTGCTTCCACCCCACCCCACGCAGCACCCCCACT
>DATKEY010000369.1:0-8345 GCA_035544475.1 Candidatus Dormiibacterota bacterium | reverse complement strand
AGGCGAACGGCGTCGACCTCGTGCTCGGGCTACCCCTCCGCCTTGGGGTCGGATATGGCCTCAACTCGCCGGCCATGCCGATCAGCCCGAACCCGCGCGCCTGCTTCTGGGGCGGATGGGGCGGTTCCCTGGTGCTCTGCGACCTCGACGCGCGGCTCTGTGTCGCCTACGTGATGAACCGGATGGGCGAGGGGACCGTCGGCGACATGCGCGGCGCCGGCCTCGTCGGTGCCACCTACACGTCGCTCTCGGTGTGAGCCGACGGCGGCGGCTCACACCGAGACGTCGGCGCGGTAGCGATCGAACGACGGCCTGCGCTTCTCGGCGAACGCGGTCACGCCCTCGCGGGCCTCCGGGCTGCCTCCGAACACGTGGAGCCCGCTGAAGGCGACCTGCCCGGTTCCCATCAGGTGCTCGCTGTCGGCGTTGAACGACTGCTTGAGGAAGCGCAGCGCGGTCGGCGACATCGCCAGCATCTCGTCGGCCCAGCCGCGCACGGTGTCGCGCAGCTCCGCGGCGGGGACCACCGCGTTGACCAGGCCCCAGCGCTCGGCGGTGGCGGCGTCGTACTGGCGGCAGAGGTACCAGATCTCCCGGGCGCGCTTCTCGCCGACCGCACGGACGAGCAGCCCGGTGCCGAAGCCGGCGTCGAACGACCCCACCCGCGGGCCGTTCTGGCCGAAGCGGGCATGATCCGCCGCGATGGTCAGGTCGCAGAGCACGTGGAGAACGTGTCCGCCGCCGATGGCGAGGCCGTTGACCGCGGCGATCACCGGCTTGGGGATGTCGCGGATCACCCTGTGGAGGCTCACCACCTCGAAGAGCCCGCTCTCGGAGGGTCCGTAGTCGCCGGTCTCGGCACGCTGCTTCTGGTCGCCGCCCGCGCAGAAGGCGCGGTCACCCGCGCCGGTGAGGCAGACCACCCCGACCGAGCTGTCCGCCCACGCCCGCTTGAAGCAGGCGACGAGCTCGTCGACGGTCCGCGCCCGGAAGGCGTTGAGGCGCTCCGGCCGGTCGATGGTGATCCAGGCGAGCCCCTGCTCGACCTCGTAGCGCACGTCCTCGAGAGCCATGGGGACCTCCTGCGGGGGTTCCGCTCGTCGCCGGGAGAAAGGTGCCAATGGTGCGGATTTGCACCGGGTGCAGGGTTCGGCTACTCTCGCCGTTATTCCTGAGTAACCTGATCCAAAAGATCAACAACCAGAGGGGCCAGGGACCGTGTCGCTGCTCGTGGAGATCCTGCCGGTGGTTCTGAGCGCCGGGGCGGTCCGGAGCCTGCGGCCGGCCGACGCCGCCTCGTGGCAGGTCGCCTTCCCCGCCGGTGCCGACCCCGGCCCGGTGGTGGCGGCTGCGCTCGCCTCCCGCGGGCTGCGGCCGGCGGTGGTCCATTCGACCTCCTGGCGGCACGACGCCGGCAGCCTCGTCCTCACCTACATCGCCGTCCTCGCCATCGAGCCGCCGGCCGGCTCCGGGCTGGTCGCCCGCGCCCTCCCTCCCGGCACGCCGGCACGCGGGGGGGCGACGACGCCGCCGGAGAGCCTCCACGTCGACCAGGTCCTCCACCATGCCCTGCGCCATCTGGCCTGGCTGCAGCGCGAGGACCCGGCGATCGCGGCCGAGCTCGACGACGCGTGGGCCGCCGCGCTCGCCGGCCACGCGCCCGCGCCCTTCCACGCGCTCCTCGCGGCGACGGCCTGACCGCAGCGCCCTGGTAGGCTTCCGGCTCGCGAGAGGGATGGGCCGGACGGCCTGCGGAGGTGCGAGCATGGGACGCAGCGACGTCAGCTTCCCGTCGAACGGGACCGAGTGCGCAGCCTGGCTGTACCGGCCCGAGGGCGAGGGGCCGCACCCGCTGGTGGTGATGGCGCACGGCTTCTCGGCCACCCGCGAGCTCGGGCTCGAGCCCTATGCGCAGCGCTTCTGCGCCGCCGGGCTCGGGGTGCTGCTCTTCGACTACCGGCACTTCGGCGCGAGCGGCGGCGAGCCGCGCCAGCTCCTCGACATCCGCGAGCAGCACGCCGACTACCACGCCGCCATCGCCTGGGGTCGCCGGCTCGACTGGGTCGACCCCGCCCGGGTGGCGCTCTTCGGCAGCTCCTTCAGCGGCGGCCACGTCGTCGTCGTCGCATCCCAGGACCCGCGGATCGCCGCGGTCGTCGCCCAGTGTCCCTTCGAGGACGGGATCGCGACCGCTCGCGCGCTCTTCGGCGTGAACATGCTCAAGCTCACCGCCGCCGGCATCCGCGACCAGGTGGGCGCGCTCGCCGGCAGGCCGCCGCACTACGTGCCCGCGGTCGGCGAGCCGGGGAGCTTCGCGGTCATGACGACCCCGGACAGCAGGCCGGGGTTCGACGCGATCCTCCCCGCCGACACCCGCTGGGAGAACCGGGTCGCGGCGCGGATCGCCCTGCGCTTCGCCACCTACCGGCCGGGCGCGAGCGCGCGCCACGTGCGCTGCCCGATCCTGTTCTGCGTCTGCGATCGCGATGCGCTCGCCCCTGCGGAGGCGACGGTGCGCCACGCCCACCGCGCCCCGCTCGCCGAGGTGAAGCGCTACCCGATCGGCCACTTCGACATCTACGTCGGGGAGTGGTACGAGCGGGCGGTCGCCGACCAGGTCGCGTTCCTCACCCGCCACCTCCTCGACGGCAGCCCCGCGGTGGCCTCCGGGGGTGCGGCGGTCAGCGCGGCGACCTGAGCCTGTTTCAGCCGTTGTTGTCGCGAACCAGGTCGGAGACGCCGGTCGACACCTGGTAGCCGTGGCCCATGAGCGTCCAGATGTGGCCGTCGGGGCCGACGGCCGGGGCGGTGACGAACGCCTCCGATCCGCCGACGGTGACAGGGACCACCTGGGTCGCGCCGGAAAGGGTGATGCGGGCGAGCACCGGGCTCGCGGCGCCCGCCTCTGAGGCGGCCGCCCAGAGAGCGCCGTCACGTCCGACGACCATTGCGACGCCGACGGTCAGCTGCTGCCCACCGTAGCGGGGGAGGCCGAACTCGGTCACGACGCCCTGGGTGGTGATCCGCGCCACCTTCCCGCGGGTGCCCTCGCCGAACCACAGGTCGTGGTCGGGGCCGACGACCGGTGGCCCGACGAAGTCCGGAGCGGCGGGGACCGCGTAGTGGGTGACGGTATCGGTGGCCGGGTCGAGGCGCCCGATGCCCTCGGTGTTGGAGCCCGCCTCCGTCTCGCCGAACCACAGCGCATCGTCTGGCCCCCAGGTGAGGGACACGGGATAGACGCCGTTCAGGGCGACCTTGGTGGTGGTTCCAGCCAGGTCGCGGTGAAACAGGGAGAGCGGGTAGCCGCCGAGGAACCAGAGGCTGCCGTCCGGCTCGAGCGCGAGGTGATACGGACCGTTGCCCTGCAGCGATGTGCCGGGGTCCACCTCGGTGACCGCACCGGCCATCGTGATGTGCAGAAGCCGGTTGTCCATGGTCGCCCCCCACAGGGTGCCGTCGGACGCGGCGACAAGCTCGGGTCGCGGATGCGCGCCACCGGGGATGTGGAACACCGTCGTCACCCCGCGGGGGGTGGTGCGCCCGACCGCGTCCGAGTTGGCGTCGACCCACCAGAGGTTGCCGTCGCTCCCGGCGACGAGCCCGGTGGGGGCCATCGTGTACCCGGGCTGGCTGGTGTTCGGCAGGGGGTACGCGGTGAACGCCGGCGGAGCCGGGGGAGCGGTCGAGGGGCGGGGCGTCGACACCGGGGTGGGTGCCGGGGTCGCAGCCGCGGGGGTCGGGGAGGTGGCGGCGGCGCTGGGCGCGGGCGTCGCCGAGGGCGACGGCGACGGCGACGGGGTCGCGGCGGGGGCCGTTGCCGCGCCTCCGCGGCCGAGCTGCGCATGCCGGGGGCCGCAGGCGGAGAGCAGCAGCGCGGCGATGAGGAGTGCGGCGGAGACCGTGCGAGGAGCGTTCATGAGGGCCCGAGCAGGGGACCACGGCGGCGCCGGCGCACCCGTCACCGCGCGGTGACGATGCTGCTCCTCAGCCGTCGAAGCCGGGGACGCCGGGCTCGCGCTGCACCCCGAGGGTGTTGAGGGTGAAGGCGACGAGGTGGTAGTGCCCGATCAGCATCGGCACCTCGATGAGCTGGCGCTCGTCGAGGTGTGCGGCGAGCACCGCCCAGGTCGCGTCGCCGATGCAGGCGCCGGTGTGGAGCTCGTCGGCGGCGTGCAGCAGCGCGGCCTCCAGCTCGGTCCACCCGTCCGCCTCCGGTCCCCGCTGCACCCGCGCGATCTCCTCGTCGGTGATCCCCGCCAGGCGGGCGAGGAGGACGTGCTGTCCCCACTCGTACTCGGAGCGGCAGAGCCAGCCGGTGCGGAGGATCGCGAGCTCGCGGTGCCGGGGTGCGAGCCTGCCGGCGAGGAGCTTGCCGCCGAACGGCAGCCACCGGCGGAAGAGGCCCGGGTGTCGAACGAGGGTGGCGAAGATGTTCGACGCCACGGCGTCACTGTCGACGCCGCCGAGCAGCTCTCGGGTCTGCGCATCCTGGTCGTCCGCGGCGAGGGGGGAGATCCGCGGGGTGGTCGGGCGGGGCGGGGCGTTCATCGCCCCACTGTGCCCTGACGCGACGTCGTGCCGCCACCGTGCCCCGGCTGTCACCCGCGCGACACCCGTGCGCGCGCGCGCTCCTCTACCGTCGATACAGCCCCGGGAAGGGCATCCGACCCGCGGGTCCAGGCACTGCGCCGGAGATGGAGATGCAGAAGACCCCCCGCCTCGCGATCATCGCAGCCGTCCATGCCCGCCTGGTCACCGTCGACAACGCGCTCGCGGCGCGGCCCGGCGACCCCGGTCTCTGTCGCAAGCAGCGCGAGCTCGAGGACTGGCTCTCCGGCCTGCTCCGCCCCAAGGCCGCCTGAGCCCGGACTCGTCAGGCGCCGGCGAGCGCCTGGAGCGCCGGCACCATGTCGTCGGGCGCCGGCATCGCCGCGACCTCGACGGCGACCTCGCCCGCGGCGGTTCGGTAGCCGGGCTCGTCGAGGAGCCTCCCCACCTCCTCGCGCACCGCGGCCGGGGTGACCTGCTCGGTGAGCAGGGTGCGTCCCACCCCGCGGCGCACGCAGATCTCCGCGTTGAGGTATTGGTCCGCGCCCTGCGGGATGGTCAGCAGCGGGAGGCCGCAGCCGAGTGCGGTGAGCATCGTGCCCGCGCCGCCGTGGGTGACGACCGCGGCGCACCGGGGCAGCAGCAGGTCGTGGCGGACGTAGCGCTCGACGCGCACGTTGTCGGGCTGGGGGCCGAGGCCGGCGGGATCGTTGTCGGGACCGACGGTGACGACGAGGCTGAGCGGGAGGTCGCGCAGGCCCTCGACCGCGGTGGCGAGCAGCGCCTGGTTGGCGTTCGTCACCGTGGTGCCGAGGGTGAGGTGGACCACCGGGCGTTCGGCGAGCCGGTCGAGCCATTCCGGCGGCGGCTCGGTCGAGGGCGCCGCGCCCTGCGGGCGGAGAGGACGCGAGTCGAGCGCGGGACCGCGCTCGTTGTGCAGGCTGCGCGGACAGATGTCGAGGGTGGGCCCGCGGCCCAGTCCAGCGAGGGCGGCGGGGAGGAGGTCGCGCTCGCGCCACATCGGCGCGGCGGCGCCCGCGCACGCGTCGATCACCACGGCGTCGGGCACATCCCCGGGGCGACGGCGACGGCGACCTCGTGTCCCGCGCGGCGCAGAGCGCGTGCGAGCGGGAGCATCGGCTGGAGGTGCCCCGCCGCCGGGGTCGTGGAGAAGAGCACGCGCATGCGCTCGCTCTTGTACCACCGGCAGTGGTGAACGTTTGGTGAATGCATGCTTAAAAACCGGTTGAGTCACTTCGACGCGTTCCGCTGAACGTGTGATGACACACACACGGCGCGAATGCAAGTCGTACAAGGACCGTGCGTTGAAGCCACATAGCTCTGCGGGGCCACACGGAAAAGCAAAGAACAGAACGCCTGTTGAACTTCCTTTCAGGTTCCGTTAGGCTTCTGTTCAGCACGCGGACGGCGGTCGACGGATGGAGGAAGGGATGCGCGACGCGTTCGTGATCCGATCAGGAGGGGGTTGCTCATCATGATCCGCGAGCTCGTCGCGCTGAGCCTGAAGTTCCGTGTCCTCATCGTCGGCATGGCGGTCGTGGTGATGGGCCTCGGCGCATTCCAGCTGCGTGATGCCAAGGTGGCCGCGCTCCCGGAGTTCTCGCCACCGACGGTGACGGTGCAGGCGGAGGCCTCCGGCCTCTCTGCGGCCGAGGTGGAGCAGTTCGTCACCCTCGGCCTCGAGCAGGACCTGCTCAACGGCGTGCCCTGGCTCGATCACATGGAGTCGGAGTCCGCGCCCGGATATGCGCGCGTGGACCTGATCTTCAAGAACGGCACCGACCCGCTCAAGGCCCGCCAGGCGGTGCAGGAGCGGCTGACCCAGGTGTACGTGCTCCCCGCCGTCGGCACGCCGCCGGTGATGCTGCAGCCGCTGTCCTCGACGAGCCGGGTGATGATGATCGGGCTCTCGACGAAGGACCTCTCGCTCACCGACCTGTCGGTGCTCGCGCGCTGGAAGATCAAGCCGCGCCTCATGGGCGTCCCCGGGGTGGCCGACGTCAGCATCTGGGGCCAGCGCGACCGGCAGATGCAGGTCCAGGTCGATCCGGACAAGCTGCGCCAGAACGGCGTGACCCTCGACCAGGTCATCAGCACGACCGGCAACTCGCTCTTCGTGTCGCCGCTCAACTTCCTCGAGGCGTCGACACCGGGCACCGGTGGCTTCGTCGACACCTCGACGCAGCGACTCGCGATCCAGCACGTGCTGCCGGTCACGACCGCCAAGGACCTCGCCAACGTCACCCTCGACGACACCCAGGGGCACGTCCTGCGCCTCGGTGACGTGGCCTCGGTGGTCGAGGACCACCAGCCCTTCCTCGTCGGCGACGCCGTCCTCGGCAGCGGCCCCGGCCTGATGCTCGTCATCCAGAAGTTCCCCGAGGCCGGCACCCAGGACGTGACCAGGGGCGTCGAGAACGCCCTCGCGTCCCTCAGCCCCGGCCTCCCCGGGATCACGATGGACACCCATGTCTACCAGGCCCAGAGCTACGTCGACACCGCGGTGCGCGACCTCGGGATCACCGGCCTCATCAGCCTGGCGCTGCTCATCCTGGTCGTGGCGCTGCTGCTCTTCTCGTGGCGGCTCGCGGTCGTCACCGTCGTCGCGGTGCCGCTCTCGATCATGGCCGCGGCGTACGTCCTCTACCTGCGCGGGACCGGCTTCGACCTGCTGCTCCTCGGCGGGTTCGCGATGGCGCTCGCGGTGGTCATCGGCGACGCCGTGACCGACCTCGGCGAGGTGCGCCGGCGGCTGCACGAGCAGCGCGCCTCGGGCACGCCGGCGTCGATGGCCGGGGTGATCGCCGAGGTGACCGGGGCGGTCCGCGGACCGCTGCTCTACGCGACCCTGATCGCGCTGCTCGCGCCGGTCCCGCTCGTCTTCCTCGACGGGGTGGCGGGCGCCTTCGCCAAGCCGGTCGTGCTCTCCTATGCGCTCGCGCTCGCGGCCTCGACGCTCGTCGCGCTCGCGGTCGTCCCCGCGCTCGCCTCGCTCGTGCTCCGCGGTGACACCTCGGCGCCGCGCACCAGCCCGGTGCTCCGCCTCGCAGGGAGGCTGTTCGATCGCACCGTGGCCCGGTGGGTGGGGCGGCCGCGCTGGGCGTACGCGACCGTCGCCGCCCTGCTCGCCGCCGGCCTCGCGGTGGCGCCGCAGCTCACCACCCGGGCGCCGCTGCCGACGCCCCAGGACCGCAACGTCCTCGTCCACTGGGAGGCGGTGCCGGGGACGTCCCTCCAGGAGATGGACCGGGTCACCTCGGCGGCGACCCAGGACCTCCGCCACCTCGCCGGGGTCGCGGACGTGGGCGCCCACGTCGGCCGCGCTCTCAACTCCGACGAGCCCGTCGACGTGAACACCGCGGACATGTGGGTGAGCCTCACCGACTCCGCCGACTACACCTCGACCGTGGCCGCGGTCCAGCGCGTGGTCGGCGGCTATCCGGGCCTGCGCGCCACGGTCGAGAGCTACACCCAGGACCGCGTCGACACCGTCGCCCAGGGGACGAACACCGGAAGCGACCTCGCCGTGCGGGTGTACGGCACCGACCTCGACACCCTGAAGAGCACCGCACAGAAGGTGGCCAACCGGATCGCATCGGTGGGCGGCCTCGTGCAGCCGGCCGTGCAGGCGACGCCGGAGAAGCCGACCCTCCAGGTCACCACCGACCTCGTCGCGGCGCAGAAGTACGGCCTGGTGCCCGGAGACATCCGGCGTGCGGCGTCGACCTTCTTCGCCGGCACCCTAGCGGGCAACCTCTACCAGGATCAGAGGA
>DATKEY010000368.1:0-6396 GCA_035544475.1 Candidatus Dormiibacterota bacterium | reverse complement strand
CGAGCTCTTCGACGCCGCGCAGACGGCCGGCGAGTCCCCGACCGGCTTCTTCCGGCCGGTTTTCACCAGCGGCGAGGGATGAGCGAGCCACCAGGGGGGAGCAGGGGGGAGGCCCCCCGCCCAATCGGCGCGTCTGAGCGCCGAGAGGACAGCCGCCGGCAGTCCGCCCGAGCATCGGGCGGACTGCTGGGGGAGCCCATCGAGCTCCCCTGGTGGGTGATCCCGCTCGGGCTGCCGCCGCTGCTCACCCTCGCCCTCGGCGCGGTGCTGCGGGCGCCGCTCAGCGGCCGCCTCCTCGACCTCGCCGGGTCGGCGGCGATGCTCTGGGTGCTGACCCTCGTCGCCCGCCGGGTGCGCAGCCGCAACATGCAGAGCGTCTGGATCAGCGCCGCCTACGCCTTCTACGTGTTCGTGATCCTCATCTGGGCGGTCGAGGTCGGTTCCTGATGGGTGCGGATCAGCTGTTGAGCTCGTGGATGAGGCGCAACCCGTCGAGGGTCAGGCGCTGGTCGACGACCTCGATGCAGTCGGTCTGGCCGGCGATGAGCTCGGCGATGCCCCCGGTGCCGATCACCCGGGTGCCGGGGCCGAGCTCGTCGCGCATGCGGCTCACCAGCCCCTCGATGAGGCCGACGTAGCCGAAGACCATCCCCGCCTGCATGCTCGCGGTCGTGGTCCGGCCGATCACCGAGCTCGGGGCCACGAGGTCGACGCGGCTGAGCTTGGCGGCGCGGGCGACGAGCGCCTCGAGGCTGATCAGCATCCCCGGGGCGATCGCCCCGCCGAGGTACTCGCCCTGGGCGGAGATGGCGTCGAAGGTGGTGGCGGTGCCGAAGTCGACGAGGACCGCCGGCCCGCCGTAGCGGCGGTAGGCGGCGATCGCGTTGACGATGCGGTCGGCGCCGACCTGGCGGGGGTCGTCGTAGAGGATCCGCATCCCTGTCCGCACCCCCGGGCCGACGATCATCGGGGTGAGCCCGAAGAAGGTCTGGGCGAGGTCCTCGATGCTCCGCGACAGCGTCGGCACGACGCTGCTCACCACGACCCCGTCGACGCTCGACGGCTCGACCTCGCGGCTGCGGAGCAGCCCGGTGATGAGCAGGCCGAGCTCGTCGCCGGTGGCGTGGGCGTCGGTGCGCAGCCGGAAGTCGGCGACCAGCCGCTCGCCGTCGAAGACGCCGACGACGATGTTCGAGTTGCCCACGTCGATGGCGAGCAGCATGGCAGCCGAGTATGCGCCCGGCCCGCGGGGGCCCGCCGGACCGCTATCGGGCGGTGAGCTCGCCGACCCGGGCGACGGTCTCGGAGAGATGGTCGCGGAGCGACGCCAGGCGGCGGTCGCCGAGCGCGCGCCGCATCTCCTCCTGGGCCGCGCGCCAGTGCCCGGTCGCCTCGGCGAGGGTCCGCGCCCCCGCCCGGGTGAGGGCGACCTCGCGGCGCCGGCGGTCGTCGCCGGTGCGCACCGTGACCAGGCCGGCGTCGAGCAGCGGCCGCAGGTTGCGGGTGAGGGTGGTGCGGTCCATGACCATCTGCGCGGCGAGGTCGTTCATCGAGACCGGCTGCAACCACCCGATCGCGGTGAGCAGGGAGAACTGGGTGCTGCGGATCCCGGCCGGCGCCAGCGCCTCGTCGTAGAGCTGGGTCACCACCCGGGCCGCCTGGCGGAGACCGAGGCAGTTGCACTCGTCGGGGCCGGCGAGCAGGGCCTGCAGGTCGGTCGCGGGATCGGAGGGGGGCACATGTGTATTTGCACGCATGTGCGCCGCGGCTGTCAAGCGCTACCCTCCGGCCCATGCTCGGGGCGATCGACGTCGGCGGCACCAAGCTGCTCGCCGCGGTCGCCGGCGACGACCGCCGCCCGGGTGCGACGGTGCGCCGTGCCACTCGGGCGGAGCGGCCGGTCGAGACCCTCGTCGAGATGCTCGACGAGGCCCGGCGCGGAGAGCCGCTCGCGGGCATCGCCCTCGCCGTCCCGGGCCCCTTCGACCGCGCCGCCGGAGCGCTGCTGAACCCGCCGAACATGCCGCGGAGCTGGTGGGACCTGCCCCTGGCCGCCGACCTCGGCTCCCACTACGGGTGCCCGGTGATCCTCGAGAACGACGCGAACTGTGCCGCCCTCGCCGAGGCCCGCGCCGGCGCCGCTGCGGGGTGCCGCAGCGTCGTCTACCTCACCGTCTCGACCGGGATCGGCAGCGGGGTCGTCGTCGACGGACGCCCGCTCACCGGCCGGCACGACACCGAAGGGGGCCACCAGGTGCTGTGGCCCGCCTGGCTCGGCGGTCCGCCCTGCCACTGCGGCGGCCACGGCTGCCTCGAGACCCTCGCCTCCGGGCTGGCGATCGAGCGCCGCTTCGGGGTCGCCGCCGACCGGCTCGAGGACCCCGCCGCGTGGGAGGACGTCGGCCGGTGGCTCGGCCTGGGCGTCGTCAACGCGATCGCCCTCCACGACCCCGACGTGGTCGTGCTCGGCGGCGGCGTCTGCCAGGCCTGGGACCGGTTCTGGCCATCCCTGTCGGCAACGATCGACGCCGCGCTCTTCCTCCAGCCGCGGCCGCCGGTGGTCCGCGCCGCGCTCGGCGAGGACCGCAACCTGTGGGGGGCGCTGGCCCTCGCGGGGTAGCCGGGCGTCAGCCGGTGCCGCGGATCACCCGGGAAAGATCCGCGAGCCGTCGCCGGTCCTCGTCGTCGCGCACCGCGATCGAGAACTCGATGTCGGTGACGACATCGCCGAAGCGCTCGAGGAGACGCTCGGCGACGGTGTCGTGGGTGGCGACGACGACGAACTGGTCGAGCACCGCGTCGTCGATCAGTCCGGGGAGCGCCTCCCAGTCCTGCGCCCTGGAGAGGGCCTGTGCCGCGGTCGCGAGGTCGGCGAGCCCGAGATGCTCGAAGGCCGCGAAGTATCCCGGTGTGGACGCGTAGAAGGCGATGCGTGCGCGGGCGTCGCGCACCTTGGCCACGAGCTCCTCCTCGGTCCGTGCCGAGGCGACGAGCGGCTTCATGCACACCCGGAAGCCGTCGAGCGACCGGTCCGCGCGCGCCGCGCCGCGGCGGACCGCGGGCAGCATGACCGAGCGGATGTAGGAGGGCGTGCACACCGGGTGGGGCCGGACGCCGTCGGCGACCTCGCCGGCGACCGAGCACATCGTCGGATTGACCGCCGCGAGGTGGATCGGGATCTCGGGGTGCTCGATCGGCCCGGCGTCGAAGAGCGGCACCATCAGGCTGAGCCGGTAGTGGTCGCCGGTGAAGCGCAGCGGCGAGCCGGTCTGCCAGCAGTCCCAGACGGCGCGGACCGCCTGGACGTACTCGCGCATCCACGGGCCCGCGGGTGACCACGGCACCCCGTAGCGCCGCTCGATGTGGCCGCGCACCTGGCTTCCGAGCCCCAGCGTGAAGCGGCCGCGCGAGAGCTTCTGCAGCGTCCATGCGTTCATCGCCATCACCGTCGGACTCCGTGGGAACGCGATCGCGACGGCGGTCCCCAGCTGCAGCCGCCCGGTCGCCTGTGCCGCGAGCGTCAGCACGGTGAACGGATCGTCCTTCGTCTCCTCGACGACGAGGCCGTCGTAGCCCACCGCCTCGAGCAGACGCGCGTCCTCGGCCACCGACCAGATGTCGAGCTTCGTCTCGGGGGTGCGCAGCCCGGGATCGACCTTGCCGAGGGGGAGCAGGGTCTCGAGTCGCATCGCTACGGAGCCAGCGCCCGCGCGAGGTGGTCGTAGGCGATCGGGTAGCGGTGGGCGACACCGCTGTGGCCGCCGGGGAAACGCTCGTGACGGTGCGCGACGCCGAGCGCGGTGAGCACCTCGCTGAGAGCCTCCGTCCCGAGGTCCATGTAGTACTCGTCGGCGTCACCGGCGTCGAGGTAGAGCGCACGGAGCGAGCGCAGCGCGCCGGCGTGCGCGGGCGCCATCCGCACCGGGTCCTGGGCGAGCCAGCGCTCCCACTGACGCATGTCGAGCGTCCCCGAGGCGTCGACGGGGAGGCCGATGCCGAGCGGCGCGTCGGGATCGGGCGAGTAGGCGGCGGCGCAGCCGAGGACCATGAGCGGGCCGAAGTTGCGCCTGCGGTACACCTCGTCGCCGAGCAGCCGCTCGGCGAGCCGCGCCGGGTCGCCACCGTTCTCGTGGAGCGCCCGGGCGAAGCCGCCGAGCTCGCGCCCGTAGCAGTGCTCGAAGAGGGTGTCGCCGCCGTGCGACGCGCAGGCGCCGAAGACGTCGGGGCGGCGCATGCAGAGGGCGAGCGCCCCGATGCCGCCGCTGCTGTGACCGGCGACGCCGCGGTGCTCGCGCGCGGCGAGGGTGCGGTACCCCGCGTCGACGTGGGCGACGATGTCGTCGGCGACGTAGTCCTCGTGCCGGCCGGTGGCGCTCGAGTTGACGAACTGGCTGCCGCCGTAGCGGGTCGCACCGTCGACGTAGACGTAGATGCAGGGCGGCGGCGCCTCGAGCGAGGCGTAGAGGGCTTCGAGCCGCTCGAAGATCGTCGGCTCGAAGAGATCGCGGTTGCACCACTCCTCGACGCACGAACCGTACCCCGGGAGCACGTAGATCACCGGGTGGCGGCGTCCGGTGTCGTCGTCGTAGCCGGGCGGCAGCCACACCAGGAGCCGCCGGCGCGCCGGATCGCCGAGCGGGTTGCCGGCGAGCGCCGCGCTGTCGACGGCGTCGTCGACGAGGCGGCCGCGGCCGGGCGGGGCATCGAGCGGCTCGGGGGAGAGCGGCGCCATCGGGCGGGGCATCGGGCGCATTGTGCGGCTTGACGGTTCGCTCGGCACGCGCCTACGCTCCCCGCCATGCCTGTGCGGTTGGTGTGCGACAGCACCGCCGACCTGTCCGCCGCCGACCGCGACGCCGGCCGGGTCATCGTCGTCCCTCTCAAGGTGATCTTCGGGGACGAGTCGCTCGTCGACGGGGTCGACATCGACGCCGAGCGTTTCTATGCGCGCATGCGCGCGAGCACGCGCAACCCGACCACGAGCCAGCCCACCCCGGCGGAGTTCGAGGCCGCGTTCCGCGACGCCGCGGCGGACGGGAGCAGCGTGGTCTGCACCACCCTCTCCGCGGAGATGAGCGGCACCCACGGCGCTGCCGTCCAGGCGCGTGACGCTCTTCCCGACCTCGACATCCAGGTCGTCGACACCCGCACCGTCGGCATCGGCCACAACGCGATCGTCCGCGCCGCCGCGGCCGCCGCCGAGGAAGGGCGCTCCGCCGCCGAGGTCGTCGAGACGATCCACGGCATCATGGCGAGGCAGCGGAGCATCTTCACCGTCGAGACCCTCGAGTACCTGCGCCGCGGCGGACGCATCGGCGGTGCCCGGGCCCTGCTCGGCTCGGTGCTCAACATCAAGCCGGTGCTCGAGGTGCGCGACGGCCGGATCGAACCCCATGACAAGGTGCGCACCTACCAGCGCGCCCTCGACCGCATCGCCTCGGAGGTCGTGGCCGCCGCCGGGGAGACCGGCCGGCGCGCCAAGGTCGTCGTCGGCCACGCCGATCGCCTCGCCGACGCCCAGGGGCTCGCCGGCCGGGTCCGCGACCACAGCGACGGCGAGCCCGAGATCATCGAGATCGGCCCGGTCGTCGGCTGCCACGCCGGCCCGGGGACGATCGGGCTCTCCTTCTACCTCCCCTGACGCCGCCGGGCGGCGGAGGCCGCCTCCGAACCCTCGTGTGAGAGGATCGCGCCGGGGCCGTGTGGGCGAGACGGGAGGAGGACGATGGACTTCGACGACACCCCTGAGGAGGCCGCCTGGCGCGGGCGGGTGCGCGGCTTCCTCGAGGAGCACAGCGCGCAGGTGGTCCGCGGCCGCGACCGGCACACCGACGCCGCGGGGGCGGCGCCCCGGCAGCGCTGGCAGGCGACCCTCTACGACGCAGGCTACGTGGGCGTCACCTGGCCGGCCGAGTACGGCGGCCAGGGCGGCACCCCGATGCAGCAGGTGATCGTCAACCAGGAGCTCTCCCGCGCGGGCAGCGCCCCGCTCGTGAACGGCATCGGCCTCGGGATGTGCGGGCCGACGATCATCGCCCACGGCACCGAGGAGCAGAAGCAGCGGTACATCCGGCCGATGCTCCGCGGCGACGAGATCTGGTGCCAGCTCTTCAGCGAGCCCGCGGCGGGCAGCGACCTCGCCGGCCTGCAGACCCGCGCGGTCCGCGACGGCGAGGGCTGGCTCATCCGCGGTCAGAAGGTGTGGACGAGCGCCGCCCAGTACTCGAAGTACGGCCTGCTCATCGCCCGGACCGATCCCTCGCTCCCCAAGCACGCCGGTCTGACGATGTTCCTCATCGACATGGAGCAGCCCGGGGTGACGGTGCGCCCGCTGCGCCAGATGACCGGCGACGCCCACTTCAACGAGGTCTTCTTCGACGACGCCCGGGTGCCCAC
>DATKEY010000367.1:0-6157 GCA_035544475.1 Candidatus Dormiibacterota bacterium | reverse complement strand
ACGCGACGACGACGATGTGGACGATCCACAGCCGCGACATCACCTTGCACTGAGGTGCGCAGCGCGGGCTGTCGGTGGCGGTGAGGTCTGCCTTCCCGGAGTGGGCGGCCCGGAAGTCGCCCGAGGCGTCGCCCCAGGCGTCGTGCGAGGACGAGACCCGGGTCACCACGCTGCCGTCCGAGGTCACCGGCTCGGTCCAGACCCCGCCACCGCTCGCGAGGCGGACGAGGATCCGGGTGCCGGGGTGGACGGTGATGGTCCGGCCGGCGTCGCTCTCGGTGAGCATCACCGTCCCCGACCACGGCGGGGGCGGGCAGGCGCGGATGTACGCCGGCGCCGCGGACCCGGGGGACGGGGCGGCCGCCGCGGTGTCGCACGGCGGCGGGCAGGGGCCGGTCATCACCGCGCCGCTCCCGGCCGCCGTCCAGCGGCACGGGGGAGGGGGGCAGTCGCCGGCCGGCTGGGCCGGGGTGGGCGACGCCGCCATCGGCTCCATGCAGGGCGGCGGCGACGCCGGCGGGGTGGTGGCCGGCGGCCGGCCTCCAGGCGTGGGCGAGGCGGTCGGGTCCGCGGTCGGACGCGGCGTCGGATCCGCGGTCGGACGCGGCGTCGGATCCGCGGTCGGCTCCGGGGCCGGGTCCGAGGCCGGAAGGGTGACGGCGGGGTCCCGGCCGGCATCGAGCGCGAGGGCGATCGCGGCCGGGGTGGACGACGGGCTCGGCTCGGGATCGCGCGTCCCGGACGGCGCGGGGCGCTCCGCGGAGCTCACCGCGCGCATCGTGAGCCCCGGGCCCGCGACCGCCGCGGTCGCTCCGCCGGCGGCCACGAGCGCGAGCACCGCCACCATGAGGGCGCGGCGGCGGCGAGGAGCCCGACGGCCCTCGATCCCGACTGCGGAGTGCGCGGACACCCCCTCGGCCTCTCTCATCGTTCATTCCCCTGTCGCGGCCACCCGGTCCCGGCGCCGGCCCGGCCCTTCTCGTGGCAAACACGTCCCGGAGGGTCGGAACGGCTGAGGGGCGCCCGCAGGGCGTGTAACAGAGTGGCTACATAGTGTGGTTCCTCACTAAGTTGGCCCTCACAATCTGGCCATGACCACTCCGATCCCCCGAACCGCCCCCCCGGCGGCCGGCATCCGCCCACCCGTCCTCGGGCTCGAGCGCGACGCCCGCGGCCGGCTCTTCTCCCCCCAGATGCGTGAGCGCTTCGCCCACCTCGGGGTCTCGGCCACCCGGGCCGAGGTGATCGCGGCGGTCTCCGTCGCCGACAAGAAGGTGAGCTTCCTGCTCGACCGCACCTTCGAGCAGGTCGGGCTCTCCCTCGCCCAGGTGCGCGTCCTCGCGATCATCCGCCACCACGGAGACGCAGGTGCGCAGATGAACACCATCGCCCTTGCGTGCAACGTCACCCCGCGAACCACCACCGGGGTCGTCGACGGCCTCGAGACCGCCGGCCTGGTGGCGCGCGTCCCCGACCCGACCGACCGCCGCGCGGTCATCGCCCGCCTCACCCCCGACGGCGACCGGCGTCTCGACGCCGCGCTCTCCCTCCAGGTGCAGGTCGGCGAGCGCCTGCTCCAGCGATTCACCGATGAGGAGCAGGAGGTCCTGCGCGACCTCTGCCTCCGTCTCGTCGAGGCCGCCGTCACGGAGGTACAGCAATGATCGGCGCAGCCCCCACGCGTGTGTCCCGCCGCCTCGAGCCGAGGATGGTGACCTTCCTCGGTGTCATGGCGGCGATGTTCCTCAGCGCCCTCGACCAGACCATCGTCGGCACCGCGATGCCGACGATCGCGAAGGACATGGGCGGTCTCGACCGCTACACCTGGGTCACCACCGTCTACCTGCTCACGAGCACCGCGGTGGTCCCCGTCGTCGGCAAGCTCTCCGAGCAGCTCGGTCGCAAGCGTGTCTTCATGGCCGCGATCGTCGCCTTCCTCGGCGGCTCGGCACTCTGCGGCGCCGCGCCGACGATGACCCTGCTCATCGCCTTCCGCGGCCTCCAGGGCATCGGCGCGGGAATGCTGACCGGCACCGCCTTCGCGGTCATCGCCGAGCTCTTCTCGCCGGCCGAGCGCGGACGCTACGTGGGCATGATGACCGGCGTCTTCGGCCTCTCGAGCGTCGTCGGTCCGCTCATCGGCGGCGGTCTCACCGACCACGTCGGGTGGCGCTGGGTCTTCTACGTCAACCTGCCCATCGGCGTCGCAGTGCTCGCCGCGCTCGCGCGCACCTTCCCGGCGTCGGTGAAGCCCGCCCAGCGGCCGCGCATCGACGTGCTCGGCGCGGCTCTCATCGCCTCGGGCGCCGCCCTGCTCACCCTCGGGATCTCGCTGCAGGGGACCGACGGCTGGGGCTCGCCGCTGGTGTGGGGCGGGCTCGCGCTCGGCGCGGTCCTGCTCGTCGTCGCGATCTTCGTCGAGGCGCGCACCCCCGAGGCGGTGCTCCCGCCCGAGCTCTTCCGCTCCTCGATCTTCACCCTGTCGATCGTCGTCACCTTCCTGGTCGGCGCGGTGATGTTCGGCACCATCACCTACATCCCGCTCTTCCTCCAGCGGGTGGTCGGCGAGGCCGCGACCAACAGCGGTCTGCAGCTGCTGCCGCTGATGGCCGGGCTGCTGGTCGCGAGCATCGTCGGCGGCCAGGTGCTCTCCCGCACCGGGCGGTACCGGGTCCAGGCGATCGCCGGCGTCGGCCTGATGGGCCTCGGTGTTTTCCTCGCCACCCCCCTGAGCGCCACGTCGTCGCAGCTGGCGGTCATGCCGTCGATGGTGGTCATCGGACTCGGCCTCGGGCTCAGCATGCCGGTCTTCAACGTGGTCGCCCAGAACGCGGTCCCGCACCGGCTGATGAGCTCGGCCACCAGCGCCCTGCAGTTCATCCGTCAGATGGGTGCCGGCCTCGGCCTCGCGGTGATGGGCTCGTACTTCAACAGCCGCCTCTCCGTCCACGTCGCCCAGCACCAGGGGCAGAAGGTCGCGCTCGCGGGCTCCATCCACGACGTGTTCATCGTCTCGCTGCTCCTCTGCGGTCTCGCTCTGGCGGCCGCCGCCTTCCTCCGCGAGGTCCCGCTGCGCACCGCGCGTCACGGCGAGCAGCGCCAGGAGGCGCTGGCCTCGGCGGTCGCGTAGCCCGGCCCGGGCATAATGTCGCCCGGCGCGGGAGGGTTGTGTTCATCAACCGCCCGCGCCGGGTGCCCGTTCCGGGCGCGGCCAGCAGAGGGACACATCATGGGCAAGGTCTTCTCGAGCGCCGCGGAGGCGGTCGCCGACATCCCCGACGGCGCCACCCTCGCGGTCGGAGGCTTCGGGCTCTGCGGCAACCCGATGGAGCTGATCCGCGCGCTCTACGACGCCGGCACCAGCGACCTCAGGATCGTCTCGAACAACTGCGGCGTCGACGACTGGGGCCTCGGGCTGCTGCTCTTCGCGCGGCGGATCTCGCGGATGACGAGCTCGTACGTCGGCGAGAACAAGGAGTTCGCCCGTCAGTACCTCTCCGGGGAGCTCGAGGTGGAGCTCACCCCGCAGGGAACGCTCGCCGAGCGGCTGCGTGCCGGCGGCTGCGGCATCCCCGCCTTCTTCACCCCCGCCGGGGTGGGCACGATGGTCGCCGAGGGCGGGCTGCCGTGGCGCTACCAACCCGACGGCTCGGTGGCGGTCGCGAGCCCGCCGAAGGAGACCCGCGTCTACAACGGTCGCGAGTACATCCTCGAGGAGGGGATCGCCTGCGACTTCGGGCTCGTCCATGCGCTGCGCGGGGACCGCTACGGCAACCTCGTCTTCAACAAGAGCGCGCGCAACTTCAACCCGCTCTGCGCGATGTCCGGCAGGATCACCATCGCCGAGGTCGAGGAGCTCGTCGAGCCGGGGGCGATCGACCCCGACGACGTCCACCTCCCCGGGGTGTTCGTGCAGCGGATCGTCGAGGTGGGAGTGGGGGAGAAGCGCATCGAGCGTGTGACCACCCGCCCCAGGGGGGAGGCATAGCCATGGCCCTGACTCGCGAGCAGATGGCCGCGCGGGCGGCGCGTGAGCTCGAGGACGGCTCCTACGTCAACCTCGGCATCGGCCTGCCCACGCTGATCCCCAACTACCTCCCGCCGGGCGTGCACGTGCACCTCGAGGCGGAGAACGGCATCCTCGGCGTCGGTCCCTATCCCTATCCCGGGGAGGAGGACCCCGACCTCATCAACGCGGGCAAGGAGACGGTGACCGTCCTGCCCGGCGCCTCCTTCTTCGACTCGGCGATGAGCTTCGGGGCGATCCGCGGCGGCGCCATCGACGCCGCCGTGCTCGGAGCAATGGAGGTGTCGGAGCGCGGCGACCTCGCCAACTGGATGATCCCCGGGAAGATGATCAAGGGGATGGGCGGGGCGATGGACCTGGTCCACGGCGCCAAGCGCGTGATCGTGCTCATGGAGCACTGCTCGAAGGACGGTGCGCCCAAGATTGTCCGAAACTGCTCGCTGCCGCTCACCGGCCGCGGGGTGGTGCAGCGGATCATCAGCGACCTCGCGGTCATCGACCTGACCGCCGAGGGCCTCGTGCTTCGCGAGCTCGCCCCCGGGGTGACCGTCGAGCAGGTGCGGGCCGCGACCGAGCCCGAGCTCCACGTCCCCGCGGGGGTGGGGTCCGGCTGACGGCCGGCGGCGCTCGACAGTCCCCTCGGCGCGTGCCATCCTCGCAGGGTGGGACGGGCCGGGAGCCTCAGCCGGCCCGGGGAGGATGATCGATGTCGCACCTGGTGCTCTCTCGGGAGATCTTCTGCCCGCTCGAGAACGTCTTCGCCTACGTCAGCGACCTCACCCGGGCGCCGGAGTGGTGGCCCAACCTCTCCGAGGTGCGCCGCCTCGACGGCGACGGGCCGATCGGCGTCGGGACCCGGTTCAGCTTCACCTACAACATGTTCGGCCGGCACTTCCCCGGGGAGGCGACGCTCACCGAGTTCGTCCCCAACGAGCGCGGGGTGCTCGAGGCCCAGGGGCAGATCCACGCGATCATCAAGAACGACTACCGCGCCACCGCGAAGAGCCGCACCCGGGTCACGGTGATCATCGAGTACGAGGTCCCCGGCGTCCTCGGCAAGGTGGTCAACGCCCTGATCGTCGAGCGGCGCAACGCCGCCGACGCCGACCACGCCTTCGACCAGCTGAAGGACGTGCTCGAGCACGACGCGATCGCCCGGATCGACGAGGGCGTCGTGCTCTGATTCCCGGCGGCTTGGGCTGAACACCCCAAGGGTGGTGGGGCGGCTGCCCGTCTATACTTGGCCGCCGGATGCACGGGACCCCCCTCTCGCTCTCCCTGTTCTGGGTGGCGGTGGTCGCCTACCTCGCCGGCTTCCTCGCATTCATCCTCCACATGGCGTTCCGCCGCCGCTGGCTGGCCGACGCCGGCGTGGTCGCGGCGATGACCGGGTGGCCGTTCCACCTCGGATCGATCGTCGCCCGGGCGCTCGAGGCCGGGCACTGGCCGCTCGGCAACATGTACGAGTACTCGACCGGGATCAGCCTGATCATGGTCAGCGCCTTCCTGGTGCTGGCGCTCCGCCACCGGATGCGGCTCGTCGGGGCCCCGGCGATGGGGCTCGCCGTCGCCCTGCTCGGGCTCGCCTACATGCTCTACGTGCCCCCGGGGAGCCTGGTCCCGGCGCTGCACAGCTACTGGCTGACGATCCACGTGACGGCGATGGCGACGTCGTCGGGGATCCTCACCTTCTCCTTCATCTTCGGGATGCTCTACCTCGCTCGCCGCTGGGCCGACCAGCGCCTCGCCGCCCACGCCCAGCAGGTCTCCTCCCGCGGGGCGGTGACCTCCGGCGGAACGCCGATCTCCGTGGGCGGCGGCCGCAGCGGCGGCGACCCGCGGCTGGCGGCGGCGCGGACGGTGGTCCGTGCCCTGCCCAGCGCTCGCACCCTCGACCTCTGGAGCTACCGCTTCGTGATGCTCGGCTTCCCGATCTGGTCGTTCGGGGTGATCTGCGGGGCGATCTGGGGTGAGCACGCCTGGGGCCGCTACTGGGGATGGGATCCCAAGGAGACCTTCGCCTTCATCACGTGGGTGACCTTCGCGATCTACCTCCACGCTCGGGTCACCTACGGCTGGCGCGAGGCGCGGGCCGCGGCGATCACCGCGGTCGGCTTCGTCTCGATCCTC
>DATKEY010000366.1:0-14647 GCA_035544475.1 Candidatus Dormiibacterota bacterium | reverse complement strand
CTCGCCCGGGGGGCATGCGGTCACGACGCACGAGCACTCGGACATCCCGTAGAGCTCGGCGACGGGGAGCCCGAGACCGAGCAGGAACTCGTGGACGTCGCGGGCGAGCGGCGCCGCGCCGATGAGGATCCACTCCGTCTCGTCGAGGCCGAGCCGGGCGCGGAGCGGGGACAGCACCCGGTCGTCGGCGGCGGCCAGCTGCGCGGCGACCTCCCCGGGGACGGGTTCGCCGGCCTGGCGCAGCCGGACGGCGTGGACGCCGAGGTCGATCGCCGCCCGGGTGGCGGCGCGGCGCTGCTCGTCGGGGTCGGCGGCGATCGCCGCCTCGAGGGCGGACTTCAGCTTCTCGACGACGCGCGGCACCGCGCCCCAGACGGTCGGTCGCAGCGCGGGGAGCACCGCGGCGACGGCCCGCGGGTCGGCCACGCTCGTGACCTGGATCCCGAAGACCATCTGGTTGTAGTGCGAGGACCACCGATCCGCGATGTGCGCCGAGGGGAGGTACGAGGTGATCCGCGCGCCGGGCCGGATGGGCAGGACCTGGGCGACCGCGTGGCACTCGGCGAGCACGTTCGCGTGGGTGATCTCGACCCCCTTCGGCGGCCCGGTCGTGCCCGATGTGTAGATGAGGGTGAGGACGTCGTCGGGCTCGACGGCGCGCCACGCGCGCTCGAAGTCGAAGGCCGGGTCGCCGGTCTCCTCGAGGTCGTGCAGCGAGAGCGCGCCCTCGGCGGGACCGTCGACACAGACGATGTGGGCGGGGTCCTGCCGGTCGCCGCGCGCCGCACGCACCCGGTCGAGGTGGGCGCGCTCGGCGATCACCACGCGGTTGCCGGCGTTGGTGAAGAGGTGGGCGATCTGCTCGGGCGCGAGGGTGTTGTACACCGAGAAGGGGGTGGCGCCGAGGTGGATCGCGGCGGTGTCGCAGAGGTGGAACTCGGGGCGGTTCGACATCAGCAGCGCCACGGTGTCTCCGCGCCGCACCCCGAGCGCGGCGAGCCCGGCGGCGATCCGCCGCACCCGTGCCGCGTACTGCGCGAAGGTGAGCTCGACCGAGCCGTCGGCGGTGCGCAGCGCGACCTCGTCCGCGTGCCCCGCGACCGTCGCCTGGAACGCCTCGCAGAGCGTCGTCGCGCCGGCGTTCACAGGTCGAGCACCAGCCGGGCCGACCGGCAGCGCGAGACGCAGAGCATCATCAGCTCCCCGGCCTCGCGCTCGTCGTCGGAGAGGACCGAGTCGCGGTGGTCGGGGACCCCGTCGAGGACCGCGGTCTCGCAGGTGCCGCAGATGCCCTCGCGGCACGAGGCCGGCATGTCGAGGCCCGCCTCCTGGCAGACCTCGAGGATCGAGCGGTCCGGCGGGACGGTGAGGGTGAGCCCGGAGCGCTCGAGGCGCACCTCGAAGCTCGAGCCCGGTTCGGCGTCGGGGTCCTGCGGCCGGGGGGCGAAGCGCTCGACGTGGAGGCCGAGCGCGGGCCGGCGCGCGCACCGCTCCTCGACCGCGGCGAGCAGCGACTCCGGCCCGCAGCAGTAGACGAGGGTGCCGGCGCACGGCTCGCCGAGCGCGGAGTCGAGGTCGAGGCGGCCGAGCTCGTCCTCGGGGACGACCACGACCCGGTCGCCGTGGACGGAGAGCTCGTCGAGGAAGGCCATCGAGGAGCGGCGGCGTCCGCCGTAGAGGAGGCGCCAGTCGGCGCCCGACCGCGACGCCTGCTCGAGCATCGGCAGGATGGGGGTGATCCCGATGCCGCCGGCGACGAAGAGGTAGGACGGGGCGGGGACGAGGGCGAAGTGGTTGCGCGGTCCGCGCACCCGCACCCGGGCACCCTCGTGAAGGCGGTCGTGGACGTGGACGGAGCCGCCGCGCCCGTCCGGCTCTCGGAGCACGGCGATGCGCCAGCGGTCGCGGTCGTGCGGGGAGCCGCAGAGCGAGTACTGGCGGACGAGCGTGTCGCCGAGGACGAGGTCGATGTGGGCGCCCGGGGTCCAGGACGGCAGCTCACCGCCGTCCGCCGTGCGGAGGAGGAGGCTGACGACATCGTCGGCGGGAGCGTGCCTGCACTCGACCACACAGTCGAGCTCGGTCTCCCGGGCGCCCGGCGAGGGGGATGTCAGGGTGAGGGCGAGCGCGGCGGTGGAGACGACGGTGGTCACCGTCCCCCTCCGCGGCGCGAGCCGTACAGCACCCTCAGCGTGCGCAGCAGGAGCCGCGTCCGCCCGGGGCTGTAGGGGTACGTGTGGATGTCGCGGCGGAGGTGCCAGCGGGACACGCAGTACGCCCGCCGCTCGCAGAACTTGCGGATCCCCTCGGCGCCGTGGCGGCCGCCGAGGCCGGAGCTCTTCAGACCGCCCATCGGCATCGCCATCGCCATGTAGTGGGTGAGGATGTCGTTGACCGAGACCGTCCCCGCCCGGATCCGGCGGGCGATCGCCTCACCGTGGCGCACGTCGCGGGCGAAGACCGTCGCGGCGAGCCCGTACCCGCTGTCGTTGGCAAGGCGCACCGCCTCGTCGGCGTCGGCGACCTTCACGATCGGCAGCAGCGGACCGAATGTCTCCTCGCGCATGCACGCCATGGTGTGGTCGACGTCGACGAGCACGGTGGGCTCGTAGAACCGGCCGGTCCCCGGCCGGCGCCGCCCGCCACAGAGGACGCGCGCGCCGCGATCGACGGCGTCGTGCACGTGGCGGTCGATCGTCTCGAGCTGGGGAGCGAAGGTGATGCCGCCGACCTCGGCGGTGCCGGGGCCACCGGGCGACGCCTGCCGCAGCCGCGAGACCTTCTCGACCACCCTGCGGACGAAGTCGTCGTACACCGAGGCCTCGACGTAGACGCGCTCGGTGGACATGCACACCTGGCCGCTGTTCACCATCGCGCCGTAGACCGCGGTGTTCGCGGCGCGCTCGAGGTCGGCGCCGGCGAGGACGAGGAGCGGGTCCTTGCCGCCGAGCTCGACCGAGACCGGGGTCAGCGTCCGTGCGGCGCGCTCGAGCACCTTGCGCCCGGTCGCCGTCGAGCCGGTGAACATGATCACGTCGGCCTCGTCGACGAGCGCGGCGCCGGTCTCGCCGCGACCGGTCGCGACCTGGAAGACGCCCTCGGCGACGCCGCACTCGACGAGCGCCCGCTCGAGCAGGAGGCTCGACATCGGGGTGACCTCGGAGGGCTTGAGGACGACGCAGCACCCGGCGGCGAGCGCAGGGACCGCGTCGCCGAGCCCCAGCGCGACCGGGTAGTTCCAGGGAGCGATCACCCCCGCGACCGCCCTGGGCACGTACCGCACCCGCAGCCCCTTGCCGAGGACGAAGGGGTTGAGGGACCGGATCCGCTCGTCGGCGAGGTACCGGGGCGCGTGGCGGGTCCAGAAGGCGAGCGCGCCGGCGAGGGTGCCGACCTCGATCATCGCGTCCTCGAAGACCTTGCCGGTCTCCGCCTGGATCGCGGCGATGAGCTCCTCGGCGTGGTCCATCACCCACGACCGCACCCGGGTGAGCAGCCGGCCGCGGCCCGCGAAGCCGAGGGCCTCCCACGCAGGCTGGGCGAGCCGGGCCCGCTCCACCAGGGCGCGGACGTCCTCCGCGCCGAGGTCGGGCACCCGTCCGAGCTCGGCGCCGGTCGCCGGGTTCAGCGCGATCACCGGTCCGCGATCGGCGGTCTGCGGCGTCCTCGTGCTCGGGGCGGGTGCCAGGGTCATCGCCGGTGTCCTCCGGTTTATCGAACGTTATGTCGGACAGTATGTCCGAGAAAAGTCCGGGGTGTCAAGCGCCCGTCAGTGGCCGGCGCCGTAGCGCACCGCGCTGTCGATCCGGTCCTCGGTGCGCCACGCCCGCTCGCACGCCCAGACGGTCTCGAGCAGCTCCGCGTACTGGGCCAGGAGCACCGGGGGCGTCATCGCGCCGCCCCACTCGTCATGGGTCTCGTCCTCGTCGATCCTTCTCCGGGGGAACATGGGGAGGGTCTCCTGTCGTCGCCATCCGATGTGAATGGCATCGATTCTGGAGAGGCGCGAGGACGGCCGCATCACGGAGAGCGGCGGTTTTCGCCGGACCTCCGGGGGCCGTTGTCCCCGGGATTACCGTGGGGTCGCGCGCGGCTCCGTGGGTGCGTCCCCGTAGGTCGCCAGCCAGATCGCGCGCGCCAGCGCCTGGGCGAAGGCCCGGTCGGCGGGCGGGCCGTGGGTGCGGACGTGCTCGGAGATCGTGCGCTCGACCGCCCAACCGGTCACGAAGGCGGTGGCGCGGGGATCGAGGTCGGCGGACAGCACCCCGCGGCGCCGGTCCTCCTCGAGCCGCCCCGCCGCCCGCTCCATGTAGGAGTTGATCCGGCGCCGCCAGAAGTCGGCGACGGTCTCGTCGTAGCCGGCCACCTCGGTCACCGCCCGGAGCACCGCCCCGTGCCTCCTCCAGATCCGGACCAGCTTGAGGAGCACCTCACGGAGCGCGTCCTGGCCGCCCGACTGGTCGCCCATCCACCACTCGTTGGCGCCCACGAAGATGTCGCCCATCGCCCGCTCGGCGAGCCGGATGAGCAGGTCGGTCTTGTCGCTGAAGTGGACGTAGAAGGTCGACCGGGAGACGTCGGCCGCCGCGGCGATCCGCTCGACGCTGAGCTGGGTGTACCCCTCGCCGTCGGTGAGGAGCTCGGCGGTGGTGTCGAGCACCCGGTCGTCGATCTCCTCGCGGCGCTCCCGGTGGCCGCGGCTGCGACGGGTGACGGACGGCATCTCAGGAACCTACCACGATCGGACACGGTGTCGCATGACGCGTCCGGCTTGACCAGGGGAGATTTGTGCGGTCATACTGTCGGACATACTGTCCGTCACCGTGCACCCCTGGAGCTGGCCATGGCCGCCGTCGCCCCCGTCGAGGAGACCGTCGCCGCACGGGCGGCCCGCTGTCGCAGGGAGATGGCCGCCACCCACGGGGTGATGGCGACGGCGGCCTGGAGACGCTTCGGACGGCTGCTCCTGCGCGCCTCCAGCGTCGACGTCGACCGCGCCGGCATCGAGCGCATCCGCGAGCTCGGCCGGCGTCATCCCCTCGTCCTGCTCCCCAGCCACCGCTCCTACCTCGACCCGGTGGTGATGCGAACCGTCCTCCAGGAGAACGGTCTGCCGCCGACCCACGTCCTCGGTGGCATCAACGCCGCCTTCTGGCCGGTCGGCCCGATCGCGCGGCGGAGCGGACACGTCTTCATCCGCAGGACGACCCGCGACGATCCCGTCTACCGGCGCGTGCTCCGCGAGTACATGGCCGACCTGCTCCGCGAGGGCCACCACCTCGAGTGGTACGTCGAGGGCGGGCGGACCCGCACCGGAAAGCTCCGCCCGCCGCGCTTCGGCCTGCTCGCCTACCTCCTCGAGGCGGTGCGCCACGGAGCGGCGGATCCGGTCGTCGTCCCGGTATCGATCGTGTACGAGCACCTGCCCGAGATGGCGGCGATGGCAGCCGAGGACCTGGGGGAGTCCAGGGGACGCGACAGCCTCGGCTGGCTCATCGGGTACGCGCGCGCTCAGGGGCGGACACGGAGCACCGTGCACGTGCGCATCGGCGAGCCGCTCCACGTCCGCGAGTGGATGCGCACCGACCCCGCCGGGGGCGACCGTCCCGTCGAGAGGCTCGCCTTCGAGGTCTGCCACCGCATCAACGCCGCGACCCCGATCACCCCGACCTCGCTCGTGACCCTGGCGCTGCTCGGGCTCGAGGACCGCGCGCTCACCCTCACCCAGGTGCGCTCGATCCTCGGTCCGATCCTCGACTATGTCCGGCGCCGAGCTCTCCCGACCACCGGCGGCGACCTCCTCGACCGGCCCGAGGGGGTGCGCGCGACCCTCGACTCGCTCAGCGCGCGTGGGGTGGTCACCTGCTACGAGGGCGGCGCCGAGCCGGTGTGGACGATCGGTCCCAACCGTCACCTCGAGGCGGCCTTCCACCGCAACAGCGCGGCCCACCTGCTCGTCACCCGGGCGATCGCCGAGCTCGTCGGTGTCCACGCGACGGAGAAGCGGCTCGACGACCCCGTCCGCGGCGCCTGGGAGGACGCGCTCGCGCTGCGCCGGCTGCTCGAGTTCGAGTTCTTCTTCCCCGGGCGGCGCGAGTTCGCCCGCGAGCTGAGCGACGAGCTGCACCTCTTCGACCCGGGCTGGGAGGATCGCGCCGCCGATCCCGACGCGGTGTGGGCCCGGCTCTCCGATTCGCGTCTCCACCTCGCCCACCGCCTGCTGCGGTGCTACGTCGAGGCGCAGCAGGTCGTCGCCGACCGGCTCGCCATCCGCGACACCACCACTCCCGTCGACGAGAGCGCCTTCGTCGAGGAGTGCCTCGGGGTCGCGCGCCAGTACCGGATGCAGCAGCGGATCGGGAGCACCGAGGCGATCTCGAAGGAGCTTCTCGGCACCGCGCTGCGGCTCGCGCGGCATCGCGGTCTCACCGAGGTCGGGAGCGACCGGCTCGCCGAGCGCCGCCGGGAGTTCGCCGAGGAGGTCGGCGCGGTGGCGCGCCGGCTGCGGCTTCTCCGCGACCTCGCCGCGCGGGATGTCGACGTGGCGCGAGACGGCATGGAGGTTCACGGATGACACTGGACGAGCTCATCGCCACGGTCGAGGCGGCGCCGCGCGGTCCGCGCGTCGGCGCCTTCTTCGACCTCGACGGCACCGTGATCTCCGGGTACTCGGCTGCGGCGTTCTACCAGGAACGGCTCAGGCATGGCCGGGTGTCGCCGCTCGAGCTCGCCCAGTCGCTCCTCGCCGGCGTCGACATGCGGGTGCGCGGCGGTGACGTCACATCCCTGATGCGGATCGCCGTGCGCTCCTGGGCGGGTCATGCCGAGGACGAGCTCGAGCAGCTCGGCGAGCGCCTCTTCGCGACGCGGATCGCCGGCATGGTGTACCCGGAGGTGCGCGCGCTCATCGCGGCGCACCGCCGGCGCGGTCACACCGTGGTGCTCGCGACGTCGGCGACCCGCTTCCAGGCGGAGCCGGTGGCGCGTGACCTCGACGTCGACCACGTCCTCTGCACCCGGTTGGAGGTCGAGGGTGGAACCCTCACCGGCGAGGTGCTCGAGCCCGTGCTCTGGGGCGAGGCCAAGGCCGGCGCGGTCCGCGACCTCGCCGCGCGGTGGGGCATCGACCTCGGGCGCAGCCACGGGTATGCGAACGGAGGCGAGGACCTGCGCCTCCTCGAGGCGGTGGGCCGGCCGTGCCCGCTCAATCCCGACAGCGCACTCGCCGCCCACGCGAGCGAGCGGGGCTGGCCGTCGATGCGCTTCTCGAGCCGAGGCCGGCCGGGCGTCGGCGACGTGCTCCGCACCGGTGCGGCGATCGGTGCGCTGAGCGGCGCGGCCGCGCTGGGTCTCGGCGTCGGCTTCGTCAACGGGCGCCGCCGCGACGCGTCGAATCTCGCGGCGTCGCTCGGCGGCGACCTCGCGCTCGCCCTCGCCGGGGTGCGGCTGAACGTCACCGGCGAGGAGCGGCTGTGGTCGCACCGGCCGGCGGTGTTCATCTTCAACCACCAGAGCTCCTTCGACATCCCGATCGTCGCCAGCCTCGTGCGCCGCGACATGACCGGCGTCGCCAAGAAGGAGGCCGCCCGCGATCCCCGCTTCGCGCTCGTCGGCTACCTCGCCGACGTCGTGTACGTCGATCGCGGCAACACCGTCCAGGCGAAGGAGGCGCTCGCCCCCGTGGTCGAGCGGCTCCGCTCGGGGATCTCGATGGCGATCGCGCCCGAGGGCACCCGCACCCCCACGCCGCGACTGCGCCCCTTCAAGAAGGGTGCCTTCCACATCGCGATGCAGGCGGGCGTCCCCATCGTCCCCATCGTCATCCGCAACGCCGGCGACGTGATGTGGCGGAGCTCGTTCTTCGTGCGGCCGGGTGAGGTCGACGTCGCCGTGCTCGCGCCGGTGCCGACCGACGGCTGGACCGTCGAGCAGTTGGGAGAGCGCGTCGCCGAGATGGAGCGGCGCTTCAGCGAGACGCTGGAGAGCTGGCCGAACGGTCGTCGAGCCACGACAGGAGGTCGCCGAGCACCGTCTGCCGCTCCGGCTCGTTGAGGATCTCGTGGTAGAGGCCCTCGTAGAGCCGCAGGGTCTTGTCGGTCGAGGCGGCGCGCTCGTGGACCATCGTCGCCCCGGCCACGGGGGCGAGCGCGTCCTTGGTGCCGTGCATGACGAGGAGCGGGAGGCGGATCTGCGGCACCTCGGCGGGGAAGCGTCCCACCGCGGCGGCGAGCTCGGCGACGGTGCGCGCCGGCAGCTTCCCGTGGAAGACGAGAGGATCCTCGCGATAGGCACGCACCACCTCCGGATCGCGGCTCACCAGCGAGGGGTCCACGCCGAACACCCCGAGGTTCGGGGTGAGGGTCGAGAGCACCGACGCGACGACGCGCAGCGCCGGTGACGCCGCCTCGAGCACCGCGACCGGGCCGGAGAGTGCGAGCCCGGCGAGCTCGTCCTGGTGCCTCGCCGCGAAGGCGATCGAGATCGTCCCGCCCATGCTGTGCCCGAGCAGGAAGAGCGACCTTCCCGGATTCTCCGACGCCGCCCGGCCGACGAGAGTGCGCACGTCGGCGATCGCCCGGTCCATGCGGTCGACGAAGGCCCGGCGGCCCGCGCTGCGGCCGTGGCCGCGGTGGTCGAGCGCGTACACCGCGTAGCCCGCGTCGACCAGCCGCCGGGCGACGTGCTCGTAGCGGCCGGAGTGCTCGCCGGCTCCGTGGGCGATGACGACGACCGCTCGTGGGTCGGCCGGCGTCCACGCCTGCCAGAAGAGGTCCACGCCGCCGGCGCCGGAGAACCGTCCATCCACGTGAGTCATGCGTAGCTGCTCCTGCAGAAGTGGGTCAGCGCCCGTGCGAGCGCGCGGTCCGCGGTGGGGGAGGCGGAGCGCACGTGCTCGGCGACGGTGCGCTCGATCGACCAGGTGACGACGAAGGGCGCGACCTCGACGTCGAGGCCCGCTCCGACCAGACCATGGCGGCGGTCCTCCTCGAGCTCGAGCCGCAGCCGCCGCGCGTACCGCTCGACCCGCGCCCGCCAGACGCAGGCGACGGCGGGATCATAGCCCGCGACCTCGCCGACGGCGGCGAGGACGCTCGCGTGCGCGCGATAGGCGTCGATGACGTGGAGCATGCAGTCGGTGAGCGCGTCGTCGTCGCCGGAGCGCCGCTGCGCCCACCACCGGTCGAGAGCGTCGCGCAGGTCGTCCATGGCGCGCTCCGCCAGGCGGAGGAGCAGGTCGCTCTTGTCGGTGAAGTGGACGTAGAACGTCGAGCGGGCGACGCCCGCGGCGGCCGCGATCTCGCTGACGCCGAGCTGGGTGAAGGGCGTGCCCTCACCGAGGAGCCGCGCGGTGGCCCCGGCCACCCGGTCCTCGACGCCGAGGCTCATGCCGCCGGGCGGTCGGCACGCTCGGTCACCTCGAGGATCGTCCGTGCGACGAGATCGGGGTCGTCCCACATCGGGACGTGCCCGGTCCGCGGGAGCATGACGAGCGAGGCCTCCGGCATCCGCTCGGCGAGCCCGGCGCCGAAGGTCGCGAAGGGGAGCACGCGGTCGTCGGACGGCCACGCCAGGCGCACCGGGCTGGAGATCCGGTCCAGGTCACGCACCGGGCCCTCCGACGGGGCGGAGCGGAGGATGTCCTTCGCGACGGTGCAGCCGCGGACCGCGCGCAGGATGTCGGCGAGGTCGGCGGGCGAGCAGCGCTCGGGGAAGCGCATCGTCCGGCTTCCCAGGGCGCGGCAGAGGACCTTCCAGCTCACCGCGAGGTCGGCGAACGGCGCGATGACCCGGGCGGCGGCGACGCCCGCGCGCAGGCTGCGGGTCACGCGGCGGAGATCGCGGTCGGTCGGCCACCACGCCGCGGGGGCGATCGCGACCACCGAGAGCGCCCGGTCGCGCTTGGCGAGCTCGAGGGCGACCCTGCCGCCGAGCGAGTTGCCGGCGATGTGGGCCCGCCCGACGCCCAGCCGGCCGAGGCTGTCCTGGACCCCGTCGACGAGTGCCGCGACGGTGGCCGGGGCGTCGCCCGCGAGCGCCGGGCCGCCGTAGTGGCCGGGGAGCGTGAGCGCCACGACGTCGTGGCGCTCGGCGAGGAGGGGGATGACCGGCTGCCACACCTGCCAGCACGCCGTCAGACCGTGGAGGAGGACGAGCGGAGTGCCCGATCCGGAGCGGTGAAGGGCGCTCGGGACCGGATGCCGGCTCGCGTCCCGGGTGGCCCTGGTCACGGCATCCTCCGTTGTCGTACGATATGTCGGACAGTTTGTCCTGTAGTTGAGCGCGCTGTCAAGGAGCATCGGACGACATGACCGACGCAGTGATCGTCGACGTGATCCGGACACCCTCCGGCAGGGGAAAGCCCGGCGGCCAGCTCTCCGCGATCCATCCCACCGACATGCTCGCCCAGGTCCTGCGCGCGCTCGTGGAGCGCAACCGGCTCGACCCCGGCGAGGTCGACGACGTCGTCGGAGGCTGTGTCGCCCAGGCGGGGCAGCAGGCGCTGAACATCACCCGCAGCGCGGTGCTCGGCGCGGGCTTCCCCGAGTCCGTGCCGGCGACCACCGTCGACCGGCAGTGCGGCTCCGGCCAGCAGGCGGTCCACTTCGCCGCCCAGGGCGTGCTCGCCGGGGTCTACGACGTCGTGATCGCCTGCGGCGTCGAGTCGATGAGCCGGGTGCCGATGGGCTACGCGCCCCACGGCGAGGACACCCGCGGCGCCGCGGTCGCCGCCCGCTATCCCGACGGTCTCGTCCACCAGGGGATCTCCGCCGAGCTCCTCGCGGCGCGCTGGGGTCTCGACCGCGAGACCCTCGACGAGTTCGCCGCCCGGTCCCACCGCCTCGCCGCGCAGACGGCGACCTCCGGCGGATTCGGCGGGGAGATCGTGCCGGTGACCGTGCCGGGCCCCGACGGGACGACCGCCACCGCGACCGCCGACGAGACCGTCCGGGCGTCGACGACGGCGGAGGGCCTGGCCACGCTCAGGCCCTCCTTCGTCGACGACGGGATGTCGCGGCGGTTCCCGGAGATCGGGTGGCGGATCACCGCGGGCAACTCGTCGCCGCTCACCGACGGCGCGAGCGCGGCGCTGATCATGAGCGAGGCGCGGGCGGCCGAGCTCGGCCTCCGCCCGCGGGCGCGCTTCGCCGGCTTCGCGGTGAGCGGGAGTGACCCGATCCTCATGCTCACGGGCACCGTCCCGGCGACGCAGCGCGTCCTCGCGCGCGCCCGGCTGGGCATCGACGACGTCGACGTCTACGAGGTGAACGAGGCCTTCGCGCCCGTGCCCCTCGTCTGGCAGCACGAGCTCGACGCCGACCCCGGGCGGCTCAACCCGCGCGGGGGGGCGATCGCCCTCGGCCATCCCCTCGGCGCCTCGGGGATCCGGCTGCTGGCGACGATGGTCAACCACCTCGAGGCGAGCGGCGGCCGGTACGGGCTGCAGACGATGTGCGAGGGTGCGGGGATGGCGAACGCCACCCTGATCGAGCGCCTGTAGCGGTGGACGACGAGGACACCCCGGAGCTGGCCGCCTACCGGGCGGAGGTCCGTGCCTGGCTCGCGGCCAACTCCGCCGATGCGCCGCCGCGCAGCGTGCTCGAGCCACCCGACGCCGAGGATGTCCGCCGCCACCGCGCCTGGCAGGCGCGGCTCGCCGGCGCCGGGTACGCGGGGGTCACCTGGCCGGTCGAGCACGGCGGGGCGGGGAGGGGGCCCGCCGAGCGGATCGCCGTCGACCAGGAGCTCGAGGCCCACGGCGTCGCCGGCGTGTTCGACTTCATCGGCGTCGACATGGTCGGTCCCACGCTCATGGTCCACGCGACCGCCGAGCAGTGCGCTCGCCATCTCCGGCCGCTCCTGCGCGGCGACGAGGTGTGGTGCCAGCTCTACAGTGAGCCGGGCGCCGGTTCCGACCTCGCCGCGGTGCGCACCCGCGCGCGGCCGCTGCCCGGCGGCGGCTGGCAGGTCGACGGCCAGAAGGTCTGGACGACCCATGCCCAGCATGCGTCCTTCGGGATCATGCTCGCGCGCACCGACCCCGAGGTGCCGAAGCACCGGGGACTGACGATGTTCGTCGTCCCCATGGACGCGGCCGGGGTGACCGTCCGCCCGCTCCGCCAGATCTCCGGCGAGGCGGAGTTCAACGAGGTCTTCCTCGACGATGTGCGCCTGGAGCCGGGGAGCTCGATCGGCGCCCCGGGTGACGGCTGGACGGTCGCGCTCACCATGCTCGGCTTCGAGCGGCTCACGGTCGGCTCCGGGCGGCACGGGGCGCGCCTCGACCGGCTCGTCGCCGCGGTCGCGGGCGATGCGGCCGCGCGCACCGACCCGCTGGTGCGCGCCCGTCTCGGACGGATCGCCACCGAGCTCCTCGCGCTGCGCCACTTCAACCTGCGCCTGCGCACCCGGATCGCCGAGGGCGCGGTCCCGGGTCCGGAGGCGGGGCTCGCGAAGATCACGACCGTGCTCGCGTCGTTCGCCGCCGCCCAGCTCGCCGTCGACGTCGCCGGCCCCCGGGCGCTCGTCGACGGCGAGTGGGGGCACCAGGTCTCGGCGCTTCCCGGGCTGCGCTCGGCGGGTGGCACCGAGGAGATCCTGCGCAACGTCATCGGCGAGCGGGTCCTGGGGCTGCCCCCGGAGCCGCGGGTGCCGCAGCCCGTCCCCGGGGAGGCACCTCGTGCGCCACGCGCTCACTGAGGAGCAGACCTGGCTGGGCGACGCCGTCGCCCAGGCCCTCGCCCGCCACGACACGCTGCGCTCCGCACGCGTCGCCCTCGACGGAGAGGCGCCGCCGTCGCTCTGGGCGACGGCGGTCGGGGCGGGGTGGCCGGGGCTGCTGTCCGGCGAGGACGCAGACGGCGCCGCCCTCGGCGCGCTGGAGGCGATGCTCGTCGTCGAGGGCTGCGGACGCCACCTCGCCGACGCCCGCCTCCTCGGGCACCTTCCGGCGACCGCGCTGGCGGAGCGCACCGGCGACCGCTCCCTGCGCGCGGACCTCGCATCGGGGCGGATGCGGGGCGCGCTCGTCGACGGGATGGCGGACGGACGCCGTGCGCCGACCGTCGTCGCGCGCGGCGCGGACTCCGGGCTGCGGCTGCGCGGCCGGGTCGAGTGGGTGCTCGACGCGCCCGACGCGGACGTCCTCGCCGTCTGCGCCGAGGGTGAGGACGGCGCGCCGGTGGCGGCATTGCTCGACCCCGGGAGTCCCGGGGTCACCGTCGAGCCGCGCGACGCCTACGACGCGACCCGCTCGCTGGCGCATGTCGTCCTCGACGGCGCCCCCGCGGAGCGCCTGGCCGCCGGCGCCGCGCAGGTCGTCACCGCGAGGCATCTCCAGCGCGCGCTGCTCGGCGCCGAGTCACTCGGCGCGGCGAGCGCGTGTCTCGATCGCGCCTGCGACCACGCCCGCGAGCGCGTCGCCTTCGGACGTGCGATCGGGTCCTACCAGGCGATCAAGCACAGGCTCGTCGAGATGCTCCGGCGCATCGAGAACGCGCGGTCGCTCGTGTTCTACGCGGGCTGGGCGTGGTGGAGCCGTCCCGAGGAGTTCGCCCTGGCCGCGAACGCGCTGCTCGTCGGCGCCGGCGACGCGCTCGACCTCGCGTCGCGGGAGAGCATCTTCGTCCACGGTGGTCTGGGGGCCACGTGGGAGCACGACTGCTCCCTCTACTACCGCCGCGCGGAGCTCTCCCGCCGCCTGGCGGGCGGCGCCGACGCCGCCGCCGACGCCGTCGCGGAGGAGCTGCTGAGCGGCGCCCGCTGAGCCGTCACCCCTCCTCCCTGAGCGCCGGAAGCGTGAAGTGCACCACCGAGCCTCCCTGTGGCGCGCCCTCGATCCAGATCCGCCCGCCGCGGCGCTCGACGACCTTCTGGCAGATCGCGAGCCCGATCCCGGTGCCGTCGTAGGTGTCGGCGGGGTGGAGCCGCTGGAACATGCGGAAGACCCGTTCGCGCCTGGCGGGATCGATGCCGATCCCGTTGTCCGTCACGGTGAAGTGCCAGCGGTCGTCCTCGGCGCGGGAGTCGACGGCGACCCGTGGGCGGACCCCGGCGGCGACGAACTTGAGGGCGTTGCCGACGAGGTTCGAGAACAGCTGGTACAGGTCGCCGCCCGGACCGCCGACGACCGGCAGGTCCCCGACGCTCAGCTCGGCGTCCGTGTTCGCAAGGGTCAGCGAGAGCGCGTCGGCGACCGCGCGCATCACCGCGCCACAGTCCACCGGCTCGCCGGTGGTCGTGTCCGCGCCGACTCGCGCGTACGCGATGAGATCGTCGATGAGCGCGCGCATGCGGTTCACGCCCAGGGTGATGTGGTGCAGGTACGCCTGACCGGTGTCGTCGAGGTGGTCGGAACAGTCCTCGGCGAGCAGCCTGGCGAAGCCGGCGACGACCCGCAGCGGTTCGTTGAGGTCGTGGGAGAGCACCGAGGCGAGCTGCTCGAGCTCGGCATTGGTGCGGACGAGCTGCTCGGTCCGCTGCTCGAGCTCGCGGTTCATCCGCTCGAGGGTGTCGACGCTGTTGCGACGCTCGGTCATGTCGCCGGTGACCTCCCTCACGTCGACGAGGTGGAGGCAGGTGTCGGGGGGGCCCGTGCCGGCAGGATTCGGTGCCGTGACGAGTGCCGCGACCGGGGTGGCCGCCGGCC
>DATKEY010000365.1:0-3097 GCA_035544475.1 Candidatus Dormiibacterota bacterium | reverse complement strand
AGGAGGAGCCCCACGCTGGGGAACTGGCTGTCGCTCGCCTCGCCGATCAGCGACCGCAGCGGAATGTCCCACGCCGACACCGAGAGGCCACCCGCCGACAGCCATGGCAGAAGGCTGCCCGCGATGACGAGGGCGGCGCCGGCGAGGGCCAGCGGTCCGACGAGGGCGAGCGGCCCGGCTCCCGGCGGCACCGCCCTCGGCCTGGTGAGGAGCCGCATGCCCGTGCGGACACTCTGACCGGGCGACGGCACCGCGGGCCGGAGGCGGCGCCCGTCCACCCAGGCTGTCCAGCCGTTGCAGCAGGCGATCTGCGCCCAATCGCCCCATCTGTCGACGACCTGGACCGACACCCCGGGATCGAGGGTCGCCAGGGCCGCCACCGACGCGTCGTGCGCGGAGAAGGCGGCCAGGCCACCCACCGGGATCACGTGCGTCGGGGTGAAGAGGGCGCGACCGGGTGCGGTGCGTGGCGGTGCGGGCACAGCCGGTGGCAGCTGCTCGAGCGACCGGCCGTCGACCCATGTCCACCAGCCGTTCGAGCACTCGACGTGCCCCCAGCCGCCCTCGCGTTCGACGAGGCGCACCTCGAGGCCCGGATCGAGACGCACTGCAAGCGGCGGGCCCGAGGTATCTGGTGATTGCCAGCAGGCGGACCCGGCTGCAGGAACCCGATGCGTCGGCGTCCAGACCACTGTCATGGCGATCGGGTCAGGGTGAAGCTGCAGATGGGGCCGTTCGGCGACTGACACCTCACGGAGAGCTCATTGGGCGAGACGATGGTGAAGGTGATGGTTCCGTCCACGACGGTGTCGGCCTCCGTGACGTGCAACGTCCCCGAGTAGGCGGTCCCGTCCGCGTTGAGTGTGGTGCGGAAGCTTCCGACGAGTCCTGAATGGCCGTCGCCGCCGCGGTAGCCGCCGGTCAGCGTCTTCCTGTCGCCGCTGACGGACAGCTGCCAGGGGGGAGCGGCCGGATTCTGCGGACCGTTCCAGTTTCCGGACAGGTCGGGAGGCCCTGCGGCCGCCGTGGGCGTGGCGGGCGCTGTGGGTGTGGGCGCAGGGGTCGGCGTCGAAAAGGTGCCCGGCGGTGCATCCGTGTCGGTCGACCCGTCGCCGCCGACGGGACGCGCGAAGGGGGCTCCCGTTGCGACGTCGACGATGATGATCGTGACCTGCGGCCGGGGCGCGGGGGCCACGACGACGACCGTGGTCGGCTGGAACGCGGGCCAGCTCGGGCCGGTGTACGCCGGTGTCTCCGTGAGGGGGATCGGCTCGGTGAGCGGGTTGCCGCAGTAGCAGCGGACGCGGGGAACCCCGTACCTGTCGACGAGGACCGCGGTCCCCGCCTGCAGAACCGACTGATACGTCGTGGCCTGACCGTTCTCGAACCCGTGATTGGTCACGCGCGTGTCGGCGCGCAGCAGCGCCGGGGTGAGGGTCGCGACGTACGCACGGATGTCCGACGGCGAGATGCCCTCGACCCCCGCCCAGGCGCGGGCCTTGTCGGGATTCGCCTCGAGGAAGTCGACGAGCCGGGTGCTGTCGCAGCTGCTGATCTGCCGCGTCCCACCGTACAGACCGGGTGTCGAACCGGAATAGCTGGCGACCGCCTGCGCCGCCGGGCTCGAGGACGATGGAGCACCCGTGTCCGGCCCCGACGGAAGAGCCGGCGGCGAGACGGGCGCGGCCGGCGTCGCCGCCGCCACCGACGGAGTGAAGGGACTGTTCCCCGTGGCCGCGGTGGGCTGGAGGAAGACCTCGCCGGCGCCGGATTTCTTGGAGCTCGTGCCCCCGTGCGAGAGCAGGATGATGATGACGATCACGACGGCAACCGCGGCTCCGCCGCCGAACACCGCGCGGCGGCCCTGCGATGTCAGCGACCAGGGAGCTCCGCCGGGTGCCTGCCCTGTCGGCGCCCCCGGGGACGGCCCCCTCGGTGGTCCGGTCGGCGGTCCCTGTGGCGGACCCGGCGGTGCTCCCGACGACCCAGCTCGTGGCGGTCCCGTGGGCGGCCCCTGCGGTGCTCCGGACGGGGGCCCCTGAGGCGGTCCTGGCGTGGTCATCGCCGCAGCTCCTGAAGGGCGGCGCCATCCACCCACCCCAGCCAGCCGTTGGAACAGACCACGCGTGCCCAGCCTCCCCAGCGTTCCACGACCTCGACGTCGAGGCCCTCGTCGAGCCGGTCGACGGGCGCGCGCGACGGGTCCGGGTCGGTCCACGCGTCGAGCCCGAGTGAGGGGACGATGTGGGTCGGTGCGTAGACGGCCGCACTCTCGGCGGACGTCCTCTGCAGTACCGGAGTGAGCGCGGCTCCCATGTGCGCAGCCACCCGTGCGCGGGCTTCGTTCGCACGCGCCTCGATGAGCGCGGTGCGGCGGTTGGCGCGCGCCACGCGCACGCCCCGTGCCAGCGACGGCAGAGCGATCCCCACGACGAGGCCGACCGCCACCGCGCGCACCAGGATGCCGGTGGTGGGGAAGACCCTGCCGTACTCCTGCAGCAGCACGACCACCCCCACCGCACCCACCACCCCGCCGGAGATCGCCGATACGGAGAGGTAGGGCCGCCAAGGGGTTCGCGGAAGGCGAAGCGGTGCGACCCGAGCTGGTGCGGCCAGCGCCTCACCGACCGGCCCGACCGCGAACAACGTCCGCACCACCATGAGCACCGGCAGCAGCAGCAGCGCGAGGATCGCCGGCACCAGGCAGCCGACCATGGCGGTCAACCAGGTCGGCTTGATGAACCCATTGGCCAGGTCGATGCTCTGCCGCTCGGCAGGCGTGGCACCGGCCCACATCGCGGCCTCGCCCTCGCCGTACTGTGTCCGGAGGTCGGCGAGATGGGCGAGCTGGTTCGACGTCCACGGCTGACCGGTGTCGGGATCGAGGAGGTGGAGTGGGTCGGGCTGCTCGACAGCGCCTCCCACCGCGTCCGGCGACGCAGCCCCGCCCGGCCGGTCAGGGTCACGGACGCCGGGATCGCCCGTCGCCGCCGCGGCGCTCGAGATGCCGACAGCGGCCGCGGCCCCGATCGTGAGGGCCAGCGCCGCGTCGCCGATGGGCGTGCCGAGGGGGTTGCCCTGCACGTCGACGAGCGCA
>DATKEY010000364.1:0-17362 GCA_035544475.1 Candidatus Dormiibacterota bacterium | reverse complement strand
CCACGGTACGGCGTCCGGCGGTGAGCGGCGCAGGCGCGCCGACGTTCACCGAGACGAGACGTCCGCCCATGGGGATCAGACCGGCTGCATCCGGCGGCGCGGCGCCCGCGGGGCGGCCTCCTCGCGGGGGGCGGCGCGGCGCCGGAGCACCTGCTGATAGGCGCGGTCGACCTCCTCGCCCATCGCGAGGCGGAAGGCGGCGGCGAGGCTGTCGAGGGCGAGGGGGCGCATCCGCTCCAGGGCGTCCTGCATCCGCGGCCACTCGGCCTCGGGCCGCCCGGCCTCCTCGAAGGGCCGCCACACCTCCTCGAGGTAGAGGCGGACGTAGCGCTTGGCGACCCCGTGGGCGTGCTTGGCGACGTCCTCGGCGGCGGCGATGCACGACTCGAGCGGAAGCCCGAGCGCGACGAGCTGCTCGGCGGCACGGAGGAGCAGCGGACTGCGCACCTCGAAGCGGCCGTCGCCGAGGTCGCGCAGGAGGCCGATGCGCTCGGCGCGGCGGACGAGACCGAGATCGGCGGTGCCGAAGCGGCGGACCATCTCCTCGGCGGGCACGGTCTCGACCGGCTCCTCCTCCCAGGCGGCGCGGAGCGCGCTCTCGAAGTCGACGACCTGGCGGGCCGTCCCCGAGGGCACGGAGTCGAGCACCCGGCGGATCGCACCGAGGTTGAAGCCGTCCGCCTGCATGCGGAGGATGAGGCGGAGCCGGGCGGCGTGCTCGTCGCCGTAGTAGCCGGTGCGCCCGCGCACCACCGGCGGGGGGAGCAGGCCGCGCGACTGGTGGGCGCGGATGTTGCGAGTCGTCATCCCGGTCGCCTGGGCGAGCTCGTCGATCGTGTAGACGCCCTCGCCGCCGCCACCGTTCTCTCGGGCCGGCGCCGCCTGTTTTGCCATGGAACGATGGTACATGGACACCGGCTCGCGGTGTCACATGAGGAAGGGCCCGACCGGCGACTCTGCGCTTGCCGGCCGGGCCCCAGGGGGGAATCCTCTAGGAGGGTCAGCTCCTCCGGCGTCGGGTGGCGGCGAGCATGCCGCCGCCGGCGAGCATGAGCAGCGAACCCGCGGCGAGGGGGACGTCCGCGCCGGTCGCGGGCGGCGCGATCACCTGGGAGCCGGTCGCGGGGGCGGCGCTCGAGGTCGCCGAGGTGCCGAGCACGCCGCTGCTCGACGACGCCGTCGGCGTGGAGGTGGGCACGCTCGTCGGGGTGGGCACCGGCGAGGCCGGCACCACCGGGGTCGGCGTGACGCTGCTCGACGACGACGCGCTGGTGGTGGTGCTCGACTTGGTCGTCTTCGTGTGGCTCGTCGACGTCGAGTGCGCGGTGTGCGTCGAGGTCACCGTGGTGCTCGAGGTCGGCACCGGGGTCGCCGTCGCCGCGGCCACGGACTCCGCCGTCGAGGTGCCGGCGAGCACCGCCCCCGCGGGGCCGTATGCGAGGAGGCCCGCCGCCATCAGGCTCGCGCCTGCGGCGCAGCAGGCCCCCCCGACGCGGCGTATCCCGCCGCGCCGGCGGCGGTCTCCACTGAGGTGGTCGTGGTTCATTCCCGTCTCCCTTCCTGGTGCACCGTCACCCGACCCGCTGCGCGTCGACGACGATCCGGTGGTCGTACGAACCGTGGACGAAGTCTCCGGCGCAGGTGACGAGCGTGAGGTGCGCGAGTCCGTCGGGGGCCGGCTGCGGTCCCGTCCCGGCGACGGGTCCGGCCCCGTAGATGGCGGCGAGGACCGCCGGCTGCGATGCCTGTTGAACGGTGTAGGTGGCGACCTCGCGGACCGTGAAGCGGATGTCCATGCCGCTGCGGGTGTCGTGGATCACCACCGGGTCGCCGGGATGGAGATCGCGGAGGTGCCAGAAGAGCGCGGGGCGGCCCAGGGTGTCGTCGACGTGGCCGGCGATCGTCGCCGTCCCGACGTCACCGGGGATGCCGCCTCCGCGATACCAGAAGGCCTCCTGCCAGATCGGGTTGCCGGGCGGCCCCTCGGGGGCGTCCATGGCGCCGCGCGTGGTCATCCCGACCCCGAGGACGGCCGCGCTCACCTCGAGCGTGGGGAGCCGGAGCTGGAGCGGCACGGTGATCGGCCCGGCGTGGAGGTCGACCCCGGACGGCACGAGCGCCCCGTCGATCGACGCCGGGGCCGGCGGCGCCGGGGTCGGGACGTTCGGTCCCCCGACGGCGTCCGTGGCACCGCCGCCGCAGCCCGCGAGCAGCCACGCGGCGACGGCGGCCAGGGCGACGGCCCGGGCGCGGAGCGCGCGCGAGTGCGGACGAGCGGGGTGGGATGGCGTCATGGGGCCCTTCCAGGTCCGCGTGAGGTCGCGGACCTAGCTTCAACGCCCGAGCCCCCCGACTTCCTACGGATGAACCGACGGTGACATCTCGGGGGCGGGGCGTTCGCCGTCACCCGCCCGTGACACGAGCGTCGCCGGACCGTTTTGCGCTGTCGACCGATCCGTCAGGGGCGGCTCGGCACACTATCTGTGGGCGGGGAGCCCGGCGCCCGCCAGCCGGACTCCTGCCCTTTCTCTTTTAACCGACCTTCTTCGCCCGCTCCTCGGCGCGGCGGCGGATGCGGTTCCAGCTGCTGGTCAGCCCCATCGCCGAGCGCATGAGCCGGACGGTCGCCACCACCTCCTCGCGGGTGCGCGCCGTGCCCTCGACGAGCAGCGAGTCGACGTATCCGCGGTCGGCCTCGTAGGCGGCGCGGCGCTCGCGCATCGGCGCGAGGAAGGCGTTGATCGCCTCGGCGAGCCGCTCCTTCACCTCGACGTCGCCGACCGTCCCCTCGCGGTAGCGGCGCTCGAGGTCCTCGACCTCGGCGCGGTCGGGGTTGAAGGCGTCGTGGTAGATGAAGACCGGGTTGCCCTCGACGGTGCCGGGGATGTCGGCGCGGATGCGATTCGGGTCGGTGTACATCCCCCGCACCTTGCGGTTCACCGTCGCCTCGTCGTCGCTGAGGAAGATCGTGTTGCCGATCGACTTGCTCATCTTCGCCTGGCCGTCGGTGCCGACCAGGGTGGGGACGTCGCCGATGATCAGCTCGGGGATGGGGAACACGTCCGGCGGTCCGTAGAGACCGTTGAAGCGGCGCGCGATCTCGCGCGTCACCTCGACGTGGCTCGCGTTGTCCTTGCCGACGGGCACGACGTTGGCGCGCACGCAGAGGATGTCGGCTGCCTGGAGCACGGGATAGCCGAGCAGCCCGTACGGCATCTCCTCCTTGCGCGCGTCGCGGGCCATCTCCTTGAGGCTGGGGATGCGCTCGAGCCGCGGCACGGTGGTGAGGTTCTGGAAGAACGTGTTGATCTCGCAGACCTCGGGGATCGCCGACTGCAGGTAGAAGGTGGCGCGCTCGGGCTCGATCCCGGCCGCCAGCGAGTCGAGCACCAGGTGCCGCGCGTTCTCCGCGGACTCGAGGATGTCCTCCTTGGTGTTCTTCGTCGTCAACATGTGGAGGTCGGCGACGAGGAAGAAGCACTCGTACTGGTGCTGGAGCCGGACCCGGTTCTCGAGCGAGCCGACGTAGTGCCCCAGGTGGAGCTTGCCGGTGGGCCGGTCGCCGGTGAGAAGACGGGGCTGGGTCACGAGGGCCTCCGGGGGCGAGTCTGCGCGGGCACCCGATTGTGCCCGCGCCGGACTACCGCCCGCAGGTACAGCCGATCTGGTCGGCACACCCCCGACAGCAGTAGACCTCGCTGTCGATCTCGAACCCGGCCCCGGCGTGCTCCCGCCAGCGGGTCTCCGGACGCCCGCATCCGGGGCAGATCCGGAGGTCCTTGATGAGGTGGTCCGTGCTCGCGTCCACGGTGAGCGAGACGTCGATGATCTCGGCCATCGCCTTGACCTCCATGCCGCCCCACGCTCGTGGGGCGCGCCACCACGGACTCACCGTACCAGAGACCGGCGTTGCCGTCGACCGCACGGAGTGGTTCACTTACCGCTTCCCGTGCGGTCGCGCCGGATCCCCCAAGCGAGGTCGCGATGACCGAGCTCCTGCTCGTGGCGGTGCTGGGGGCGGGGGGAGTGCTGGTCCTGATGATCGCCGGCCGCACGCTGCGGCGGAGCGGCGCCGGGTTCATGCTCGTCGCCCTGATCGTCGGGATCCTCTTCGTCCTCGTCGCGGGATCCGCCGGCCTCACCGCCCTCCACCGGGCGGTCGGCAACCTCGACATCCGGATCGGTCCCGAGCCCTCGACCCCGCACCCCAGCCCCGCTCCCGCCCCGAGCCACGCCCCCGGCCCCCCTCCGCCGGCGTCGGCGGACGCCGTCCCGGCGACGACCCACATCGCCGGCCCGCCGCCGTCGCAGCTCGACGCCGAGCGCCAGGTGGCCGCGCTCGGCTATCAGGTCGACGATCCCGGCACCTATCACCCCGAGTACGCCCTCCACGTCCTGCTCGGGAGCGCGGGCGACGGGCACACCGTGCCCCATCACGAGTGGGCGTTCTTCTTCGCCGGCGACGGCGTCCTCCTCGGCGAGGACGTGCGTCTCCCGAGTGCGTCGGTGATCGTCGTCGGCCAGGGTCCGGCCTTCGTCTCCCTCGCCTACCAGCTCTACGCGCCCACCGACGCCGACTGCTGCCCGAGCCTCGGCAAGGCGGCGGTGCGCTACCGCCTCGGGCCGGGATCGAGGCTGCTCCGCCTGGACCCGCTCCCGCCGAGGGCCGAGCGGCGGGCGTGCTGCCCGGCCGGCGCGACCCCCGCGGTCGCGCCGATCCCGAGGGGCTCGCGGCGTCAGTAGCCGGAGGAGCCGCCGATGTCGCCGCAGACGATCGGGTCGAAGTCGGTCTGACCGAGCCCGATCATCGTGTCGCGGTGGATGTTGAGGTACCACGTCCCGACCGGGATCGAGCTGATCCCCGCCACCGTGGTGGTGAGGGTCGCGGCGCCGGTCGCGTCGGCGACGAGCGCCGGCAGACCGTGGATCACCGGTCCCTGGCTCTCGCAGCTGCCCATGTGGATGTGCATCGCGTGCGAGCTCGAGGGCTTGAGGCCGCTCACGTTGACGACGACCTTGAGCGCGCCGCCCTCGATGCTCAGCATCGCCGTCCCCGACGCGGTCTGGTCGGGGCTGCTCGGCGGGCCGACCGGGGTCGGCCCGTTCTGCATCTTCACGAGGAGGTGTGCGCCCTTGTCGGGGTTGGCGACGTCGCCACAGACGATCGGCTCGAACTGCGCGTCGGGAGTCAGCCCGGGCCCGTTGTGGACGTTGACGTACCAGGTGCCGTTGGGGATCCCGCCCTCCTTGATGTTCGCGACGACGGTGACCGAATCCGCGACCCCCTTGGCGTCGGCCTTGATGGCGTTCAGCGGGTAGAGCACCGCGCCCTGCTTCTCGCAGAGACCGGAGTGGATGTGGGCGGGATGGGTGCTGCTCGGCGCCAGCCCGGTGAGCCGGATCTCAACGGTCAGCGTCTTGGCGGCCGTGTCGTAGGCGAGGGTCGCGTCGCCGGTCGGCACGTGGCGGAGCGAGACGGTCGCGGCACTCGTCGTGCTCGCGGTGGTCGAGGTCGACTCGGTGCTCGCCGCCGGGGGCGACGATGAGCCTCCGCAGGCGGCGAGCGCAGCCGTGAGGATCAGCGGTGCGAGGGTTCCGATCGCTCGGCGCGGCATGGGTCCACCTCCTCATGGCCGAAAGTGGCGCACAGGGTACTCCGACGTTCGGGGGCTCCGAGGACGGCTGCAGCGCGGGGTTCCCAGGGCGCGGACGGCGTGGCACACTGGCCTGACTGGGAGCTCGTGTCGGGGGTGGCGGTCCCGCCGGCAACCGTCATCGAAGCGGCTGAGGACCCCCCGAACACCCGTCGTGGCAGTTCACGTCTCCACCTCCGACCCCCAGGACGGACGGCGCGCAAGCGCCCGCGCCGCCCGTGCGGCGGCGCGCGCCGGCGAGCTCGCCGGTCCGATGGCGTGGCTCGACGCCCTCGCCGGGCTCGCCCCCCGGGTCGCGGATGCCGCGAGCTTCGAGGTGGCGCTCCGTACCCTCGCCGAGATGCTCGCCTCGATCGCCGGGATCGACACCGTCTCCGTCTTCGAGCCCGACCCGCAGACCGGGCTGCGCCTCGTCCACGCCGGGTCCGAGGGGCCGCTCGCCGGCGCCGCCGGGCTCGCCTCCCTCGCCCTGGGAGCGGGGCGCACCGTCGCCGGCCGCCGCCGCCCCGGGGTCGCCGCCGAGGCGGTCGTCCCCCTCGTCGACGGCGGCGAGGTCGTGGCCCTCGTCCACCTCGCCTCGCGGCGCGGCGACGGCCTCGGGGCGGCGGCGCTGCGCGCCGTCGAGGGGCTCGGGCTCCACGCCGTCGCGGTGCGCCGGCTCGCCCGCAGCCGGGAGGCGGTCCTTCGCGACCCCGTCACCGGCCTCGCCAGCCACGCCGCCTGGAGCGACGTCCTCCCCCGCCTCCTCGCCGCCGCGCGTCGCGACGGCACCCCGATCAGCGTCGCGGTCCTCGACCTCGACCACTTCCACGCGGTCAACGAGGTCCAGGGTCGTGACCGCGCCGACCTCCTCCTCCGGCAGGTCGCGGCGCTCTGGTCGGCGGCGGTCCGCGAGGGCGACTACCTCTGCCGGCTGGGAGGCGACAGCATCGCCGTCGCCCTCGCCGGGTGCGACCTCGACACCGCGATCAGCCGCGCCGAGCGGCTCTGCGCCGCGACCCCCTCCGGCTACAGCTGCTCCGGCGGCGTCGCCTGCTGGGACGGGGTCGAGGACGGGGGTGCGCTCACCGACCGCGCCCGCACCGCGCTCGTCGACGCCAAGGTCGCCGGCCGGTCCCGGGTCGCCGCCGCCGCCGGCGCGCCGCTCACCGCGGCCGACGGGACCGGCTGGACGCGGTGGGCGGCGCTCATCCCGGAGATCCTCGCCGACCGGAGCATCCGCGCCGTCTACCAGCCGGTGGTCGCCCTCGTGAGCGGCCGGATCGCCGCCTACGAGGCGCTCGCCCGGCCGCTCGGGGGCGCTGCCGAGATGGACGTCGAGGGGCTCTTCGCCGCCGCCCAGTACCGGGGCCTGCTCCGTGACCTCGACTGGCTCTGCCGCCGCTCCGCGGTCGACGGCGCGCGGGCGCTGATGCCCGGGTTCCCCCTCTTCCTGAACGTCGCGGTGAGCGCGCTCCTCGACCCCCTGCTCGACGTCGAGCACATGCTCCTGCTGCTGCGCTGGGCCGGGCGCCGCCCCGAGGACACCGTCCTCGAGATCACCGAGCGCGAGGCGGTGCGCGACCTCGAGCGTTTCGCCGAGGTGCTCGCCTCGTACCGTGCCCACGGTTTCCGCTTCGCCATCGACGACGTCGGCGAGGGGCACTCCACCCTCCAGGTGCTCGCCACCGCCGTCCCCGAGTTCGTCAAGGTCGCCCGCAGCCTCGTCGCGGCGCCGCCGGACTCGGGCCGGGCGGCGGCGCTCCGAGCGGTCGTCGCCTTCGCCGCGAGCACCGGCGCCGTCGTCATCGCCGAGGGGATCGAGACCGAGGAGGAGGCGCGCCGGGTCCGGGACGCGGGCATCGCCCTCGGACAGGGGGCCTGGCTCGGCCCGCCCGTCGCCGTCCCCGCCCCGTAATCTCTGCGGCCGATGCTTCAGGCCAGCGTGAGCAGCGCGCTCCACGACCTCGCCGGCCGCTCCACCGCGTTCGACGGCGTGGTGCGCTTCGCGGCCCAGGACCTCATCTACGCGGCGCTGATCGTCGCGCTCGCGGTCTGGCTCCGTCCCCAGGGGCTGCGCGCCGGGGTGGCCGCGGCCGGGGGTGCGCTCATCGGGCTCGGCGCGGGCTCGCTCGCCGGCGACGTCTGGAACCGCCCCCGCCCCTTCGTCACCGGCCAGTACGCGCCGCTCTTCGCCCACGTCGACGACGCCTCGTTCCCCTCCGACCACGTCCTCGTCCTCGGCGCCCTCGCGGGGGCGGCGTGGCTCGCCTGGCGTCCGGCGGGGGTGGCGACCGCGGTGCTCGCGCTCGCGGTGGGGATCGCCCGGGTGATCGCGGGGGTCCACTATGTGGGCGACGTCGCCGGGGGATTCGTCATCGGCGCCATCGCGGCGGTGCTGGTGTGGTTCGCCCTCGGCGTGGCGATGCCCCTGCTCTCCCGCCTCGACGCCGTTCTCCAGCGACTGCACCTGCGGCCGCGGGTGACCCCGGCGCGGTGACCGTGCAGGCCCCCGACCGCCTCGAGGTGGTGATGCTCTCCCTCGAGGGACCCGACCGCTACAGCCTCGCCGGAGGCCTCGGGGTGCGGGCCCGCGAGCTCTGCCGGGCGCTCGCCGCGATCGGGGTGCGCACCACCCTGGTCTTCGCCGGCGACCCCGCGCTCCCCGCCGAGGAGGTCGACCACGGGGTGCGGCTGGTGCGCTGGGGACAGCACATCAGCGCCCGCCATCCCAACGGCGTCTACCAGGGCGAGGAGGAGATCATCGCCGACCTCGAGGAGCACCTCCCCGGCTGGCTCGCCCAGGAGGTGGTCGGACCGGCGACCCGCCGCGGCCACGCCGTCGCGTTGCTCGCCGAGGAGTGGCAGACGGCGGGCACCGTGCTCGCGACCAGCGACCGTCTCCACGCCCTCGGCCTGCGCCATCGCTGCGCGCTGCTCTGGAACGCGAACAACACCTTCGGGTTCGACCGCGTCGACTGGACCCGCCTCGGCTACGTCGCCTCGGTGACCACGGTGAGCCGCTACATGCGCCAGCTCATGCTCAGCTGGGGGGTGAACGCGCTCGTCATCCCCAACGGCATCCCCGAGGCGGCGCTCGCCCCCGTCGACGCCGCCGCGGCGCGGCGGATCGCCGAGGCGGCGGACACCCCCTGCCTCGCCTTCAAGATCGGCCGCTTCCATCCCGACAAGCGCTGGCATCAGGCGGTCGGCGCGATCGCCGCCCTGCGCGCCCGGGGGATCCCCGCCCGTCTGCTCATGCGCGGTGGGATCGAGCCCTTCGGACACGAGGTGCTCGACCACGCCCGCCACCTCGGCCTCGCCGTCGCCGACTGGTTCGAGCCCGTCGACGGCCCGTCCGCGATCGCCGCCGCGCTCGCCGACAGCGCCGGCGCCCCCCTCGTCCACCTCCGCACCTTCCTCCCCGACGGCGTCGTGCCCGTCATCTACGCCGGCGCGACCGCGGTGCTCGCGAACTCGGGGCACGAGCCCTTCGGGCTGGTGGGGCTCGAGGCGATGGCGGCCGGCGGGGTCGCGGTGGTGGGCCCGACCGGCGAGGAGTACGCCCGCCCCTACGCCAACGCGGTCGTCATCGAGACCGACGACGCCGCCGAGGTGGCGGGTGCGCTGCGCGGGCTCGTGGAGCGGCCCGAGCTCGGCGAGCGGTTGCGCGGCGCCGCCCGCCGCGACGCCGCCGAGTTCGCATGGCCACGCGTCGTCGAGGGGCTGCTCGAGCGCCTGCGCTTCGTCTGCGGGCACCAGGGGGTGGCCGTCCACGGCTGGTAGCGCGGACGGCCACGTCCCCGGCGGCCGGGGCCGGCTATGCCTCGCGCAGCTCCCCGGGGACCGCGTCGAGGTCGTCGGTGCGGCCGTCGCGGAGCACCCGCAGGGTCAGCGGCCGTCCGATCGCGCTCGCGACCATGAGCCGCTGGAGGTCGCCGGCGCCCCGCACCGGGGTGCCGCCGACGTCGAGGAGGAGGTCGCCGGGGCGCAGACCGGCGCGCTCCGCCGGGCTGCCCTGGACCACCTCGGTGACCCCGATCGCGGTGCTCCGCCCGACGCGGTGGGCGTCGCGCGGCGGGACCGGCCGGGTCGCGCCGGCGACGCCGAGGTAGGCGCGCCGCACCCGCCCCTCCGCGAGCAGTGCTCCGAGGATGCGCTGGGTGGTGTCGTCGATCGGCACCGCGAGCCCGAGGCCGACCCCGGCGACCGCGGTGTTCACGCCGACCACCCGTCCGGCGCTGTCCGCGAGCGCACCCCCGGAGTTGCCGGGATTGAGGGCCGCGTCCGTCTGGATGACGTTCTCGACGACCCGGCTGACGCTCCCCGAGCGGGTGACCATCGAGCGGCCCAGCGCGCTCACCACTCCGGCGGTCACCGACCCGCCGTAGCCGAGGGGGGTGCCGACGGCGACGACGAGCTGGCCGACCCGCAGACGGGATGCGTCACCGAGGGTGGCGGGGACGAGGTCGCCGGTGGCGACCCGGACGACCGCCAGATCGGAGAGGCGGTCGCTGCCGACGACGCTGAAGTCGGACTCGCGGCCGTCCGGGAAGGCGGCGACGCCGCCGCGCGAGCCCTCGACGACGTGCGCCGAGGTGAGCAGGTGGCCGTCGGGGGTGAGCACGACCGCCGAGCCGCCCCCCGCGGCACGCGGGCCGCGGGGGGTGTTGCGGTGGACGCGCAGCCCGGCGACGGAGCGGAGCATCCGCTCCGCCACGCTGGTCACGACGTGCGAGTAGGCGTCGAGCGCCGCGTCGCCGGCGGGGTCGGGGTCGTGCCGGGGGTCGTACGCCAGGGCCATCGCGGTGCTCCGTTACGCCTCGGGTCCCTCGGCGCGGGCCTTGCCGACCGCCCCGAGCGCCTCGCGGAGGCTCTGGATCCACTCCGCCTGGTTGTTGCCGACGAGCCGGACGCACCAGGCGAGCGCCTCGCTGCGGCTGCGCGCCACCCCGGCCTCGACGAGGGTGTCGAGCACGGCGCGCTCCGGCATCCGCAGCCGGGTCATGAAGGGGACGCTCAGCGTGGTGAAGAGCTCGCGGCGGTCGCCGCAGACGGCGCCCCAGGAGACCTTCCTGCCGAAGCGGTGCTCCGCCTCGAGCGCGATGCGCACGCGACGCTCGCGGGTGTCCTGGCGGAACCCGGTGATCCGTGCCGTCCGGGCGGTTGCACGCTCGGCGTCGGTCGCCGTCTCGGGGAGATCGACGTCACCGAGGGTGCCGACGACGAGGATCTCCTCGGAGTCGGTGCTCACCTCGGGGGCGGCGGTGAACCAGTCGGCCGGAAGCCGCCCGGCGAACCAGGCAGCGGCCTCGGAGGCCTCCAGGGGAGGGGTGTGGGAGTGCTTCTGGAATTTCATGATTACGACGTTACCACGCAAGCGCGCCAAGCGGGCGACATCGCAGACATCGCCCCGGGGCCCCTCCTGGGAGGGCGCTCAGCCGATCGCCGAGGAGGGCGCCGCCGGCGCCGGGGAGGTGAGCCGCCCGGCCCCCCCGGGGGCCTTGGGGAGGGTGAGGACGAACCGGGAGCCGATCCCGGGCTGGGACTGAAGGTCGATCCGGCCCCCGTGCTCGGCGGCGATCTTGGTGACGATGGCGAGGCCGAGGCCGCTGCCGCCCTCGGCGCGTGAGCGGCTGCGGTCGACCCGGTAGAAGCGGTCGAAGACCTTCGCCTGCTCCTCGGCGGGGATCCCGATACCGTCGTCGCGGACCGCGACCTGCACCCAGTCGGCGGACCGGCCGGCGTCCTCGACGATCACGTGGCCGCCGTCGCGGTTGTAGCGGATCCCGTTCTCGACGAGGTTGGTGAGCGCCCGGCGCAGGCTCAGCGGGTCGCCGTAGACGACCGTCCCAGGGCTGACGCCGCACATCACCTGCACCCCGCGGCGCTCTCCGAGGGGCTCCATCTCCTCGACGACCGCCTCGGCGAGGGAGGAGAGGTCGACACGTGAGCGGGGGAGGGGGGTGTCGCCCTCGGCGAGCGCGAGCAGGTCCTCGACGAGGCGGCGGATCCGCACCGTCGCCGCCTTGGCGTCGTCGGCGACGGTGCGGTAGTCGTCGAGGGTGGCGTCGGGATCGAGGCGCACCGAGTCGAGGGCGATCTGCAGGGTGGTGAGCGGCGTGCGCAGCTCGTGGGAGGCGTCGCCGACGAACTGGCGCTGGCGCTCGAAGGCGTCGTCGAGCCGGGCGACCATGTCGTTGAAGGCGTCGCCGAGCTGGCGCAGCTCCTCGTCGGCGTCGTCGAGCGTGATCCGCTCCTTGAGGTTGCGGCCACTGATCCGGCGGGCGACGGCGACGAGCTCGGAGATCGGGCGCAGCGCCCGTCCGGCGACCACCGACCCGACCGCGGCGCCACCGGCGATGAGCACGAGGAAGCCGAGGATCGAGAAGAACTGGAGCCGCTCGAGTGTCTGCGCCCGGGCGCTGGCGACCGCGCCGTTCACCACCTGCTGGCTGTACACGAAGCCGGTCGTCGGGTCGGGGTAGAGCCGGGTCTCGATCGGGATGCCGGCGAGGTGCGCGGCGGCGTTGATGAAGATGAGCAGGATGCCCGCGGCGAGGGCGAGCAGCGACACGTACCAGAAGGTCAGCCGGAAGCGGAGCGAGCGCGCGACCGGACGGCGGCCGCGCGGGGGCTTCGGCGTCGCCCTGGCCTCAGAGCCGGTAGCCGCGGCCGATGACCGTGTGGATGTGGGGTGGTCCATCGAATCCATCGTTGATCTTCCGGCGCAGCTTCATGATGTGAACCCGCACCGTGTTCGTGAAGGGGTCGGCCTCGCGATCCCAGACGTGCTCGAGCAGGTCCTCCTGGCTGACGATGCGGTCGGGGTGCCGCATGAAGTACTCGAGGATCCCGTACTCCTTGCGGTTGAGGGTGATCTCCACCCCCGCCCGGGTCACCCGCTGCCGCGCCGGGTCGAGGAGGAGGTCGGAGTGCTCGAGCACCGGCTGGCGCGCCTCGGCGCGGTCGCGGCGGAAGAGCGCGCGGAGGCGGGCCTGGAGCTCGTCGAGGTCGAAGGGCTTGGGCAGGTAGTCGTCGGCGCCGGCGTCGAGCCCGGCGATCCGGTCGCCCACCGCCGAGCGCGCCGTGACCATGAGGATGTAGCAGCTCGGCTGGGCGGTGCGGATCTCCCGGCAGACGGTCATCCCGTCGACCCCGGGGAGGTTGAGGTCGAGGAGGACGGCGTCGTAGTCGGAGTCGGCGGCGGCGCCGAGCGCCTGGTGGCCGTCGTAGGCGACGTCGACCGCGTAGCCGTTCCGGCGCAGGGCGCGGGCGACCGCGTCCGCGATGGGGGTCTCGTCCTCGACGACGAGCAGGCGCATGGGATCACGGCTCCGGCAGGGATGGGCGCCCCTACGGTACCGCGCAGCCGTCAAGTCCCTGTTACGTGGGGGTCGCAGGCGCGGCCTCCGAGTACGGAACTTGAAGACGCGTCAAACGGGACCGTATCCTCAGCCGATGGGCGATGGGGGAGCTCCTCGGCCGGCCGGGCGGTGGATCGCGATCGCGCTGATCCTCCTCGCCCCGTTCGTCGGCCTCCTCTATCCGCAGTGGTACGCGAAGGTGAACCCGCAGCTCTCGGGCATCCCCTTCTTCATCTGGTACCAGTTCGCCTGGCTGATCTTCGGCACCTTCCTGCTGGTGGTCGTCTACCTCGTCCGGGGTGAGAGGGGGTCACGATGAGCCGGCACAACCAGGAGCTGACGGTCTTCATCATCCTCGCCGGACTGGTCACCATCCTGGGCTTCGGTGCGGCCCGGTGGCGCCGGGCCAAGCTCGACCACCTCGACGAGTGGGGCCTGGCGGGGCGGCGCTTCGGGACGGTGATCACCTGGTTCCTGCTCGGCGGGGACCTCTACACCGCGTACACGTTCATCGCCGTTCCCGGGCTCGTCTTCGCATCGGGTGCGTACGGGCTCTTCGCCGTCCCCTACACGATCCTCGTGTACCCGGTCGTGTTCCTGGTCATGCCGAAGCTCTGGCAGGTGGCACGCAACCGCGGCTACGTCACCGCGTCGGACTACGTGAAGGACCGCTTCGACAGCCGGTTCCTCGCGCTGCTCGTCGCCCTGACCGGGATCGTCGCGACCATGCCCTACATCGCCCTGCAGATCTTCGGGATCCGGATGGTCATCGCCCAGATGGGCGTGAACATCGACCTCGCGCTCGTCATCTCGTTCGTGGTCCTCGCGGCGTTCACGTACTCGAGCGGGCTGCGCGCGCCGGCGCTCATCGCCCTGGTGAAGGACACCCTGATCTGGATCACGGTGATCGTCGCGGTCATCTACATCCCGATCAAGCTCGGTGGCTACGGGGCGATCTTCCACAAGGTCGCCGCGGTCGAGGGCAAGAAGCCCTACCTCACCATCACCCGCGACCAGTACGCCGCCTACGCCTCGCTCGCCTTCGGCTCGGCGCTCGCGCTCTTCCTCTATCCGCACGCCCTGACCGGGGTGTTCGCCGCCAGGGGGCAGACGGTGATCCGGCGCAACGCGGCGTTCCTCCCCGCGTACTCCTTCATGCTCGGCCTCATCGCCCTCCTCGGATACATGGCGATCGCCGCCGGCGCCAAGCCGCTCAAGGCGAGCGGCGCCAACGGCGCGGTGCCCGCCCTGCTCGACAAGATGTTCGCCGCCCCCTTCGCGGGCTTCGCCTTCGCGGCGATCGCGATCGGGGCGCTGGTGCCCGCGTCGGTGATGTCGATCGCCGCCGCCAACCTCTTCAGCCGCAACATCTACCGCGAGTTCCTCCGCCCGAAGGCGACGAGCGCCGAGGAGGCGCAGGTGTCGAAGCTCGCCTCGCTGGTGGTGAAGTTCGGCGCCCTCGCCTTCATCCTCTGGGCTCCGGCCACGAATGTCATCTACTTCCAGCTCGCCGGCGGTGTCTGGATCCTGCAGACCCTGCCCGCGGTCATCCTCGCGCTGTACGTGCCGATGCTCAACCGCTGGGCGGTGATCGCCGGCTGGGCGGCGGGGATGGCGACGGGGACGTACTGGCTGGTGCAGGAGCAGTTCAAGGTGACGATCCACGGGTTTCCGTGGTTCGGGCCGCACAACAAGCTCTACATCGCCCTGGTCGCCTTCATGTGCAACCTCGGCGTCGTGGTGGTCGGGTCGGTCGCGGCGTACGCCCTGGGAGCACGGCGTCAGCAGGGTGCCCTGACGGAGGCCGACTACCGGCCTGTCGCGGTCGTCTGATACGGGCGGTCGCCCGTCGGTGGGGTGTCGCTCCGGTCGCGGGGGAGCGTTCAGGGTCCCGACCGCACCTTTCGTGTCGTGAAGCGAGCCGCTATGCTCGGCTCCCGGCCGCCTGTCAACGAGGGCACGGTCCCCTCGCCGGCGGCCCCGGGCTGAGGAGCCACGGTGAAGGCGGTGGTCATGGCAGGCGGGGAGGGGTCGCGGCTGCGTCCGCTCACCAGCCGCCGGCCCAAGCCGCTGGTGCCGATCGCGGGCCGGCCGATCATGGAGCACATCCTCACCCTGCTCCGCGAGCACGGCATCACCGAGGTCGTCATCACCCTCCAGTACCTCGGATCGGAGATCCGCAACTACTTCGGTGACGGGTCCGAGGTCGGGCTGGACATCCACTACGTCGTCGAGGAGCATCCCCTCGGTACCGCGGGGAGCGTCCGCAACGCCGCCGAGCTGCTCGACGACACCTTCCTCGTGATCAGTGGCGACGCGCTCACCGACTTCGACCTGAGCTGGGTGATCGCCCAGCACCGCGAGAGGGGCGCGATGGCGACCATCGTCCTCCACGGAGTGCCCAACCCGCTCGAGTACGGAGTGGTGATCACCGAACCTGACGGCGCCGTCCGGCGCTTCCTCGAGAAGCCCTCCTGGGGCGAGGTCTTCAGCGATCAGGCCAACACCGGGATCTACGTCGTCGAGCCGCGTGTGCTCGAGTACATCAAGCCGGGCGTCGCCTATGACTGGTCCCAGGACGTCTTCCCCACGATGCTGCGCAAGCGCGATCCGCTCTACGGCGTGGTGCCCGAGGGCTACTGGTGCGACGTCGGGAACATCCAGTCCTACCTGCAGGCGAACTGGGACGCGCTCCGGGGCCGGGTGCGCTGCCAGATCTCCGGGCGTCGCGACGGCGACGTCTGGGTGGGGGAGGGGGTGGAGTTCGGCCTCCACGTGCGCATCGATGGCCCCGTGTACATCGGCAGCGACGCCAAGATCAAGGCGGGCGCCTTCATCAACGGCCCGGTCGTCATCGACAAGTACACGGTCATCGACGACAACGCGAAGGTGAGCAACAGCGTGCTCTGGCAGCACAGCTACGTCGGTGAGAGCTGCCGGCTGCGTCAGAGCATCATCGGTCGCAATGTCACCATCAAGAACAACTGCCTGCTCGAGGAGAACACCGTCATCGGCGACGAATGCGTGATCGGCGAGGGCAGTCGCATCGACGCCGGGGTGAAGCTGTGGCCGAACAAGGAGATCCAGACCGGCTCACGGGTCAACGAGTCGATCATCTGGGCGGGCGAGTGGCGGCCCGGCCTCTTCTCGTCCTCGGGGCTCACCGGCCTCATCAACGTCGAGCTCACGCCGGAGTACTGTGCGCGGCTCGGCGCCGCCTTCGCCGCCACCCATCCCAAGGGGGCGACGATCGCGGTCACGCGTGACTGCGCCCGCTCCTCACGGATGATCAAGCGCGCGCTGATCGCGGGGATCGTCAGCGCCGGCGGCCGGGTCCTCGACCGCAGCGAGCTGCCGGTGCCGGTGACCCAGTTCGCCTGCCGCCTGAGTGGCTGTGCGGCCGGGGTCCACGTCCTCGCCTCACCGCTCGACCAGCGCAGTGCCGACGTGCGCTTCTTCGACGCCCACGGGCTTCCCATCGACAAGCGCGCCGAGCGCAAGGTCGAGAACCTGTTCTTCCGCGAGGACATCCGCCGGGTCGGCTTCTACGAGATGGGTGACATCGAGTACGCGTCCCCACGGCCCGCGTACGTCGACCACGTCCTCGCCGGGGTCGACGTCGACGTCATCCGCGACGCCGAACTGCGCGTCGTCGTCGACTACGACTACAGCGCCGCGTCGCTGGTGCTTCCCGACATCCTCAACCAGCTCGGCATCACCACCGTGCCGCTCCACTGCGGGTTCGGTGAGGACTACCGTCCCCGTCCGGTCGACCAGCTCGCCTCCCTCCTCGAGGAGCTCGGCGGGATCACCCGCACCCTCGGCGCCGACGTCGGCTGCGTGCTCAGCACGACCGGCGAGCGGCTCGTCCTCGTCGACGAGACCGGCGGAGTGCTCACCGACCACGAGGCGCTCGGCGCGCTCGCCGTCTACGCCCTCGAGGACCGCCGCGGAGAGATCCTCGCCCCGGCGTCCGCCCCGTACTGGCTGGCGGGGCTCGCCCAGCGCCACGGCGGGAGCTTCCGGGCGACGAAGAGCGACGCGTCGACGCTGCTCCGCGCCGCCGCCAACGAGGGCACCACCCTCGCCTCCGACGGCCGCGGGGGGTTCGCCTGGCCCCACCAGGGGGACTTCGACGCGATGTACACGCTCGCCCGGCTGCTCGAGCTGCGCGCCCGCAGCGGCCGGCCGCTCTCCTCGGCGCGCGCCGAGGTGCCGCAGTGGGCCCACCTCGAGGTCCAGGAGTTCTGCCCGTGGGAGGCCAAGGGCCGGGTGATGCGCATGCTCCTCGAGCAGCACCACGAGGAGCGGGTCGACCTCACCGACGGGATCAAGGTCTTCGTCGAGGGTGGGTACGTGCTC
>DATKEY010000363.1:0-9350 GCA_035544475.1 Candidatus Dormiibacterota bacterium | reverse complement strand
GGTCGACGCGGCGGATGAGCGCCAGCACCCGGGCCTGGACCTCGCGGAGGGAGTAGGGGCGGGCGACGCAGACGTCGGCGCCGGCGCGCAGGCAGCCGAGCTGCTCGGCGCTGTCGGTCTCACCGGTCAGGACGAGGATGGGTGCGTTCGTCTCCTGGCGGAGCGCGGCTACCAGCTCGGGCGCCGTGGTGCCGGCGACGCGGCCGTCGAGGACGAGGGCGTCGGGCTGAAGGCGGTGGGCCGCGGCGACCGCCTCGGCGCCGCTGGCGGCCTCGGTGAGCGCGTAGCCCTCCTCCGCCAAGGCGGCGCGCAGGGCCCCGCGCCCGCCGTCGTCGGCGACCGCGACCAGGACCCGTTTGGCCATCTCGCCCACCTCCCCCGCCTGCGGCGGACCTGCCAAGGGCTCCGAACCATCCTGCAGGCCCGCCGGTGAACGACGGTCGATCCGTTCGTTAAGGATCGATTAGGAAGAAGGGTTGGGCCGTCGATTCACCCCGGATCTTAAGCCAGTGCACGCCCGGTGTTCTCCGCGGATCGGGCACTCTGGAACTCGCGCGGGTACCCCTCCGCGGCTGCCCCCCAACCGGGTGAAGAACCAGGGTGCCCGGGAGTGGCCGGCCTCGCCACGTCCGTCGCCGTTCCCGAACCCTCCCCCCTGGGCCCGGACCGCTCGCAGGTCCGGGCCTTCCGGCGGGCGACCGTCCGGCGTGGGACCCCGGGGACCGGCCGGGTCGACGCGCGCCCGTGTGTTTTCGATTGACAAGTTCGTCAGCTATACTCCCCCTCCTACTCAGAGGGATGCGACCTGGCTCGGAGGTGGCGCACACTGCAGCGTGCGGCGCGTTCCTCCGCTGTGTCGCGGATCCAGCGACGAGCCGAAGAGCACGAGGTAGTTGTCACCGTGGCGAAGCTCAAGGATCGAATCGAGGCCCTCGAGCGCCGGGTGGGCAGGAAGCGAGCCGCCCATGAGAAGCTCGCGGCCCGCGCCGAGCGCACCCAGCGCCGGTTGAGCGAGCTCGCCGCCGCGATCCACGAGGCAGAGAAGGCGCTCGGCGAGGCCGTCGCCAGGGTTGCGGCGCGCGCCGAGGCCAAGGCGGGCCGGAAGGGCGGGGACGCCGCCGCCAACGGCGCGGCGAAGGCCTCCGCAACGCCGCCGGTCGCCGAGACCACCGCGGTGGCCTCCCCGCCGAAGGCCGCCACCGCCCCCCGCGCCGCGGCTCCGCGCCGCCCCCGCGCTCCCCGCGCCCCGCGCGCCACCACGACCGACACCGCGGCGAGCGCCGCCCCCGCCACCCCGGCGCCGGCCCGCACCCGCGCGACCACGACCCGCCGCCGGACCGCGCCGGCCGACGCCGCCGCCTCGACGGCGGCGCCCAAGCCGCCGGCGTCGCGCCGCGGACGGACCGCGTGAGGATCGTGCGGACCAGGTGAGCGAGGGGACCGACGGGACCGATTCTCTGAGCGTGGTGCACGGGGCCTCCACGCGCCCGGACGAGGGCGAGGACCCCGAGCCGGCGCCGTCCTTCACGGTCGTCGCGCCGCAGGGTGGGGGGCGGTATCTCAACCGCCACCTCAGCTGGCTCGACTTCAACGCCCGGGTGCTCGCGCTCGCGGAGGAGACCTCGCTCCCGCTCCTCGAGCGCGCCAAGTTTCTGGCCATCTTCAGCAGCAACCTCGACGAATTCTTCCAGGTGCGCGTCGGTGGGCTCATCGAGCAGCGCCACGCCGGCCTGCTCACCCTCTCGCCCGACGGGATGAGCGTCAGCGTTCAGCTCGAGGCGATCCGCGAGCGCGTGCTCCAGCTCGTCGACCGGCAGACCGCCATCTTCCGTGAGGTGACCGCGCACCTCGACGCCGCAGGCCTGCGCTTCTCCGACTACACCTCGCTCGACGACGACGACCGGGCCCACCTCGACCGGGTGTTCGAGGCGCAGGTCTTCCCGGTGCTGACCCCGCTCGCCGTCGACCCCGCCCATCCCTTCCCCTACATCAGCAATCTCTCCCTCAACCTCGCGGTGGTGGTCGGAGACCCCGACGCCGCGGCGACGCGGATCGCGCGGGTGAAGGTCCCGCAGCTGCTCCCCCGGTTCATCGTGATGCCCGACGGCGAGCGCTTCGTCCCCCTCGAGCAGCTCATCGCCGCCCACCTCGAGCAGCTCTTCCCGGGGATGCGGATCCTCGGCAACCACCCGTTCCGGGTCACCCGCAACGCCGACTTCGCCCTCGAGGAGGAGGAGGCCGAGGACCTGCTCACCGCCGTCGAGGCGATCCTGCGAATGCGGCGTCGCTCGCCGCGGGTGGTCCGCCTCGAGATCGACGGCTCGATGGACGGCGAGGTGCTCAGCCTGCTGATGCGCGAGCTCGAGATCGGCGAGGAGGCCGTCTACCGCGTCGACGGTCCGCTCGACCTCGCCGGCCTCTGGGCGCTCCACCGCCTCGACCGGCCCGACCTCCACGACCCGCCCTTCAAGCCGGCGACCCAGGCGCGCCTCGGCAGCGCCCACGACGCCCCGCCCGACCTCTTCAAGGTCATCGCCGGCGGCGACGTCCTCGTCCACTTCCCCTACGAGTCCTTCTCGACCTCGGTCGAGGCGTTCGTCGAGCAGGCGGCGCGCGACCCGGACGTGCTCGCGATCAAGCAGACCCTCTATCGCACCTCCGGGCCGGACAGCCCGATCGTCCGCTCCCTCGTCGCCGCCGCCGAGGCGGGCAAGCAGGTGGTGGCGCTCGTCGAGCTGACCGCGCGCTTCGACGAGGCGACGAACATCGCCTGGGCACGCGTGCTCGAGCAGTCGGGCGTCCACGTCGTGTACGGGCTGGTGGGGCTGAAGACGCACGCCAAGACGTGCCTCGTGGTCCGCCGCGAGGGCGGTGGCATCCGCCGCTACTGCCACGTCGGCACCGGCAACTACAACCAGCAGACCGCCCGCCTCTACGAGGACCTCGGCCTGCTCAGCTGTGACCCCGAGCTCGGCGCCGACCTGACCGACCTCTTCAACTACCTCACCGGGTACAGCCGGCAGCGCCGCTTCCGCAAGCTCCTCGTCGCCCCGACGACGCTGCGTCCCCGGCTGGTCGAGCTCATCCACCGTGAGACCCGCCGGCGCGGCCGGATCTTCATGAAGCTCAACCACCTCGTCGACCCCGAGGTGGTCGAGGCCCTCTACGCGGCCTCCACGGCCGGGGCCGAGATCGACCTGGTGGTGCGCAGCGCCTGCGGGGTGCGCCCCGGGGTGAAGGGAATGTCGGAGAACATCCGGGTGCGCTCGATCGTCGGCCGCTGGCTCGAGCACTCGCGGATCCTCCGCTTCGGCGAGAACGGCGCCGCCGACTGGTTCATCGGCTCCGCCGACATGATGAGCCGCAACCTCGACGGCCGGGTCGAGGCACTCGTCCCGGTCCTCGACCGCAGCCTCCAGGAGCGCCTGGGCGCGATCGTCGACGTCCTCCTCGCCGACGACGTCCGTGCCTGGACGCTCGACTCCGACGGCGCCTGGCACCCGGTCGCCCGCCGGAGCGGGGTGAACGCCCAGCAGCGGCTCGCGGAGATGGCCCGCGCCGGCGCCGAGCTCCGCGACGGCGAGTCCACCCGCGTGCTGGGTGCGGAGGCATGACCATCCCATCGGTCCACCGCGAGCGCGAGCTCAAGATGGCAGCGCCTCCGGACTTCCAGCTCCTCGACCTCGGGTCGGTCGCGCGGGACGTGGTGGTCACCGCCGCCGACGAGCGCCGGCTCACCACGGTGTACTGGGACACCGCGGACATGCGGCTGATCCGCTGGGGCTGCACCCTGCGCCACCGCGCCGGCGAGGGCTGGACGGTGAAGCTGCCGAAGGTCGAGGACTCGGCGCTGCTGGTGCGCGACGAGCACAACTTCCCCGGCCCCCCGGCGGCGCCCCCCGCGGAGGCGCTCGACCTCGTGCGCGCCTACGTGCGCACCGCCGAGGTCGCTCCGGTGGTGCGGATGCGCACGGTGCGACGCGCGGTGTCGGTGCTCAGCGCCGACGGCCGACTCCTCGCCGAGATCGACGACGACGACGTCTCCGTCCACCGCGGCCGCCGGGTGACGAGCCGCTTCCGTGAGCTCGAGGTGGAGATGGCGGAGGACGGCACCGACGAGCTGCTCGATGCGATCGTCGAACGGCTCCGCGCCGGGGGCGCCGGCGCCGCCGATCCCACCCCCAAGCTCGTCCGCGCCCTCGGCGACACCGCCCTCGCTCCGCCCGAGGTGGTCGCCGAGTCGCTGAACGGCGGCTCGAGCGCGGGCGCGGTGGTCCGCCGCGCGATCGCCGCGTCGGTGGCCCGGCTGCTCCGCCACGACCCGGGCGTCCGGCTCGGGGGCGAGCCCGAGGACGTCCACCAGGCGCGGGTCGCCACCCGCCGGCTGCGGTCGGACCTGCGCACCTTCGCCCCGCTCGTCGAGGAGAACTGGGCGTCGTCGCTGAGCGAGGAGCTGCGCTGGCTCGCCGCCGAGCTCGGGACGGTGCGCGACGCCGAGGTCCTCGCCGACCGCCTCCAGGCGACCGCCGCCCGTCTCCCCGCGGGCGACGTCGAGGCGGGGCGCCACGTCGCCGACCGGCTCGTGGAGGGGGTCGCCGGCGCCCGCGACGGCCTGCTCTCCGCGCTCCGCGAGCCGCGCTACGTCGCCCTCCTCGACCGGCTCGTCGAGGCGGCGCACCACCCCGCGCTCACCGCCGAGGCCGACGGCCCGGCGCGCAAGGTGCTCCCCGCGCTCGTCGCCCTCCCCTGGGGAAAGCTCTGGCGCGACGGCCGCCGGCTCGACGTGAACAGCCCGGACGAGGAGCTCCACGCGCTCCGCATCCGCGCCAAGCGGGTCCGCTACGCCGCGGAGGCGGTGGCCCCGGTGATGGGCCCGCGCGCGACCCGCTTCGCCGCCGCCGTGACCCGGCTCCAGACGGTGCTCGGCGAGCACCAGGACGCCGTCATCGCGGCCGCCTGGCTCCACGACAACGGCCCCGCGAGCGGGCAGCCCTTCGCCGCCGGTCAGCTCTGGGCGCTCGAGCGCGGCGCCGCGGACGAGGCACGCGGGGAGTTCCCCGACGCGTGGAAGGGAGCGACCGACCGCCGCCTGCGGGCCTGGTTCCAGGACTAGCGGACGGCCTCGAGGGCCTCCGCGGCGTGGCGCTCGGCGACCAGCGCGCCGAGCAGGGTGCGGTCGCGCGGATAGCTGAGCAGCTCGATGACGTCGGCGAGTGGCAGCCAGCGGACCTCGTCGATCTCCTCGCCGGGTTCGAAGACGCCGCCGATCGCCTGCATCAGCCAGTACACGACGACCTTGGGGCGGCCCTTGCGGTCGATGTAGCTGGTGGTGCCGAAGGGGCGGTCGACCCGGCAGCTCATGCCGGTCTCCTCCTCCACCTCGCGGAGCGCGCCCTCGAGGTCGCTCTCGCCGGCCGCGACCTTGCCCTTGGGGAGGGTCCAGTCGTCGTAGGCGGGACGGTGGACGATGGCGTAGACCCTGTCACCGTTGCGGGCCGGCCGCCAGACGACGCCGCCGGCGGCGCGCACCTCGACCGCGGGCTGCGGTCTCAGGGGAACGATCCTCCCGGGCCGTGGGACGGCGGATCCACCGGTGTCGGGAGCCCTTCCTCCTGCCATGTCAACTGAGTGTGCGCGTGATGCACGCGCATCAGGCTAACCGCAGATTAAGGTCCGGCGAGGAAACGGGCGTTCCCCCGGACCGGGCTACCGGGCACGCTCCGTGGCGACGGCGAGCCGTCGGGCGCCGGGCCGCGCGGTGCGCTCGTCGGGACGGCCTCTGCTCCCCTGGCGAGCGTCCGGCCACGCGGACGCGAGCGCCTCGACCTCCTCGGAGTCGGTGAGCCGGTCGTGCTCGAGGACCGCGATCCGGTCGGCGGGGAGGCGCACGCCCATCAGGTACATGAGCGAATCGCTCGTCCGGATCTCACCGACCCGGCTCCCGAAGTGGGCGAGCTCGCGTCGCGCCGCCCCCTCACCCGCGAGAAGCCGCGCGTAGAAGGTCCCGCGCGCAGGGTCCCACCCGTACTCCCAGGTCCAGCCGGGCTCGTCCGCCGAGACGCTCCGCCGGCTCATCGTCCACGTCCCTCCGCAAGGTCGCAATGGCATCGGCCCTGCCCGGCCCCCCCCGTACCCGGGGCCAGCCGACGTGGAAAACCGGGGGGATTCTGTTGAAACGACGTGGAGAAAGTGGTTAAGCAAGTCTTAACCATCGGGCAAAGACTACAGGAACGAGACCCGGGGACGGGACGGGCGCCCCCTCCGCGCCCGCCCTGTCCGCGGCCGCTACCGCCCCAGGCAGCCGAGCAGCGGCAGGCAGCCCAGGGTGGCCGGCGCCGGGCTGGGGCTCGCCGCCGCGCCCGCGATGGAGCTCACGGTGCTGTCGAGACCGCCGGTGAGCGAGGAGACCGGCGGCAGCGCGGGCAGCTCCGGTGCCGGGGCCGGCGTTGGCGACGTCACCGCGACCGTGCCCGAGGCCGTCGGGGTGCTCGAGCCGTGGACCACCCCGGTCACCGCGCCGACCACCGGGGCGGCGGTCGACACCGCGCCACCCACGAGCGAGGTCGCACCCGACTGGAGGGTGGTCAGCAGGGGCACCGCCGGGAGGCCGGCGGCGGGAGCGCCGTCCGCGGGGGCGTCGCCGGCCGGGGCGAGCAGGCTCGACCCGTCCCCGCCGTTCACACCGGAGCCGTTCGCGCCGATGCTCGCGCCGACGGCCGGCTGCGATGCCGCGGACGCGACCACCGACGCCGGGGACGCCCCGCCGCGGACGGAGCCCGCGGGGGCCGCGCCGCCGCCGGGCCGGGAGCCGCCCGTGTGACCGGCGCCGCCGCCGCTCACGGACGGAGGAGAGCTCGAGTTGGCGACCACCCCGCCGGAGGAGGAGGTGAGCAGGAGGGCACTGCCGGCGCCACACGCGGCGGCGGTGACGACCACGATGGCCAGGCGGCCGGGGGACATGGAGGTCATGGGAGTTCCTCGGTGGGCGTGACCCCACCCGGGTCCGCCGGGGGAGAGGGGGACTCCCCGACACGAGCCGGAACGTCCGCAGGACGAGGTTCCTTGCGGTGACCACCGAACCGTGACATCCCGCCATCGCGGCGTCACAGGGAGGGTGAGGAGGCGCCTCAGGGGCGCCTCCTCTCGACTACTCGCCGCCGATGGATACGCGGCGGCGGTGGCCGGCGGATCACACGTCCTCGCGCCGGAGCAGACCGACGAGCCGCCCGTCCGAGGTGGTGATGGGCGCGTTGGCGATGTCGTGGCCGGAGAGGAACCGCGCCATCTCCTCGAGGGAGACGTGCGGACGGAACGTGCTCGGCGCCGGGCGCATCGCCTCCTCGACACGGACGGCGGGATCACCGTCGAGCTCGTGGTCGCGAAGGAGGCCGAACACGATCCGCTCGTCGTTGATCACCACGCAGGCATCCCAGCCGGCCGCGCGCACCCGCTCCCGGACATCCCCCAGCCGTTCGTCGAGACGGCACGTCGGGACGTCCGCGCGCGCGACGTCACCGGCCCTCGGACGCTCCGCGTTGGTCCCCTCCGTCGGCAGCCCCGCGGCCAGCCAGTCGAGCTTTCCATCGGCGTAGTCGTAGACGTGGGTGAAGCCGAGGGCCTCGAGCCGCCACGCGGCCCGTGGGGAGAGGTCTCAAGCGCGGTCCCAGCAGTAGACGACCACCGCCAAGCCCGGGTCGAGGACGTCGCGCGCCGACTCCAGGCGCGCGAGCGGGAGGCTGAGCGCTCCTGGGAGATGGTCCTCTCCGTACTCGTGCGCGGGCAGCACCTCGACGAGCTGCGCACCCTGGCCGAGGAGCCGCCGCAACTCGTCCCGGGTGACCTCCTGCGGCATCCCAGCCTCCCGTCGTCGCTCGCTCGTGGCCGTCGCCCCAGGGATCGTACCGCCCGCGTAGGATGGCGCAGCGGTGATCAAGGCCGACCGCGACGAGATCCTGGTCGAGCTCACGAAGAGCATCTGCCCGGTGTGCAAGGCCGTCGTCGACGCCGAGGTGAACGTCCGCGACGACCGCGTGTACCTGCGCAAGCGCTGTCGCGAGCACGGAGGGTTCGAGGCCCTCGTGTACGGCGATGCGCGTATGTACGTCGACTCGGTGCGCTTCAACAGACCCGGCACCATTCCGCTCGAGTTCCAGACCGAGGTCGTCGACGGCTGCCCGCTGGACTGCGGCCTCTGCCCGGAGCACCGGCAGCACGCCTGCCTGGGGATCATCGAGGTCAACACCCACTGCAACCTCGACTGCCCGATCTGCTTCGCCGACTCCGGTCGCCAGCCCGACGGCTACTCGCTGACCCTCGAGCAGGTCGACCGCATGCTCGACGTCTTCGTCGCCAGCGAGGGCGAGGCCGAGGTGGTGATGCTGAGCGGCGGCGAGCCGACCGTCCATCCCCGGATCCTCGAGATCGTCGAGCTCTGCAGGACCAAGCCGATCCGCACGGTGACGCTCAACACCAACGGCATCCGCCTGGCGACCGACCCCGCGTTCGTCCACAAGCTCGCCGACCTGCGGGTCTCCGTGTACCTGCAGTTCGACGGCCTGCGCGAGCGCACCCACCGCGAGATCCGCGGCCGCGACCTGCGCGATCACAAGCGCCGTGCGCTCGACAACTGCGCCGCCGCCGGAGTCTCCGTCACCCTCGCCGCCGCGGTCGAGCGGGGGAGGAACGAGGACGAGGTCGGCGACATCGTCCGCTTCGGAGTCGCGCACCCCGCGGTGCGCGCGATCGCGTTCCAGCCCGTCACCCACTCGGGACGGCACCTCGAGTTCGACCCGATGACGCGGCTCACGAACTCCGACGTCATCCACCTCGTCGCCGAGCAGGTCCCGGAGTGGTTCCGCGCCGCCGACTTCTTCCCGGTGCCGTGCTGCTTCCCCACCTGCCGCTCGATCAGCTACTGCCTCGTCGACGGCGACGAGGTGCTGCCGATCTCGCGGCTGGTGAACCCCGAGGAGTACCTCGACTACGTCGCCAACCGGGTGATGCCGGACATGCGGGTGCGCACGGCGCTCGAGCGGCTCTACAGCGCGTCGGCGGTGCCGGGCACGCCGCAGATCGCCGAGCAGCTCGAGTGCGCGACCTGCGGCATCGACATCCCCGCGGCGCTGCGCGACCTCGCGCAGAAGGCCTTCATGATCGTCGTCCAGGACTTCCAGGATCCGTACACGCTCAACGTCCGGCAGCTGATGAAGTGCTGCGTCGAGGAGATCACCCCTGACGGACGGCTGATCCCGTTCTGTGCGTACAACTCGGTCGGCTACCGCGAGCAGGTGCGCGAGCGGATGAGCGGGGTGAGCGTCGCCACGGTGGTGCCGAACGCCACGCCGCTGCAG
>DATKEY010000362.1:0-3435 GCA_035544475.1 Candidatus Dormiibacterota bacterium | reverse complement strand
GGGGGGTGAAGTGGGTGGGGTTCCGGCCTCGACCTCGCCGACGAACTCCCCGATCCAGCCGGCCACCTGCTCGGGATGGGTGCGGGGCAGCCAGTGGCCGGCGTCGACGGTGCGCCGGCGGAGCAGCGGCGCCCAGCGCTCGAGGCCGTCGTGCAAGCGCGGTGAGATGAAGGGATCGCGGCGGCCGGCGATCAGCTGCACGGGGATGTGGGCGACGGCGTCCGGACGCGGCCTGCGCAGCCGCGGGCGCATGTTCCGCCGGTACAGGCCCAGCCCATGGGCGGCGTCCGCGGCGAGTGTGGGCGCCGGCGTCGCGGCACCGGCGGCATCGCCGTCGAACCGGCGCAGCACCTGCGGCCAGCGCGAGGCGACCACCCGCCGCCAGGCGAGCTCCGGGAGCAGGGGCAGTTGGAACGCGCCGATGTACCACGACCGCCGGGCCTGACCGGCGAGCGCCGCCAGGGAGCGTGGACCCGGGTGGCGCAGCCGGTCGCGCATCCAGTGCCCCGCGTGGTCGATCGAGGGGCCGTTGATCGAGGTGAAGGAGAGCAGCCGGCCCGCGAGCCGCGGGCTGGTCGCCATCTCCCAGCCCGAGATCGAGCCCCAGTCGTGCCCGGCGAGGTGCACCCGGCGGCCGGGCACGACCGCGTCGAGGACCGCGACCAGGTCGTCGACGAGCCGCTCCATGTCGTACGCCGCGGCGCCGCCCGCCGGCGCGCTCGAGGCACCGGCGCCGCGCATGTCGTAGGCGACGACGTGGAACCGCTCCGCGAGGCGGTGGGCGACGTCCTCCCACACCTCCTTGGTGTCCGGATAGCCGTGGAGCAGGACGACCGTCGGCGCCGAGCGGTCGCCGAGCTCGACCGCGGCGAGCCGCACCCCGGCGGAGTCGACGCGGTGCTCCTCCGTCGCGGCGATCACGCCGGGACCGCCGCCCGCTCGGATCTCCACCGGCGCACGTGGGGCAGGTCGTCGTCGAGCCAGAAGGCGTCGCTCTCGGTGACGACGAGCAGCTCCTCGAACTTCACGCCGACGCCCCGGAAGCCGATGTGCGGCTCGACCGCCCAGATCCCGGGGGTCGGGGGATGGTCGGAGGCGCGGCCGGGGCCCCACAGCGGCGACCAGCCGCCGCGACGCCCCATCACCCCGTCGTGCGCGAGCGAGCGCAGCGCGCGGACGCCGAAGCCCGCGATCGTGGGCCGCGGCCCGCGCCCGCCGACCCTGCCGACGCGGTGGGCGATGACCCCGAAGGGATAGGCGCGGTGGCGGTTGACGTAGCCGTGGCGCTCGATGAGCCGGTCGACGTCGTCGTAGATCGTGCGCAGGCTGCGGCCGGCGCGCACCCCGGCGAGGACGAGCTCGCGGTACTCGGCGAGGTCGGCGAGGAGGCGCGCGTGCACCGGGTTGTCGCCGAGGCAGGCGGCGTACCCGATGTCCGCGGTGTAGCCGTCGACGATGGGGGCGACGTCGAGGATGAAGGGCATCCCCTCCTCGAGACGGCGGCCGGTGGGGAAGAACTGATGGGGCAGCCGGAAGCCGGCGAAGGCGGTGCGATCGCCGAACCACGCGAAGGGGAGGTGGAACCAGTCGTCGACGCCGTTCTCGAGGAGGAAGCGGCGCATCCACCGCGCCGCCTCGCGCTCGGTCACCCCCGGTTCCAGCCTCGCGGCCACGGTCTCGGCGCAGCGGTAGGCGAGGCGCTGCACCTCGCGGAAGCGGTCGAGCTCGGCGGCGGTATGCATCACCGCTGAACGTAACATGTTCTGATGTCGAGGTCAACCCGGCGAAACCGGGATGCCTCCGCGTCCCTAAGATCGCGCCCGTGATCCGCCTCGCGGGACTGATGGTGCGGCGGCCGGGACGCATCGCCGCGCTCTCGGCGCTGGTCTGCCTGCTCGGCGCCCTCGGCTTTCTCCGCTGGTCGGTCGACGCCGGCCAGGACCTTCTCGTCGGCCGCACCTCCGCCGCGCAGAAGGTCGCCGACCGCTTCGCCGCCCAGTTCGGCGCCGATCCGCTCGTCCTGGTCTTCACCGCCCACCAGCCGGGCGCCTTCTACGTCGAGCAGAACAACCTCCTCAAGATGGTCGCGCTCGAGAGCGACATCGCCCGGAACCGGGCGGTCGCCTCGGTCCTGGGCCCCGGCACCGTCGTCGAGGCGGCGCAGCGGGCGGCCCAGAACCAGATCCAGAAGACGGTCCAGCAGTACAACCAGTACGTCTACGACCGGGCCCTGCTCCAGCTGGTCTCGACCGCGGGCGGCGACCCCGCGAAGATCGACGCCGCGACGCTGCAGACGTTCGAGTCCGACTCGCGCCAGGCCGCGACCCTCGCGCTCGCCGAGCTGGTCAGCGACCTCGTCAAGGCGGCCGGCGCCGCCGACAGCGCGCGCACGGCGTTCAACAGCTCGGCGGCGGCGAAGGCGCCGACCGCAAGGATCGTCGACTCGGGCGAGCGGGCCGCCCAGGACGCCGCGGCGACGGTGCCGGTCCCGCCGACGTTCGCCCAGTACCTCTCCGGCGGGAGCAACAGCCAGGGGACGCAGGGCGGCCAGGCGAGCGGCGACGCCGCCCATCAGGCCTTCGTGACGATCGCCGCGGCCTACGGCGACTGCTACCAGGCGACCGCCCAGGCGCTCGGCCACTCCCCGACCTGCCAGAGCTTCCTCGCCCGCCTCCTCCTCGACCTCCCCAACTGCCCGACGGTCGCCCAGTTCGAGGCGACCCCCGCCGGCGCCACCGCGCCCTTCTGTCCGCCCAAGCGGCAGTGGGCCGCGGTGCTGCCGCCTCCCGCCCAGGGCGCGCCCTCGTACGCGGTGATCACCGTGCGCCTCACCCAGGCCGCGGCGGCCGACTCCGCGACCGTCCTCGCGGTGCGCAGCTGCATCCAGCAGGATCTCGACGGGGGCGGACAGCACTGCTCGAGCACCAGGCCGAGCGCGGCGCAGCTCCAGGCGCTGCAGCCGATCGGCCGCCTCCAGCTCACCGAGTGCGGCGCCAGTCCCGACCAGCACCCCCAGAGCGGGAACTGCCCATACCTCGCCGACGCGATCGCGGGCGCGCCGCTGCTCGCCCACGGCGTCGCCACCTCGATCACCCACCAGCTCGCGGTGCTCTTCCCGGTGGCGCTGTTCGTGATGCTCCTCCTGCTCGTCGGCGCCCGGCGGGTGCGCGGCCGGCTCTGGACCCTCCCCGCGGCGGTCGGGGCGGCGCTGCTCACCTTCGGCCTCACCCTGCTCGCCGGGACCCCGCTCACCCCCGCGGTCCTCGCCGGCGTCCCGGTCCTCGTCGGCCTCGGTGTCGACTACGCGGTGCAGCTCGTCTCCCGCTTCGCCGAGGAGCGCGATCGCGGCCTCGATCTCGACGGCGCGCTCCGGGCGACGCTCAGGAGCAGCGGGCGCGCGACCCTGGTCGCCGCGCTCGCGATGGCCGGGGGCCT
>DATKEY010000361.1:0-15232 GCA_035544475.1 Candidatus Dormiibacterota bacterium | reverse complement strand
CTCGACGATCGCGGCGTCGGCGAGGTCGCGCTCGTCGGGCTCTCGATGGGCGGCTACACCGCGATGGCGATGCTCCGCAGCGCGCCCGAGCGGGTGCGCGCGCTCGTGCTCGCCGACACACGCGACGGCGCAGACACCGACGGCGCCCGCGCCGACCGGCTGGAGATGGCGCGCAGGGTGCGGGCCGGCGGGGTCGAGCCGATCGTCGAGCCGATGGTGCAGCGCCTGCTGAGCTCCGCCGGTCGCGACGAGGCGCACATCGTCGACCCGCTGCGCAGCCGCATCCGGCACTGCACCCCCGAGGGCATCGCCGCCTGTCAGGAGGCGATGGCGGCACGGCCCGACAGCTCCGACGTGCTCGCCGGGGTGCGGGTGCCCGCCCTCGTCGTCTGCGGCGCCGACGACACGGTGACGGCGCCCGAGGAGATGCGGGCGATGGCCGCGCGGATCCCCGGCGCGCGCTTCAGCCTGGTCGCGGACGCCGGCCACCTCGCGAACCTCGAGCAGCCCGCCGCATTCGGCGAGCTGCTCGCAGGGTTCCTCGACGAGGCGTATCCGCCCGCGCGCTGAGACTCAGCTCGTGGTGAGGCTGACGTCGTCGACGTACATGTAGGTGAGGTCGCCGTAGCCGTCCTGGTGGACGTTGAACCAGAGCCGGATGGTCTGGCCGCGATAGGCGCTGAGGTCGTACGTCACCTTGGTCCAGGTCTGCGTGTTCGACGCCACCTTCATCACCTGGGCGAGCTTGCGGCCCGACGCGCTCTGGATCTGGACCTCCTGCCAGTCGTAGCGGATGTTGTCCGTGGTGCCGCCGTAGTACCAGAAGGTCAGCGTGGCGTTGCTCACCGACGCGGGGATGGTCACCGTCTGGTAGACGCTGCTGTTGCCGTTGGGCTCGGTGCCGAAGGTGCCGGCGGTGCCGAGGAGAACGGAGTGGCTGCCCGAGTGCGCCTGCGCGGTGCTGAGCGACGGGGTCGGCGCTCCGCCTGCGGTCACCCATGGAGAGAAGGACCCGCCCTCGAAGCCGCCGTTGACGACCAGCTGTCCGGGGGCCGGGGTAGGAGTGGGTGTGGGAGTCGGCGTGGGGGTCGGGGTCGGCGTGGGCGTCGGGGTCGGAGTCGCGGTGGGCGTCGGAGTGGGGGTCGGGGTCGGCGTGGGGGTCGGGGTCGGCGTGGGCGTCGGGGTCGGGGTCGGGGCGGGACCGCCGAACGCCGCGGTGCCGTTCGGGGTGCCGAGGCCCGTCGGCCCGTCGTAGCCCGCGACCGCGGTGCACAGGTAGGCCGGCGAGCAGGAGCCGTTGCTGCCACCGACGACGTCGTTGATGGCGGCCGTGTTGGCGTACGGAGCCGACGAGGACGTGGCGCCGGCGCGGGCGCCGACGCTCGCGACGATCGGCGAGGCGACGCTGGTGCCGCCGAACACCCACCAGTTCGATCCGCCCGAGCCGTAGCTGTCGTAGACCGCGACGCCAGTGTTGGGATCGGCGACGGCGGACACGTCGGCGACGGTGCGCCGGCTGCAGCCGCTGTCGGTCTGCCACGACGGCTTGGGCACGTACCGGGAGCAGCCGCTGCCGGCGCCGTTCCAGGCCGTCTCGCTCCAGCCGCGCGCACTGTTCGCGGGGCTGAGGCTGGTGCCACCGACGGCGACGACGTACTGCGACGACGCCGGGAACTCGACGCCGTAGCCGTTGTCACCCGAGCTGACCGTGATCAGCGTGCCGGGATGGTTGTAGTGCTGCTGGTCGATGGTCTCCGAGCTGTACTCGGAGCCTCCGTAGCTGTTGCTGATCGCGTTGGCGTGGACCACGTTCGCCGCGGTGTCCTCGGCGGTGGCCAGGTCGGAGAAGTTCGACGACGACGCCTCGACGAGCGCGATGTTGCAGCTGGGGCAGATCGCCGAGACCATCTCGATGTCGAGGTCGATCTCCTGTCCCCAGCCCGTGTCGCCCGACGGCAGCGGGCTCGCCGCGCCGTTCTCGTTGAGCTTGCGGAAGCAGCCGTTCTGGGTGGTGCACGCCGGCAGCCCGTACTGGGTGCGGTAGGCGGCGAGGTCCGACGCGGCGCTGGGGTTGTCGTAGGCGTCGACGATCGCCACCGTCTCGCCCGACCCGGACGGCGCGCCGGCGAGCGCGTACGCCGACTGCAGGTCCACGGGACCGTACGAACCGGCCACCGGGCTGCCCGACGCGAGCGGATGGCCGCCGGCGTCGAGGGCGACGTGGCTGAAGCAGCGCGCGGTGTGCGCCGGGCCGTTGCCGCAGACGGCGCGGTGGCCGAAGGCGACGTAGTGCGGATGCAGCGTCCACGCCGAGACGCTCGTCGACGATGCGACCCACGTCGCCACGCCCCCGGCCATCACGGCCGCCGACACGATGAGCACGCAGACGCGACGCAACGTCATGACACCTGACCTCGAAATCACAGGGAGGGATGGCCACCGGGGAGGGCCACGCGAGCGCCCATCGTCACCTCGGCGGCGGGAGCGTTCGGTTCGATTGCTGCAACGCTTCGGTGACGGGTGCCTCAGCGCGACGCGGTGACCGGAGGTACGGCCACGGTGGGGGCCGGCTGCCCGGCCTGGAGGTCGGTGACGATGACGATCCGCTGGGTCGCGACCACCGGCGCCTGCTCCCCCGCGAGCAGGGCCGCCGCACAGGCGCTCAGGCTGACCGCGACGACGGTGATCTGCGCGCGCAGCCGCGGCCGCCGGGCCGGACGTCGAGCGGAGAGCAGAGATCGCATCGCCGCCCCAGAGTGAGCCCACCGGCTTCCCCGGGCAACGAAGCTTTGTAAGGGGGTGTTAACCCCCTGGCGTCAGTGCGCCCCGACGGCCGCCGGAACCACGTTCGGGTTCAGGCAGAAGCCCTCGTAGTCGATCGGCTCGGTGATCGTCGGGTTCTCACCACACACCGGGCAGTGCGGGTCCCGAGGGACGCGGAACTCGCGGAAGCGCATGTCGAGGGCGTCGATGTGGAGCAGCCGGCCCGCGAGCGGATCGCCCGCCCCGATGATCAGCTTCACCACCTCGGTGGCCTGGAGGATGCCGACGATGCCGGGGAGGACACCGAGCACCCCCGCCTCGGCGCAGGAGGGCGCCTCCTCCGGGGGCGGCGGCGCCGGGTAACGGCAGCGGTAGCAGGGCGAGGCGAACGGGAGCACCGTCGTCACCTGTCCCTCGAAGCGGAAGATCCCGCCGTCGACCAGCGGCTTGCGGGCGAAGAGCGCGGCGTCGTTCGCGAGGTACCGGGTCGGGAAGTTGTCGCAGCCGTTGACCACGATGTCGTACTGGCCGAACAGCTGCACCGCGTTCTCGGAGGTGAGCATCTCGCGATGCTCGACGACCCGCACGTCGGGGTTGAGCGCGTTGAGCGCGATCCGCGCGGACTCGGTCTTGGCCATGCCCACCCGGTCGTTGCTGTGGATCACCTGGCGCTGGAGGTTGCTCATGTCGACGGTGTCGAAGTCGAGCAGCCCGAGGGTCCCGACCCCGGCGGCGGCCAGGTAGAGGGCGGCCGGCGAGCCGAGGCCGCCGGCGCCGATGAGCAGCACCTTCGCGTCGAGCAGCTTCTCCTGGCCGGCCTCGCCCACCTCGGGAATGAGCAGGTGACGGCTGTAGCGCAGCCGCTGCTCGGGGTCGAGGGTGCGGGGGACGACGAAGTCATAGCCCTTCGCCTTCCAGGCGCCGAAGCCGCCGGCCATCGACTCGACGTCCTCGTAGCCGAGGTCCTGCATCACCCGGGCGGCGAACAGCGAACGGACCCCGCCGGCGCAGTAGACGGTCACCGGGGTGGACTTGTCGGGGACCTTCTCCTCGACCTGGGTCTCGATCCAGCCCTTGCTGAGGTGGCGGGCGCCGGCGATGTGGCCCTCCTCCCACTCGAACCGCTCCCGGACGTCGAGGAGCACGCGCCCAGGGTCGGCGGCCCTGCTGTGGACCTCGTCGACGGTGACCTCGGGCACCACCCTGCGGGCGGCGGCGAGCAGGTCGCGGGAAGTGGGCATCGGAAACGGCCTCGGCTTGTGGATCGAGAAAGTCAACAATCACCCTACCATGCCTCGCCGGAGATCAAACCCGGGGCGATCCCCACAAAGCGCAAGGAACTCGTCGGCGGGACCGTTCTCTTGGTCAGGCGCTGGGCGCGGCGCCGGCCGGTTCCTCGAAGTGCCGGGAGTGCTTCGAGACTGCACCGCGTCGCAGAGAGAGGGAAAGTGCCGCCTTCGGGTGGCACGCGACGGCGGTCCCGGCCGCGGCGCCCGCGCCTACTATTCCTCCTCCGCGTCCCCCGGGGTCGAAGCCGGGAGGACGCCGCTGCGGGCCGGCGGCGGGGGCGCCGCCCGGCCCGCACCCTGAGCAGGGCATCGACGTGAGCCGGCGCTTCGACGACGATCTCCCCGAGCGGATCCCCCTGCCCCGGCCCGGGGGCTGGTTCGAGGTCTTCTGCTGCGGCACCCTCCTGGTGCTCCTGATCGGGGCGGTCGTCCTCATCGCCCTGCTGACCCGCTGAGCGGGCCGCTACCCTCGGGTGAGTGATCCCGCTCCGCGCCCTTCTCGCCGCCTCCGGGCTCGAGGTCCCGCCCGGGATCGCCGATCCCCCCGTCGAGCGGGCCGTCTACGACTCCCGCAGGGCGGGCCCGGGGGCCCTCTTCGTCGCCATCGGCGGCACCCGGACCGACGGCCACCTCCACGCCCTCGACGCGGTCCGGCGCGGCGCCGTCGCCGTGGTCGCGGAGCGTCCCCCGTCGCCGGAGCTGCCCGCCGGGACCCCGCTGGTGCTCGTCCCCGACAGCCGGGCCGCCCTCGCCCCGCTCGCCGCCCGGCTGTGCGGCGACCCCTCGCGCCGGCTGTGCGTCGCCGGGGTCACCGGCACCGACGGCAAGACGACGACGGTGACGATGCTCCATGCAGCATGGCGTGGCGCCGCGGTCGCCGCCGCGTCGCTGAGCACCGTCGACTTCCGCACCCTCGACCGGGTCGACCCGAATCTGCTCCGCCAGACGACCCTCGAGTCCGCGGACCTCCACGAGCGGCTCGCGGGGCTGCTCGCGGCGGGCTGCACGCACGTCGCCCTCGAGGTCTCGAGCCATGCGCTCGAGCTCAACCGGGTCGACGAGGTCGACGTCGACGCCGCCGTCTACACCCGGATCACCAGCGAGCACCTCGACTTCCACGGCAGCCGCGACGCCTACCGTGAGGCCAAGGCGAAGCTCGCCGAGCGGGTGGCGGCCCGCGGCGGCGGGATCGCCGTCCTCGACGCCGACGACGCCTACGGCATGGCGCGGCTCGGTCGCATCCCGGTCTCCCGCCGGCTCGTGTACAGCGCCGCCGGCGACCCCGGTGCCGACCTCCGGGCCACCCGCGTCGAGGCCGGCCCAGGAGGGGTTCGCCTGGCCGCGGAGACGCCCTGGGGTGCGGTCGAGCTCGCGCTCCGGCTCGCCGGCCGCTTCAACGCCGCCAACGCCCTCGCGGCGCTGGGGACCGCGTGCGCGACCGGCGCCGCTCTCGCGGACGCCGCCGCCGGCCTCGAGCGGCTGGAGCGGGTGGGGGGTCGCATGGAGCGCGTCGACCTCGGCCAGCCGTTCAGCGTGGTCATCGACTACGCCCACACCGCCGAGGCGCTGCGCACCGTCCTCGGCGAGCTGCGGGCGGCGACGGCGGGGCGGCTCTGGGCGGTGTTCGGCTCGGCGGGGGAGCGCGACGTCGAGAAGCGGCCGGCGATGGGCGAGGTGGCTGCGCGGCTCGCCGACGCCGCGGTGCTCACCGACGAGGATCCCCGCGGCGAGGACCGCGAGCAGATCCTCGAGGCGATCGCCGCCGGAGCCCTCGAGGCGGGGATGCGCCGGGACGACAACCTCTTCCTCGTCCCCGACCGGGCGAGCGCGGTCGCCAAGGCCGTCGGGAGCGCGCTGCCCGGCGACACCGTCCTGCTCGCGGGCAAGGGCCACGAGAGCTGCATCCTCACCGCCGGGGGCAGCGTTCCCTGGGACGAGCGCGCCGCCGCCGAGGAGGCGGTCCGCCGCTGGCTCGGGGACCACGGGGACTGAGCCCGCGGCCCGGCCTCGCTACCCCGCGGCGCGGAGCTGGACGGCGACCTCCAGGCTGGGCTCGTAGAGGCCGGTGACGCCCTTGCCCCGCGCCTTGGCCGCGTACATCGCGACGTCGGCGCGGCGGAGGAGCTCGTCGGCGCCGATCTCGGAGGTCTCCGCGATGGCGACGCCGATCGATCCCTGGGGGGAGACGAGGCACTGGCCGGCGAGCACGACCGGGGCGCGGAGCGCGTCGAGGATCCGGTCGGCGATCGCCATGAGCTCCTGGGTGCTCCGCACCTCGGTGACGAGCACCGCGAACTCGTCGCCGCCGAGCCGGGCGGGGACGTCGGAGGGGCGCACGCAGCGGCGCAGCCGGTCGGCGACGGCGCAGAGGAGCTGGTCTCCGACCTGGTGGCCGAGGCGGTCGTTGACGTCCTTGAAGTCGTCGAGGTCGATGAAGAGCACCGCGACCGAGGACGGCTGCCGCCAGGGGCTCGGCGTCGCGAGCGCCCTGGTCACGCGCTCGTGGAAGCGCACCCGGTTGGCGAGGTCGGTGAGCGGATCGTGGCTGGCCTGGTACTCGAGCTGGCGCTCACGGTCGCTGAGGCGGCGGATGAGCTCGGCGTTGTCGGAGAGGGTGAGGACCTGCCGGGCGACGACGACCACGATCAGCACGAGCATGGTGATGAAGAGGAACCTGCCGAGGCTCCCGTGGTGGAACTCCTCGTCGACGGCGAGCACCAGGGCGACCGCGACGGGGACGTAGGGGAGGTAGAGCCGCGAGCGCGGCGCGCCCCGCTCCCGTGCGGGGACGACCGGACGGCGGAAGGAGCGCAGCGCGGCGAGACCGACGATGAGGAAGCCCGCGACCCAGCCGGTGTCGATCCAGTTGCCGGTGCCGAACGTGCCGTTGGCGGTGAGGTAGGCGAAGGCGCTGTCGGCGATCGCGGTGAGGCCCAGCCCGCAGGTGAGCAGAACGAGGGTCGACTGCCCGCCGCGCGCGGTCCGCATCGCGAGCACGAGGAGCATCGTGCCCACCACGACGTCCGAGATCGGGTAGGCGAGACTCAGCGCCTGGGCGAGCCACGAGTCCCCGCCGCTGGCGTACACCGTGCCGAGGACGGTCGCCCAGCTCACCGAGAGAAGCGCGGAGGCGATGGTGAGGCCGTCGAGGACGAGGCGCAGCCGCGCCCGCCCGCGGGCGGCGGCGCCGGGGAAGCTGAGCACGCCGGCGACGGCGAAGGGGATGGCGCCGAGGTAGCCGGCGTCGGCGAGCGAGGGGAACGGGGTGGGAGTGTTGCGGAGGAGCTCGTACCAGGACCAGACCGCTTCGCCGAGCGCCCAGCTCAGACCCCACCCGGCCATCAGCGCCCAGGCGCGCCGGCTCGCCCCGGAGGCGCGTCGGGCGGCGGCGAGGCAGGCGAGCCCGGCGATCAGGGCGGCGACGAGCTCGCCGAGGTCGTCGAACCACACCGTGGCGCGGTCGCCCCCGAGGTTGGTGAGCAGCCACGCCAGGTAGCCGGCGCAGACGAGCACCGTCGCCGCCGCGGCGACGGCGAAGCCGTGACTGCGGCGGGGTCGGGACGGGGGGTCGGCCATGGGGCTGAGTCCTCTGGGGGCCGCCGGGCGGGCACTGAGATTCTTCCGAATGAGGCGTTCGGTGCGGAGACGTCCCGGAAACGCCTTCCTGACGATGCGACGCGCGTGTGCTTCGATCGCTCGCTTCGCATCGGTTTACCGTTCCTTCACGGGTCGCCCACCCGCCGGCTCATACATTTGCGCCGCGAAAGCCGGCGACCCCGGCGGAGCTGGGGAGCGACAACGCGAATGCCGACGAGCGCCGTGCGCGGGGATGCCGGAACGGTCGAGACCGGACACCCGCGCACTCTGGGATGGGTGGGTGTCACCGCCCTGGCGATGGGCGGGAGCAACCAGAGCCTCTTCATCATCGGCGCCGTCATCGCCGCCCAGGGGAGCGCCGCGGTCCCCCTGCTCATCGTCGGCCTGCTCCTCAGCTGGGCGGCGACGCCGGGGTGGATCGAGCTCGTGCTGATGTGGCCGAACCGGGTCGGCGGCATCGCCGCGACCTGCGCCGAGGCCTTCCGCCCCTACAGCCCGGTGCTCGCCAACCTCACCGGCGTCTGCTACTGGTGGGGCTGGATCCCGACCTGCGGGCTCACCGCGATCCTCTCCGCCTCGGCGGTCCACCAGTGGTACCTCCCCGGGGTGCCCGTCGACGTGCTCGCGGTCGCGATCGTCCTCCTCTTCACCGCGGTCAACCTCTGCGGGGTCCGCTGGGTGACCCGCCTGGCCGTGCCGGTCGCGCTCGCGTCGGCGAGCCTCGCCTTCCTCTCCGCGGTGGTGCCCGCCCTCACCGGCCACGTCGACTGGCACCGCGCCGCGAGCTTCCACCTCACGACCCCCTTCGGCGGGTGGTTCGGCGCCCTGACGAGCGCGATGGCGGGGCTCTACCTCATCGGCTTCGCCGCGCCCGCCTTCGAGGCGGCGGCGTGCCACGTCGGGGAGATGCGGGACCCCGAACGCAGCCTCCCCCGCGCGATGTTCGCGAGCGCCGGGATGGCGAGCCTCTACTTCATCGCCCTGCCCGTGATCTGGCTCGGGGTGTTCGGCAACCACCCCCTCGAAGGCGACCTCGCCTCGACCCTCGGGCCCACCTTCGCCCCCCTCCTCGGCGGCGCGGCGAAGGGCGCCGCGATCTGGTTCATGGTCTTCAACATGTTCCACGGGACCCTCCAGCCGCTCGCGGGGGCCTCGCGGACCCTCGCCCAGCTCTCCGAGGACGGCCTGCTGCCCCGCACCCTGGCGCGGCGCTCGCGGACCGACTGCCCGTGGGTGGCGACCCTGCTCACCGCGGGCTTCGCGATCGCCTTCCTCATCGCCGGCGACCCCACCTGGCTGATCGCCGCCGCGAACCTCACCTACCTGATCGGGATCGGCCTGCCCAACGTCGCGGTCTGGCTGCTCCGGCGCGACGCACCGCAGCGCCGCCGGCCGTACCGCGCGCCGCGCGGGACGATCGTCGCCGGGGTGGTGGCCGCCGGGGTGTGGGGCGCCTCGGCGGTCCTGGGCTTCCAGCAGTTCGGCCTGCCCACCGTGCTCTTCGGCATCGCCTTCGCCTACTCGGGGTCGCTGCTCTACGCCTGGCGGCGCTGGCGCGACCGCACCCTCGACGGGACCCGGCGCGCCGCCCGATCGATGCACGTGAGGCTCACCGGCGCGATGCTCGCCGTCCTCGCCCTCGACGGCGCCGGCTACCTGCTCGCGGTCGAGAACCTCAGCCGCCACGACAGCGCGCTCGTCGCGGTCTGCGAGGACATCTTCGTCTGCGTCGCGCTGCTCACGATCACCGTCGGTCTCGTCCTCCCCGGGATGATCGGCAACGCCGTCGGCCAGGTCGCGCGAGGCGCCGACCAGCTCGCCACCGGGGCACTCGCGGGCTTCACCCTCGCGATGGAGGCGCTCGGCGAGGGCGAGCTGAGCCGGGCCCGGGCGACCGTCGACGTCGAGCCGGTGGAGGTCCACAGCCGCGACGAGATCGGTGCCCTGGCGACGAGCTTCAACACCATGCTCTCGGAGGTGTCACGCGCCACCGTCGCGCTCGACGCCGCCCGCGACCAGCTCCAGCGCCATCGCGACCACCTCGAGCAGCTCGCCTTCCACGACCCGCTCACCCGCCTCGCCAACCGCTCCCTCTTCAGCGACCGCGCCAACCATGCGGTGCTGCGCCTGCGCGGACGCGTCGGCTTCGCCGCCGTCCTGCTCCTCGACCTCGACAACTTCAAGACGGTGAACGACAGCCTCGGGCACGCCGCCGGCGACCAGCTGCTGATGGAGGTCGCCGAGCGGCTGCGCACCGTCATCCGTCCGGGCGACACCACCGCCCGTCTCGGCGGCGACGAGTTCGCGATGCTCATCGAGGACCTCGCCAGCCGCGACGACGCCATCCAGGCCGCGGAGCGCGTCCTCGGCACCTTCCGCCGCCCCTTCCGCATCCAGGACCGGGAGATCGGTGTGCGCGCGAGCGTGGGGGTCGCGATCGCCGACGAGGGGGACGTTCGCGCCGACGAGCTGCTGCGAAACGCCGACGTCGCGATGTACGCGGCGAAGGCGCACGGCAAGGCGCGCTACACCGTCTTCACCCGCAGCCTCCACTCGGCCGCGCTCGAGCGCCTCGCCCTCGAGCAGGACCTCCGCGAGGCGATCGCCCGCGACGAGTTCCAGCTCGTCTTCCAGCCCCAGCTCGACCTCACCACCCGGCGGATCGTCGGCGCCGAGGCGCTGATGCGCTGGCTCCATCCCACCCGCGGGCTGGTGATGCCCCACGAGTTCATCCCGCTCGCCGAGGAGATGGGCCTCATCGTCGAGCTCGACGACTGGGCGGTGCGCACGGTGTGCCGCCAGCTCGCGCGCTGGACCGCGGAGGGACTGCCGCCGCTGCGGATCGCCGTCAACCTCTCCGGCCGCGAGTTCGACGACCCGGGGCTCGCCGCGCGGATCGAGCGTTCGCTGCGGGCGAGCGGGCTGGCCGCGTCGGCGCTGGAGATCGAGCTCACCGAGAGTGTCGCGGTGCGCCAGCCGCAGGAGGCGCTCGCCGCCCTCGAGCAGCTGCGCGCCCTCGGGGTTCAGGTCGCCATCGACGACTTCGGCACCGGCTACTCGGTCCTCAGCAGCCTGCAGCGCTTCCCCGTCGACCGGCTGAAGATCGACCGCTCCTTCGTCGAGCGGATCCGCCCCGAGGCCGGGGACGCGCCGATCGTGGCGGCGATGATCACCATGGCCCACGGCCTGGGGCTCGAGGTCGTCGCCGAGGGCGTGGAGACCGCGGAGCAGCTCGGATACCTCGAGGAGCACGGCTGCGACCTGGTGCAGGGCTACCTGCTGAGTCACCCGCTGAGCGCCGCCGAGCTCGAGCAGCTGGTGTGGCTGCCGCCCGCCATGGCGGCGCCCTCCCCGGCCCGCCACGCGAGCCGCCAGGCCCTCGAGGCGGTCTCCGAGCTGGTGAGCGCCGAGCCGGAGTCCGGCGCCCTCTTCCGTGCGCTTCTCGCCGAGCTCGAGCGGCTCACCGGGATGGAGTCGACGTTCCTCACGGAGCCCGCCCCGGGGATGCGCGCGCAGCGCGTCCGCATGGCGCACAACGGCGGCGGGCTGCGGATCGTCGAGGGGCTGGTGATCCCGGCCGCCGACCCGCTGCTGCGCCGCCCCGCACAGATCACCGCCTCGTCGGAGCCGCCCGGCGGCATCGCCGGCGGGCTCGGCGTGCGCCTCGCGCTGAGCGTGCCGGTGATGGGCCCGCACGACCGCGTCCTCGGAAGCCTCTGCGCCGCCAGCCAGCGGCGCATCGAGCCGAACCCGAACATGCTCGTCGCCATGCGCCTTCTCGCCCGACTGATCGGCGCACAGCTCTCGCAGGTCGAGCCGGCCGGCGGAAGTCACAGCGCCGTGACCATGCCGGCGCCCGGTCACATCCGGCCCGTGACCACTTCGACGCCGCCCACAGCCTGAGCACGCCCGACCATGGCGGGGTGGAAGATCGGAGGTCGGACGAGCGCAGGGCGGTCGACAGTGTCATCCGCTGGCTGAGGATCCGGGAGCGGAGCGGTCACCCCGCGCCCACCTCGTACGCGGAGCTCGTCGACGCCATCGGGCACAGCGCGCTGCTGCGCCGTCTGCTCGCCGGCAAGACCCCGCTGCGGGTTCCGCCGCCGCGCTCCTTCGGCCAGCCCTGGTACAGCCTCATCGAGTGCGGCGGTGCCGACGGGTGCGAGCTGCGTCCGCTCAAGGACCGCCCGGGTGCGGCGCCGAAGGTGACCGTGAACGAGTGGGCGTGGGACATCGTCGAGGAGCCCGCGGACGGCCGCCTGCTCATCCGCTACCACCGCGAGGCCCCGGTGTACATCGCCGAGCGTGAGAACGGCGATCCGGCGCGCTGGCGGCTCACCCGCCGCGATCTCTGGCCCCGCCCCACCGGCGGATAGAGAAAGGGGAGGCGCCCCGAGGTCGAGATCGGGACGCCTCCTCCCCTCAGCGGGTCGGGTTCCACGTGCTGCACCGCGAACTCTGACGCGACGCCCGCGTCACGACAACGAACTTCTGTGGAGAGTTGTCAAGGCGCGGTCGGCGTGGCCAGTTGACAACCCTTCACAGGCGTTCGTTGACCTGAACCGCGTCACGCCCGAGGCTTGAGCTCCGCCCGAACTGACCCGACGGGCACCCTGGGGAGCACACCAAATGTCCTTGTTCACCGCCGCCGAGGCCTCCATCGACATCGCCGCCATCGACTACGGCCCCCTCGCGGGCCTCATGGGCGACCCCGCCGTCACCGAGATCATGGTGAACGGCCACCGGGAGATCTGGATCGAGCGCGCGGGGCACCTGCTGCGCACCGACGCCGCCTTCGACAGCGAGGCGCAGCTGATGTCGCTGATCTGGGAGATCGCGGTCTACGTCGGACGCCGCGTCAACCGTGAGGAGCCGATGCTCGACGCCCGCCTCCCGGACGGTTCGCGCGTCAACGCCATCCTCCCGCCGGTGAGCCTCTGCGGCCCGGTGTTGACGATCCGCCGCTTCAGCGCCGAGGCGGTCGACGCCGAGGACCTCGTCGCGACGAACAGCATCAGCCAGCCGGCCCTCGACTTCCTCGCCGCGTGCGTGATGAGCCGGCGGACCGTCCTCATCAGCGGGCGCACCGGTTCCGGCAAGACCACGCTGCTCAACGTCCTCAGCTCGTACATCCCGGGCGGGGAGCGGATCATCACCATCGAGGACGCCGCCGAGCTGAAGCTCCATCAGAACCACTGGGTCCGGCTCGAGACCCGGCCGCCCGATCCCGCCGGCGTCCACCAGGTCACCACCCGCGACCTCGTGCGCAACAGCCTGCGCATGCGGCCCGACCGCATCGTCGTCGGCGAATGCCGCGGCGGCGAGGCCTTCGACATGCTCCAGGCGATGAACACCGGCCACGAGGGGTCGATGTCGACGGTGCACGCCAACAGCCCGCGTGACGCGCTGCAGCGCCTCGAGACCCTCTGCCTGATGGCCGGGATCGACGTCCCCCACCGTGCGATCCGCGATCAGATCGGCAGCGCGATCCACGTGCTCGTCCACCTCGACCGCGACATCGAGGGCCGCCGCAAGGTGGTGCACATCTCCGAGGTGGTCGGCCGTGAGGGCGAGGTGGTGACGATGCAGGACATCTTCACCGTGCAGCCCTCGCTCTCCGGCGACGGGACCGAGGAGCTCCTCCCGACCAAGGTGCGGCCGCGCTCGCTGGACTCCTTCGTCGCGGTGCGCCACCTCCTCCCGCCGCGCCTGGTGCGGCTCTACCCGGACCCCCGCCTGATGGCGGCCTGACCCGAACTCGACACTCTCCTCCTCACGCGGACCCGGCGCCGTCTCCGCTTGACGCCGGTCCGCGCCGCGCGGGCGGTGGCACGCAGCCACCGCCCGGCGGCACCCCCCGAGCATTCACGCCGGGGGCGCGCGCCTTCACAACGGTTGACCGGTTCTTCGCAGATCGCGAACCCGGGTGACGCAGCATACGGGGCGAGTGACGGATGCGGACCCTCTCGTCGAATCCCGCACCGTCCCACCGACACATCGCATAGACGACTTGGGGGACTGGGGAAAGATGACCATCACGGACGATGATTCGCTGACGCCACGCCGCCGGCCACGGTCGGGATCCTGGTTGCGGCCACTGCTGGGCACCTCGGTGCTCGTCGCATCGGTCGGGCTCTCGCTGTCCCAGGGGATCGCCGCGAAGGCGGCCGACGTCTCGGTCATCGTCCGGGGGGGATCCTGCTCGACCGCCGCCTCCGTCGACGCCGCGATCACCGCCGCCGGCGGGACGGTCACCCGCAACCTCGGCATCATCAACGGCGCCTCCGCGGTCGTGCCCGCGAGCGCGCTGCCCGCTCTCCAGTCGAGCCCGCTCGTCGCCGAGGTCACCCCGAACCTGGCGGTGCACCTCGCCACTTTCTCGTCGGGATACGACCCCACCACGGACACCGGGTCGGCCTACAACACCACCCTGATGACCGGCGCCCAGACCTACTGGCAGGCCGGGTACACCGGGCGGGGCGTCGACGTCGCGCTGCTCGACAGCGGCGTGGTTCCGGTGAACGGCCTGACCGCGCCGGGGAAGGTGCTCTACGGGCCCGATCTCACGCCCGACTCGCAGATCCCCTCGCGCAACGCCCTGGACGGATTCGGCCACGGCACCCACCTCGCCGGCCTGATCGGCGGGCGCGACGACGCCGCCGTCCCGGGCCACTACGCGGGCGACACCAGCGACTTCATCGGCATGGCGCCGGATGCGCGCATCGTCAGCGTGAAGGTCGCGGACTCCTCGGGCAGCAGCGATGTCTCCATCGTGCTCGCCGCCATCGACTGGGTGGTGGAGAACGCCCACAACTTCGGGATGAACATCCGGGTGCTGAACATGTCCTTCAGCACCGACAGCGTCCAGTCGTATCTCGTCGACCCGCTCGCCTACGCGAGCGAGCAGGCGTGGCACTCGGGCATCGTCGTCACCGCCGCTGCAGGCAACAACGACACGAGCACGACGCGGACGCAGCTCTGGGACCCCGCCTTCGATCCGTACATCCTCGCCGTCGGCGCCGCCGACACCCATGGCACCAACAGCTACGTCGGCGACACGGTGGCGACCTTCTCGCAGGGTGGCGATGGCAACCGCAACCCGGACCTGGTGGCCCCGGCCATGCACCTTGCCAGCCTGCGCGATCCAGGCTCGCTGATCGATGCTCTGCACCCGACCGCCGTGGTGCACGACCGGCTCTTCCGCGGCAGCGGCACCTCGCAGGCCGCGGCCATCGTCGCCGGCTCGGCCGCCCTGCTCCTCCAGCAGCACCCGCTGCTCACCCCCGACCAGGTCAAGGCACTGCTCACCTCGTCGGCGACCAGCCTCGCGGGCCAGCCCGCAAGCCTCCAGGGCGCCGGTGAGCTCAACCTGCGCGGCGCGCTCTATGCCATCCCGCCCGTCGCCGTCCAGCTCTACGCACCCGGCACGGGCACCGGGTCGATCGAGGGCGCGCGCGGCACGCTGCACCTCACCGACAACGGGGTCGTGCTCCAGGGCGAGGTCGACCTCCAGGGCAACCCGGTCAACACCGGTGTGCTCGCCACCCTGCTCCAGAACGGGACCGCGTGGAACGGCGGCGTCT
>DATKEY010000360.1:0-3378 GCA_035544475.1 Candidatus Dormiibacterota bacterium | reverse complement strand
CCGCGTCGTCGTGGTCGACGCGTCCCCTCTCGTGGGGGGCGGACGCCACTGGGACATCGCCCTCTCCTGGGACGCCGAGACGATGACGGTCGGCGTCACGGCGCGGGACTAGGGTCTACGCTTCCGGCACGGAGGTGACGGAGATGGCGGAGCGCAGAACCCACACGGTGATCGGCGGGGGCGGCGTCCGGCTCCACGTCGAGGAGACCGGCAATCGCCGGGGACCCGCGGTGCTGTTCATCCACGGGTACTCGCAGTGCCGGCTGGCGTGGCGGCGCCAGATGGACTCGGACCTCGCCGCCGACCTTCGGCTGGTGGCGATGGACAACCGCGGACACGGACTCTCCGACAAGCCCGCGGACGCGTACGCCGACTCGCGGCTGTGGGCGGATGACGTCCGCGCGGTGATCGAGACCCTCGAGCTCGACCATCCGATCCTGTGCTGCGCATACGGGGTCGTGATCTGCGACTACGTGCGGCACCACGGCGAGAGCGCGGTCTCCGGCTACAACATGGTGTCCGCGCTGACCCGGCTCAACGTCCCGGAGGCGACCGGCACCCTGAGCGAGGACTTCCACCGGCTCGTGCCGGGACTCCACTCGACCGACGTCGAGACCGCGGTCGGCGCGCTCGCCTCGCTGATCCGGCTGTCGACCGCCGTCGAGCCCTCCCCGGAGCGGCTCTGGGAGACCCTCGGCTACAACGTGCTCGTGCCCCCGCACGTGCGCGCCGCGCTCTCCCACCGGCGGCTCTGGAACGACGACGTGCTCCGCTCGATGCAGCGGCCGGCCCTCGTCAGCCACGGCCAGCGTGACGCGATCGCCCTCGTCGACGCCACCGCGCGGGTGCACGCCGCGCTCCTGCCGAACGCGCGGCTGTCGCTCTATCCCGACGCCGGGCACGCGCCGTACCTCGAGGATCCCGACCGCTTCAACCGGGAGCTCCGCGAGCTCGCCCTGTCGTCGACGCCGGCGGCGCCGGTCCCTGCGGGCGCCGGCTGACCGAACGGTCGGCTCAGCGGCGATCCGGCCCGGCGGACGCGGAGCTGAGCAGGGCCCAGGCGAAGAGCAGCGCCAGGGTCAGCTGCATGACGAGCAGGGCGCTCATGGCCGCGAGTACCGGGTTGCCGCGGCGACGAGCGCGTCGAGCCGCTCTTCCACGCGGGCCGCGCGCTCGCACGCCCACACCGCCTCGATGAGCTCGGCGAGCTGGGCATCGAGCCTGTCGCCGCACCCCGCCGTCTGCGCCGCGTCCGCGTTCCTCCTCGCCGCCATCTCCGTGCCCTCGACTCCCTCTGTTCCAACGTGGGATGTGGACCAGTGTGGGAGGGCCCGCTGAGGGCGCCCTGAGCCGTCGCTGAAGGGACGCTGAGAGCCTCGTGCCCCGTGCTATGAAGGGCGCCATGGCAACGCTGAGCGACCTCCTCGAGAGCAGGCGGAGCACCCGCAGGTTCGACCCCGACCGCGACATCGACCCCGGTGTCCTCGAGCGCGTGCTCCGGGCGCCGCTGACGATGCCGCACGCCGGCAACACCTACGACTGGCGGGCGGTGGTGCTGCGCCGCCGCGACCGCGACCCCGCCACCTGGCCCGCGATCCTCGAGGCGCTGCTGCGCCAGAGCTACGTCGACGAGGCCGCGGCGGTGATCATCTGGACGGTGCAGCCCGGCTGGTGGGCCGAGAACTACCGGCGCAACATCGCCGACCTCGTCGAGCGACGCCTGCTCGATCCGGAGCGGGCGGGATCGCTCCTCGAGCTCGCCAACGACGGCCCGCAGACGGAGTTCCCGCTCGCGACCGCGCTCGCCGGCGAGGCGATGATGGGTCTCGCCGCCGCGATGCTCGTCGCCATCGACGCGGGGCTCGGAGCGACGGTCACCGCCTGCCGGCCGGCGATGCTCGCGGGGGCGCTGGGCCTGCCCGAGGAGGCGATGGTGCTGCCCTTCGGGGTGCTCGCCCTCGGCCATCCCGTGGGCGGCCCGCCGGGCCGGCCGGCCAAGCCCCGCATCGAGGACGTCTACTTCGGCGCCCGCTGGGGTGAGCCGCTCGGCCCGCTCGATCAGCCCTGATCGAGGCCCGCGGCCGCGGGGATGAGCCCGGCCGTCCGCTCGAGCACCGACTCGATGCGGTCGTGCGGCTCATCGAGCAGGCAGCGGGCGGCCGCGGCGACGACGGCGCGATGGGGCTCGAGGAAGTCGAAGATCAGGTCGCCGTTGCTCCGCGCGAGCATCGTCGCGGCGAGGTAGTCCTTCGCCCGGAGCACGAACCCGCGATCGGGCGCGGCCGCCCGGTGGTCGGTGTACCCCGTGTACCACGCGCGCGCCTCGTCGACGAGCGCCGCGGTCAGCTCCGGCCGGCTGAAGGCGACGAGCAGGAAGTGCGCAAGGGCTAGGCCGACGTCGAAGGCGGGATCACCCCACTTCGCGCACTCGAAGTCGAGCTTGGTCACCGCCTCGCCGTGGACGAGGATGTTCTTCGGGGTGATGTCGTAGTCGACGAGCGCACACGCGTGCGCGCGGTCGCGGTCGAGGATCGTGTCGATGATGTCCCGAAGGTCCGGGAGTGTCGCGGCGACGCTGCGGATCGTCTGGTCGCGCAACGCGAAGCCCGGATTGGTGGCGAAGCGCCGGGCCAGGGACCGGTCGCCGGTGGTGCTCTCGTGGAGTCGCGCCGCGTAGGCGCCGACGCCGCGGGCGGCGGCGGGATGGCAGCGTCCCGCCATCAGCTCGTCCTGGTACAGGACCGCGGAGCGGGGCGCCGCGGTCATCACCGTCACGTGGGCGGCGGAATCGTGGACGAGCATCTGGGGGATGGGGCAGTCGGGGCCGACGGAGCGGCGGATCGCCGACATCGCCCGCGCCTCCATCTCCGACCGCCGGATGTCCGCGCGCAGGATCGTGCGTGACGACTCCGCGAGCGCCTGCTTGACGACGTACGCGCGGCCGTCCGCCGTCACCCGGAAGACGCTGTTGATGAAGCCCCCCGACAGCGGCTCGACGTCGACCCTGCCGGCGCCGGTCACGACACCCCGCGTGATCAGGTACGCGCCGACGGTGCTGGCGTCGAGGGGCGGCACGTCAGCCGAGCTCGGTCCTCAGCGCGACGGAGCGGGTGATCATGTTCCCGACCGGCGAGGTGCGGATCACCCGGTCGGTGAGCTGCTCGAGCTGCTCGCGGCTCGCGTCGGGCGCGGTCAGCCGCACCGTCGCCCGCACCTCGGTGCACCCGGGCCACACCTCGTCGGGATCGCGCAGCCCGAAGAAGCCCTGGAGGTCGAGGTCGCCCTCGATCTCGACGTCGACGCCCTCGAGCCGGATCCCCGCCAGCGCGGCGTGGGCGACGAAGCCGGAGGTGAGGCAGGAGCCGTAGGCGCCGAGGA
>DATKEY010000359.1:0-7162 GCA_035544475.1 Candidatus Dormiibacterota bacterium | reverse complement strand
GCGTCGCTGTCGCGTCGGTGTTGCGGCTCCGGGGGTGCGAGGACGGGCGGGTACAATCCCCGCCGTGACCGCGACGCCAATCCGTTTCGGCACCGACGGCTGGCGCGCCGTGGTCGCGGACGATTTCACCTACGAGAACGTTCGGGCGGTGGCGCAGGCGGTCGCCTGGTACCTCGACGGCGACACCCGTCCCGTGGTTGTGGGGCACGACACCCGCTACTGCGCCGAGCTCTTCGCCCAGGAGGTGGCGCGGGTCCTCGCCGCGAACGGCCGGTCGGTGCTCCTCCTCGACGGCCCGGCGCCCACCCAGGTGTCCTCCTGGACGGTCGTCTCGCGCGGCGCCGCCGGCGGCGTGGTCGTCACCGCGAGCCACAACCCTCCGGAGTTCAACGGGCTCAAGTACAAGCCCGACTACGGTGGCTCGGCGTCGCCCGAGGTCGTCGCCGAGCTCGAGCGGCTGAGCGCGCGGGCCCAGGCCGAGGGCGTCACCGCGATGCCCTTCGCGGACGCGCTCGCCGCGCAGCGGGTGCGCTACGTCGACCCGCTGCCCGAGTACACCGCCCAGGTCACGCGGATGATCGACCTGCCGCGGCTGCGCGACGCCGGGCTGCACATCCTCCACGAGGCGATGTACGGCGCCGGCGCGGGCTTCGTCGCCCGTCTGCTCGACGGCGGCGCGACGCGCGTGGACCAGCTCCACGCCGAGCGCAACCCTGGCTTCGGCGGGATGCACCCGGAGCCGATCGAGCAGTGGATGCCGGAGGCGATGGAGCGGATGCGCGGTGGCGGCTACGACCTCGGGATCGCCAACGACGGCGATGCGGATCGAGTCGGCATCGTCGACGAGCGGGGGGTCTTCATCAACCAGCTCCAGGTGATGGGCCTGCTGAGCATGTACCTGCTCGAGAAGCGCGGGATGCGCGGACCGCTGGTGCGCTCGCTGACGACGACGGGGATGGCCGACCGGCTCGGCGAGCGCTTCGGCGTGCCGGTGTACGAGCTCCAGGTGGGCTTCAAGTACATCGGGCCGAAGATGACCGAGACCGACGCGCTCATCGGCGGCGAGGAGTCCGGCGGCTTCGGCTTCCGCGGGCACCTCCCCGAGCGCGACGGCATCCTCGCCGGCCTGATGGTGGCGGCCATGATCGTCGACTACGGGATGCCGTTGTCGAGGATCCTCGCCCACCTCGAGGAGCTCGTAGGACCGCACGCGTACGCGCGCCACGACATCGCGATGCCGCGCGAGGGATACCAGGAGCGCAAGCAGGCGATGTACCTGCGAGTCGGCGAGAGCCCGCCACGCGAGCTCGCCGGCGAGGAGGTGGTGCGCACCCGCTCCGACGACGGTTTCAAGTTCTACCTCGCCGACGGCTCCTGGGCGCTGGTGCGCTTCAGCGGCACCGAGCCGCTGATCCGCGTCTACAGCGAGGCTCCGAGCCCGGAGCGGGTGCAGCAGCTCCTCGCCGCGCTCGAGGGATTCCTCGGAGTCACCGCACCGGCGGCTGGGGCGGCGCATTGAGCGACCGGACGGCGTCGAGCCCGGTGAACGCCTCGGGGACCGGGCGGATCGACAAGCCCTGGGGATACGAGCTGCGCTGGGCGGTCACCGACCGCTACCTCGGCAAGATCATCCACGTCGACGCCGGGCAGCAGCTCAGCCTCCAGTACCACGTGCAGAAGGACGAGTCGATCCTCGTCCTCCGCGGAGAGCTCGATCTCGTCCTCGAGGACGACGAGGGCGAGCTGCTCGTCCACCGGCTGGGCGAGGGGATGAGCGCTCGCGTCCGTCCCGGGCGGCGCCACCGTTTCCGGGCGGTGAGCGACGTCGACCTCGTCGAGGTCTCGTCGCCCGAGATCGACGACGTCGTGCGGCTCTCCGACGACTACGGCCGGGCGGGCACCAGCGAGGCGTGAGCCCGCGCCCCCGGTCGAGCGCCTTCGCACGGGCCTCCGCGGAGCTCCGCGGACCGGTGGCGGACACCGACGTCGAGCTCGGCGGCGAGCCGGTGACGCGCGCCGCGGCGGACGACGCCGAGCCCCTCGACGCCGAGCCGCCCGGCCCCCGCCGCACCGGCCACGCCTTCTACGCGGACGAGGCGCGTCGCGCGCTCGGCATCGTGCGCGAGATCCGCGCCGTCGCCGTCGCGCGGGTGCCCGCGCCCGTCTTCCACGGAGCGGTCGGCGGAGGTGTGGCGGTCACCGCCGTGCTCGTCCGGCCCCAGGCCACCGGCTGGGTGCTGAGCATCGTCCTCGACGTGGTGCTCGCCGTCCTCACCGCGCTCGCGATCATCCACTACGACCTGGTGCTCTGCCCGGAGGAGACCCGTCCGGGGCCCGACAGCTTCATCCTCCCCGTCGCCGCGGTGATCTCGCTCGCGGTCGCGCTGGCGGGGAGCAGCGACGTGCGCATCGATGCGCTCGCGGTGCTCATCGCCACCGGGGTGATCGTGACCGCCCCTCACCTCGCTGCGCTGCGCGCGGCCGGGCAGGAGACCCCGCTGCTCCGCCAGGTGCGCGAGGTCACCGCGGTGCTCGTCTGCGTGCCCGCCGTGCTCGCCGGGGCCGCTCCGGGGCTGTCGTGGTGGGTGAGGGGGGCGGTCGTGCTGCTGGGGACGACCGCCGGCGCCTACGACGCGGTGCGCGCCGACGGGGTGCCCTGGCGGCGGACCGCGCTCGCGGCGCTCGCCGCGGGCGCGGCGACGGCGCTCACCGCCGCCGCGGCGGGGGGGCTCTTCGGCCAGGCGGCGATCGCGATGTCCCTCCTGCTCCTCTGGTACGGGCTGCGCGGGCTCCTCGGGGGGCTCTCGGCGGGCCGTCTGGGGCGCGGGCCGCTGCTCGAGTACGGCGCCTTCATCGTCGCCGCCGGGCTCGCCTTCGGGGTCGCCGCGGCCGGGAGATAGCTCGCGCCGGTCGGGGGATGCGGGGGGACGCCCCCGCAGGTTCGCGACCGGGCGTGAACAAGTCTTTACCGGGAGGCGTCGGGGCCTTCACGGGGTGGACCGCACGATTTCTTGCGGTACCCCCCAAGAGAAGGAAACGCCCCAAAGTGGTCTCCGACACACTCACCGAGCTCGACGACCAGGGTCTGGTCGACGCCTTCCGCCAGGGCATGGTCGGCGCGTTCGAGGAGCTCTACCGCCGCCACCGTCCGCTGGTCGTGCGGCGCCTCACCCGGCTCTGTGGGAACGAGGCGGTGGCCGAGGAGCTCGCCCAGGAGACCTTCCTCCGCGCCGCCCAGCGCATCGGCAGCGAGGGGGACCTCAAGTTCCGCGCCTGGGTGCTGCGCATCGGGACCAACCTCGCGATCGACCACATCCGCGCCCTTCGCCGCCAGCCGGCGCAGTCGATCGACGACATGGTCCACATCAAGCCGGCCGCCGGAACCGCCGCCGTCGTCGACACCGAGCAGCACGTCGAGCAGCGCGAGGAGGCCCGCTTCGTCGTCCAGGTCCTCGACCGGCTCAACCCGCGGCACCGCCAGGTGCTCGTGCTGCGCGAGATCGAGGGGCTCGACTACCGGTCGATCGCCGAGCGCCTCGGGGTGTCCTGCTCGGCGATCGAGACCCTGCTGTTCCGCGCTCGCGGGCGGTTCCGCGAGGAGTACGCGAAGGCGCTCGTCGCCTGAGCCGCCGCCGTCCCCGGCGGGTGGTGGCGAGACCCCGGCTGTACACTCGTATCCCGCTGGGCGATGTGGAGGGTCTCCTCATGCTGATGAAGCTGCTCGTGGCTCTGGGTCTCCTGACCGCGGGGGTCGCCGTGGCGACGGCGCTGCCCGACATGCGGCGCTATCTCAAGCTGCGCACGATGTAGCTCAGCTCCGCCGCCAGGCGGAGCCGTCCCAGGTCCAGGAGTCGCGGTAGGCGCCGCTGTCCTGGGGCCCGCCGAGGAGGGTGAGGGGGCGCTCGGCGGCGACGACCGGCTCGGTCACCCCGAAGGCCCCGACGACCGCGGGGACCGAGTGGTGCTCGGTCCAGGTGACGCCGTCCCAGCTCCAGGTGCCGCCCGCCTCAGCCCCCTCGGCGCCCTCGAACTCCACCTCGACGAGCAGCGTCCGCCGGGTCGTGGGGTCGTAGGCGAGCAGCGCGCTCAGCGGCTCGACCCGCACCTCTGTCCCAGGGGCGAGCCGTTGCCAGCGGGCTCCGTCCCAGCGCCAGGTGGCGCCGCGGTTGACCGCGTCGGGAGGTCCGACCGCGATCACCGCGCCGTCGGGGGCGGCCGCCATCCAGCGCATCTCCGGGGTGGCGATCCCCGGATGCCGGGCCCAGCCGGCGCCGTCCCAGGTCCAGGTCCGGGCCGCGTCGGGACCCTCGGTGACGAGCACCAGGGTGCGCGCCGCAGCGTCGTAGGCGAGGCCGCGGGCGGCGGCGCCGGGCGGGGGCGCACGGGTGGTGGCGACGCGGCGCCAGGACTCGCCGTCCCAGGCCCAGGTGTCCTCCACGGCCTCGGCCGCAGGGATGCGCCGGAGGCCGCCGAAGAGGATCACCCGTCCGAGCGCGGGATCGTCGGCCATCACCGCCCCGAAACGCGCCGGCGGCGAGAGCGGTGGCCGGCGCAGCCGCCAGCTGCCCGCGTCCCGGGTCCAGGTGGCGCCGAGGTCGGCGTCCGGCGTGCTGATGGCGATGCCGCCGAAGAGGACGAGCTCGCCGGTGCGGCCGTCGACCGCGGCCGCGAGCTGCTCGCCGGCCGGGGGCGCCGGCCCGATCCGCAGGCGCGGGTCGGGGCCGCTCAGCGGAGGCGCCGCGGCCCACGCCGCCGCCGCGGCGAGCAGCACGACGGTGGCGGCGGGGAGGAGCCGGGGACGGGCGGGGGGCTGGGGGAGGGGCCTCGCCTCGGGCTCGACCGCGGCGCCGGCGGCGGCGGCGACGGCGAGCGCGGGGGCGGGATCGCCGCCGGAGCCGAGCAGCGCCCAGCGGCCCCGGCGGCCACCGGCGACCGCGACCGCCGGCCCGTCCCCGGCGAGGACCACTACCGTGCAGCCCGCGGCCTCGGGGGTCCCGAGCAGGGTGGCGGCGAGGGGATGGCCGGCGGCGACGGTCAGCTCCGCCCCCCGGCCGCCGCCGGCCACGGCTCGCGCCTCGATCCCCTCCGCCGCGGCCAGCTCGAGGAGGTAGCGGAGCTGGTCGGCGGGGCCGTCGAGTCGGGCCGTCCAGGCCCCCTCGCCGGGGGCGAGTCGGAGGAGCATCGCGACCAGCAGCGCCGCGAGCGGCGCCGCCGCGACCGGGTCGGCGGGGTCGACGAGCACCCACGCGCTCGTCGCCGGTGCCAGCGCGCGCAGCCGCCGGTGGTCCCCCACGCCCTCTGCCGGTGCCGCCCGGAGGCGGGGACGCCGGCCGCCCGGTGCCGGGCCGGCGCTCACATCCCCAGGTAGGCGCGCTGCACCGCCTCGGACTCGCGCAGCTCGGCCGCGAATCCGCTGAGTGCGATGCTCCCGGTCTCGAGGACGTAGGCGCGCCGGGCGATGTCGAGGGCGAGGAGCGCGTTCTGCTCGATGAGCAGGATCGTGGTGCCGTGGGAGTTGATCTCGCGCACCACCTCGAAGATGGCGTCGACGAGGATCGGCGCGAGCCCCAGCGAGGGCTCGTCGAGGAGCAGCACCCGCGGACGTGCCATCAGCGCCCGGCCGATCGCGACCATCTGCTGCTCGCCGCCGCTGAGGCTGCCGGCGAGCTGGCCGCTGCGCTCGCGCAGCCGGGGGAAGAGGTCGTAGACGCGCTCGTAGTCGGCGCGCAGCTCGGCGCCGTCGCGACGCGAGAAGGCGCCCATCTCCAGGTTCTCGCGCACGGTCATGCGGCTGAAGAGGCGGCGCCCCTCGGGGGCGTGGGCCACCCCACGGCGGGCGATGACCTCGGCGCCGAGGGTGTGGATCGGCTGTCCGTCGAGAAGCACCGCGCCGCTCGCCGGGCGCACCAGCCCGCTGATGGCGCGCAGCGTCGTCGTCTTCCCGGCGCCGTTGCTGCCGATGAGCGCGACCACCTCGCCGCCGTTGACGTGGAGGGACACCCCGTGCAGCGCCCGCACCCGGCCGTAGAGGACGTCGACGTCGCGCAGCTCGAGCACCGGCGCCTGCGGCGGCGGCTCCGGCGTCGTGTCCGCGGGGACGGGGACGGTGTCGGTCATGCGGTGCGCATTCGCTCGGCGGCGCCGCTGCCGAGGTAGGCCTCGATGACCCGCGGGTCCTTCCGCACCTCGGCGGGCACCCCCTCGGCGATGCGCTCGCCGTGGTCGAGGACGACGATGCGGTCGCTCACCTCCATCACGACCCGCATGTCGTGCTCGATGAGGAAGATCGTCAGCCCGTCGTCGCGCAACTGGGAGATCACCCCCATGAGCTCGACCTTCTCGTGGGAATTGAGCCCCGCGGCGGGCTCGTCGAGGAGCAGCAGGCTGGGCCCGCTGGCGAGCGCGCGGGCGATCTCGAGCCGGCGCTGCAGGCCGTAGGGGAGGTTGCGCGCGTACACGTCGGCGTAGCTCTCCAGCCCGAGCCGTCGCAGCGTCGCCAGCGCCCGCGCCTCGACCGCCCGCTCCTCACGGCGCGCCCGGGGGGTGCGCAGCATCGCGTCCCACACCCCGGCGCGCATCCGGCTGTGCTCGCCGACCATGACGTTGTCGACCGCGGTCATGTAGGCGAAGAGGCGGATGTTCTGGAAGGTGCGCGTGATCCCCAGCCGGGCGATCCGGTGGGGGGGGAGGCCGACGATGCTCGAGCCGGCGAAGCGGATGTCACCGCCGTCGACGGGGTAGAGCCCGGTGATGCAGTTGAAGGCGGTCGTCTTGCCCGCGCCGTTGGGGCCGATCATGGAGACGATCGCCTGTCGCTCGACCACGAAGGAGACGCCGTTCACCGCGTAGAGGCCGCCGAAGCGCTTGACCACGTCCTCGACCTCGAGCAGGACGTCGGTCATGCCTTCCCCCTCACCGCGGCGAGCGACTCGGACTCGCCACCGGCCTGCAGCTCGACCTTGCGCGCCCGGCTGGGAATGAGCCCCGCGGGGCGGAGCAGCATGATGCCGACGAGGATGATGCCGTAGACGATGTAGACGTACTTGCTGTAGTCGACGGTGCTCAGGGCGGTGAAGCCGGTGGTGTTCCCCAGGGTCGTCGACCACTCCTGGGCGTGGGGCAGGATCCAGAAGATGATGAAGCTGATCAGCAGGCCGCCCAC
>DATKEY010000358.1:0-2489 GCA_035544475.1 Candidatus Dormiibacterota bacterium | reverse complement strand
CGGTCACCCCCGGACAGCTGCGGCTCCTCGAGAAGGCGAACGTCACCAGTCCCGACGCAGTGGTGAGCCAGTTCGGCTTCGAGCCGCTGCGCTTCGCGGAGAACGCCGACTACCTGAACGAGTACTGAGGGAGGCGGCGTCCGCCGCCCCCCTCACGTTCAATCAGCTGCAGGTCACGTTGCCGGGACGGTCGGTACAAGGTGGGTCCCGCAACGTAAAGACTTGTTCACAAGCGGCGACAGGGGTGAATCCCCGGTCACAGGGCCGCAATCCGCCGTGATCTCGCCGCCAGGCCCGGGTACGGTGCCGGTGTCGGCTTCAGAAACGGCAAACCTTCCGCGAGGAGGGGACGCAAAGCCACGGGTCTCGTAGAGATCGCCGGGCTGCCAACGAAGTGACAGGCAGGGGCCGACAGCAAGGAGGGACGCTGTCATGGCCCCGGTGACGAGCGCGCAGGCGCCGACCGCGAACGAGCCTCAGCCGTCGCGCCGCCGCGGCCGCTCTCCCCTCCTCGCCGGCGCCGCAGCCGTCGCCGCGGTCGCCGCCGCGACCCTCTGGATCACCGGCGCCGGCACCGGCACGAAGGTCGCCGCAGCGGGCACCTCGGGGACCCCCGCCCCGGTCGCGAGCGCGACCGCCAGCTCGAGCCCGGCCGTCGCCGGCGCCGTCTCCGCGGTGACCGGCACCGTCTCCGCGCTCGCCAACCCCAACGGTCCGCACAACCAGCTCGTCAGCTCCGACGGCAGCCTCGACACCGGGGTCACCACCTACAGCGACTGCGCCGGCGCCACCGAGCTGACCCACGCCGAGGCGGCGATCGACACCTGCGTGACCGGCCGCACCTACTTCGTCGGCCACAACGCGGGCGTCTTCACCCCGCTGCTCGGCCTCGGTGTCGGCGACACCATCACGTACTACGACAACGAGGGCGCCGCCCACCGGCTGCGCATCGTCTCCGTGCGCGACAACTGGCTGCGCGCCGACGGCGTGCCGCCGCTCGCGAACAGCGACGTCGTCGCCCAGTTCCAGACGTGCGAGACCGCCTACCCCGACGGCTCCCACGACCGCATCATCGACGCGGTGCCCGCCTAGACCGTCCTCAATAGGCGATCGCCGGGTGGGCCGGCGCCGCCGCCGAGGTCGCGGTGCGCAGGAAGTGCACCGGGTGGATGCCGTCGCCCGGTCCGTAGCTCAGGATCTGCGCCGCCGACGGCGCGGCGAGCCAGCCCTCGAGCACGGTGCCGAACACCTCGCGCATCTCGACGGTGCGCACCATGTTGCCGTTGGGGTCGAGCGCGGAGAGCGACGGCTGAGCGCCGTAGAGCCCGCCGGCGAGCCCGTCACCGACGAGGAACATCGGCGCCGCGGTGCCGTGGTCGGTGCCGCCACTGCCGTCCTCGTTCACCCGGCGGCCGAACTCCGAGAACGTCATGAGCAGGTAGTTCTCGGGGCTCCCGGTCGCGACCGCCATGTCGTGGAACCGGGCGATCGCGGTGTCGACGAGGCCGAGCAGCCTGTCGTGGTTCGGGTTCTCGGCGGCGTGGTCGTCGAAGCTCCCCAGGGTCACCATGACGATCTCGACCCCGAGGTTCGAGGTGAGCAGCGTCATCGCGGTGGCCACCTGGTCGGCGAGGGTCGCGGTGCTCGGGCTGTTCGCCCTGGCGAGCGCCGCGATCGAGCGCACCGCGCCGACGGTCGTGCGGCCGCCGTTGAGCAGCGCGTCGGTCGCGGGGTCGCCGGTGACCCCGGAGCAGCAGTCGAGATATCCCTGGTGCAGCCGCGCCGGCTCGCTGCCTGGAGTGTCGGCGCCGTCGGCGAAGTGGAAGCCGCCGAGGGACGAGATGGCGATGCCGGCGGTCGTCTCGCCGGTGAGGAGCTTGGGCAGGCTGTTGCCGATGCTCACCGCACGCAGTGCTCCACCGCGGCCCGGAGTGTGGTCGAGGTAGCGACCCAGCCACCCCGATGCCTGTCGGGTGGTGGGGACGCCGGACTGCCAGATGTCCATGGACCCGAAGTGGGAGAGGTCGGGCTTGTCGTAGCCCACTCCCTGGACGATGGCGACCCGGCCCTGCGTGTACAGCGACTGGAGCTTCGCGAGGCTCGGATGGAGGCCGAGGCCCGGAGCCCCCGGCAGCGGCAGGACCTTCGCCTGCGGGATGTTGATGATCGGGCGCTTCGCGTAGTAGTCCCCGCTCCCGAAGGGGATGACGGTGTTGAGGCCGTCGTTCCCGCCGGCGAGGAGCACGACCACGAGCTTGCGGCCGGTCCCCGGCGTCTGGCCGGCGGCGGCGGCCTGCAGCTCGGTCGCCTGCAGCCACGCCGGTGCGATCACGGTCGCGGCTCCCAGCGTCCCGCCGAGGCGGAGGAAGTGGCGTCGGGTGATCTGCATCGTCGTCACCGCAGGTTGTAGTCGGGCGAGGCGAGGAGCAGGGTGAGCACTCCCCGGGCCACGGTCTTGTCGTCGGCGTGGGCGGCGCGCGCCGCGGCCA
>DATKEY010000357.1:0-24003 GCA_035544475.1 Candidatus Dormiibacterota bacterium | reverse complement strand
GGCGGGCGGTTGCGCTCGGGCTGCGGACGGTAGGTGGCGGGCTTCGTCAGCGGCGGGGTGCGCGGCCGCCCGCCGTCCTCGGCGTCGCGCCGGTGCATCTGGGCGATGCCCCAGGCGACGCTGCCCGCGGCCGCCTCCCCGGCGGCGCCGACGGTGTCGAGCGCGGGCGCGCCGGCGCTGCGGCGGCGGACGAACCCGAGGGTCTCCATCTCGGCGAGGTGGATGCCGCGGAGCAGCGCCCACGGGGTGAAGGCGACCATCCCGAGGAGCACCGTCGCCGAGGTGATCGCCAGCCAGTCGGGGACGCCCTCGAGTCCGAAGGCGAGGATCTGGAACCCGACCGAGAGGAAGATCACCATCGCGAGCTTGGTGAGGATCAGCGAGGCCAGGTACTCACCCATCCGCTTCGCGGCGCCGGCGGTGCGCGGGTAGATGGCCATCACGGCCACGAGTGGCAGAAACACGACGAGCGCCTGGACGAGCACGAGCCGCAACACCAGCCAGGCGACGACGAGCAGGGTGGTGATGAGCGCGAAGAGGGCGAGGACGGCGATTGCCGCGGCCTCGGGGACGCCACTGCCGGAGTGGGCCTGGAGCATGCCGGTGAGCCGGTCGAGCACCTGGGTGGTCGCGTTCCCCATGCTCGAGGTCCACATCGAGGCGATGGCGTCGATGCCCTGGACGAACCAGGCCACCAGCGGCAGACCGGCGAGCGAGACCATGACCGCGGCGATCAGCCGGCTCAGCACCGCGGGGCCGGCGCCGCGGATGCCGCCCGCCATGTGCTCGAGGAGCGCGAGCGCGACGAAGGCGATCACCAGTCCGAGCGCGAGCGCGGTCATCTCGCTGTAGGCGGGGTTCACGACGTGCCAGTTCGGCTCGAGGCTCGGCGATAGCAGCGACTGCCGCAGCCAGCCGAGCGCGGTCACCACGCCGTCGACGAGGAAGCTCTGCACGTGGTCGAGGGCGCCGTGGGCGACGTAACCGACGGCGCGATGGGTCAGGCTCGGGGACGACCCCGTCGCCGGGGGCACCGTCTGGGGCGCGGCGGCGGGAGCCATGCCCGGAGCCGGCACCGCCATCGGCGGCGGCGGGACCGCCTGCGGGGAGAGCGGCACCGGGGGCGCGGGGTGGAGGAGGCGGTGGAGCAGCCCGGGCCGCTTCGGTGCGGTGCCGGGGGCCGGGTTCGCCGAGGGGCCGGGGTCTCCCTGGGTGACCGTGCAGTGCGTCGTCGGCCAGCCCCAGGTGCAGGTGATGTTGTCGGCGCGCGCCGTGCGCGCGGGCGTCGCCAGGACCGCGACGAGCGCGGTGAGCAGGGCGACGAGGACCACGGCCGCGAGATGGCGCCGCGTGGTCCGGGACTGGCCCATCAGTGCCCGAACAGCCCGGTCAGGGAGTTGGCGACCGCCGCGGCCGCGTAGAGCAGGGCGCCCGACACGACGGCCATGAAGGTGGTCGCCTTGCCGCGCTGGGCGACCATCACGTTGTGGCTCGCGCTGCCGACGAGGGTCATCAGCACCCCGGCGGCGAGGGCGACGCCGGCGGCGAGGATGACGAGGGCGGCGAGGTTGCCGCCGACGTGGTTGATGGCGTTGCGCACCGGCTCGGGGAAGCCGTCCCAGGTGGGGTTGACGTCGACCTTGGTGACGTCGCCGAGGAGGATCATCGCTCCGCTCCTTCTAGAACCGGACGGCGCTCCGCGAAGCCGTCCGCGATGAGGGCCGCCAGCTCCAGGTAGCAGTCGCGTGTCCTGTGCTCGAGCAGGTCCCATTGCAGCGCGCCGCCTGCGGCGAGGTGACGGTCCCAGGCGACGCGACAGGTGGCGCGCACGTGCGGCCGGAAGAAGTCCTCGAGCCGGCGCACGTCGACGAGGGTGTCGTGCCGGACGGCGTTGACCACGACGATCACGTGGCGGCGGCACCAGTCGGCGCCGCGGGCCACGACGAGGTGGTCGAGGGTGAACCCGGCGATCCGGCCGGCGTCGAGGCTGGGAGCGGTGACCAGGATCACCTGGTCGGCGCGCCGGCGCAGGAAGTACGAGGTGGCCGGGGCGAGCAGGGCGGTGCCGAGGTCGGCGTAGATGATGCTGTAGAAGCGCGTCAGCAGCTCGAGAGCGCGGCCGTACTCGGCCTCGCCGAGCTGCCGGGTCACCGCCGGGTCGAGCGGCGCGGCGAGCACGTCGAGGCGCGAGGGGTGCTGGATGAGGTAACGCCACACCTCGGCGGCGCGGGTGATCGACCCTGCGTTGGCGAGGAGGTCGGAGAGCGTCGCGGTCGGCGGCTGCAGCGCGACCCGACCCGCGAGCGAGCCGGCGTCCGGGTTGGCGTCGATGATCGCGAGCCGGTCGGCGCGCACCAGGGCGGCGGCGACCGATGCGCCGAGGGCGACGGTGGTCTTGCCCACCCCGCCCTTGCCGGCGGCGCTGGCGATGACCGTCGGGGTGCTGACCGGCGCGCGCGCCCGCAGGGTCACGTCCTGGCGGCGCTGCTCCATCCGCGAGAGCGGCGGGGTGTAGCGGTGACCGGTCGCCTGCCAGACCACCCGGCGCCAGCCCGCCGCCGGCGGCATCGCCGCGGGCTTGAGGAAGCTCTCCGAGGCGAAGTCGACCGCCGCCCGCGGCACCCGGGGCGGCTCGAGCACCGCCGGGTCCGGAGCCGGGGGCGCGGGCGCGGCGCGGGCCGCGAAGGCGTCGGCGGTCCCCTCGGCGTCGACCTCGGGCTCGGCGTCGGGGTCGAGCGCCGGGGCCGCCGCGAGCTCGACCGGCGGAGCCTCCGCGGGCGGCGGGGGTGGTGCGGCGACCGGCCGGGAGTCCACCGGCGCCGCGTCTGTCCGCTCGGGTGTCCCCTCCTCCACCGCCTGGGGGGGCGCCGGTGTCGCGGGGACGGCGGCGCGCGGGCGCCCGTTGGTCCCGCGGCCGACGAGGTCCTGCTGCGGCCTACCGGTGGGCGTCCGCACGGGCCGGTCGTCGGAGCTGTAGAGGGTCACCTCGAGGTCTCTTTCCCATCCCTGGGCGGCCACCGCCGCCGCTCTTCCGGCATGCCCGTCCCGAGAGGCGTGAGGGCGTACGCGGAACAGGACGACGCGGCCGCCGCCCGCGACAACACCGGTGGTCCTCCTCGAGGCAGGGCGGTGAACGTACGACGGGACCGTCCTCCAGTCAACCCCATGATCGGCTCGATCGTCTCGATCGACGCGTGAAGCCGTTTCCCGACGCGGCGTTGCGAACCGTCAACGAGGTGGGCGCGTCGCGGAGACGGGAGGCGCGCCGGCCGCGATAAGGTCGTGCGGTGATCCCCGAAGGGAATGGCTGAGCCGGACCCGACCGGCCGCTCCGCCGGGCGCCTCCTCGCAGTCCTCTGCGCCGCCCTGCTCTGCGGCTGTGGCGGCCAGGCCGCCCCGGTGGCGGTCGGCGTCGCCACCGCGATCGCGACCGCCCGAGCGGCGCCGGCGGCCGGCCCGACCCACGATCCTGCCGCCCTCGTCGCCGTGCTCGAGCGCAGGGGCGGGGCGCAGTCCCCGAATCGGGTGGCCATCGTCGGGCTCGATGGCCGGGCCCGCGCGGCGGCGGCGCTCGTCCCGCGCGCCGTCCCCACCCCCGGCGGCCTGCGGGCCGTGCTCCAGCCCGAGGCGAGGGTGGCGGCCGGCGCCGTCTACTACGCCGACGGCGCCGGGGTGATCCGCCGCCTCGCCGTCGGGGGAGGCGACCCGCGCACGGTGGCGACCTTCCCGATCTCCGACGGCCAGGCACTGGCCTTCGCCGTGAGCCCCGACGGCCTGCGGTTCGTCGCGACCGTCCTCACCGTCGCGCCCTGGCACGTCGACGTCGAGACGGCGAAGGCCGCGGGCCCGACCACGACGGTGCGGAGCATCGAGGTCCCCGTCCTCGAAGGCGGCACCGCACCCCGGGCGCTCCAGGTCGCCGGGTGGGACACGACCGGTCCGGTGGCACTCGCCGACGGGGTGACCGCCGAGGTGCAGGACGACGGCACCGGGCTGTGGCAGGGCCATCCCGCCCAGCTCGACGCCCGCGGCGACGCCGGCCGGCCATTGGGTGGGCCCGGGTGCGGCGCCTCCTTCGTCGAGGGCGACGGGACATTGATCTGCCACGACCCGCGGGACGCCATCACCCTCGTGCTCCGCCCCGACGGCTCGGTCCTCCACCGCTTCACCGGCACGGGGCCCGGGCCGCGGCTCTCCCCGGACGCCACCCGCCTCGCCTACAGCCTCGGCGGGGGCCGCTCGGCGGTGCAGTCGCTCGACGGCGGCGTCGTGGCGCTCGCTCCAGGGTTCACCCCCACCGGATGGCTCGACACCGGGACGCTCATCGGCACGACCCGTGGGGATGAGCTCGCCTACGTGGTGCTGAACGCTCCGGGGAGGACCGTCGACATGGGCTTCCCCGGCTCGTTCGTCGGTGTCGTCCCGGGCTGATCGTCGATGACGAGGGGCCGGCCGACCGGCCGGCCCCGTCGTCACGCTGGGCACGGTCGGCTAGAAGGCAGGCTTCTTCTGGAAGTACTCGTCGAGGGCGAGGATGCTGATGATCCCGGCGTCGTCACGGTTGCCGGCGTCGAGGTACTCCGCCCAGTACTCGGCGCCGGCGGGATCCGCCGCGCGGCCGAGGTACTTCGGATACCAGCTGTTCACCAGGCGCAGGTGGTACTCGTGCGAGTACGCGATGTTGTATCCCATGCTCGACCGCGGGGTGCCGGCCGCGATCCTGCCGGTCCAGTACGCGACCTCGCCGGGCTGCGGGCTGCGTCCGAGCAGGTCCCGGTAGAGCGAGGTGACGAACGTGGCGTCGTTGCCGTTGCCCTTCCTCGGCGCCGCGTAGTACTCGGGCGAGCCGCCGAAGAGGCCGAGGATCGACTCGTTGAACACGCGGTTGTCGAGCTGCTGCGTCCAGTAGGCGCGGCCGGCGGGATCCGCGGGACGGCCGAGCATCACCTGGTAGTCGTTGTCGACGAGGAAGCCGTGCGCCTCGTCGGAGGCGACGAACGCAGCGGCGATGTCGGCGCGGCTCATGCCGCCGAGCAGCCGTCCCACCCAGTACTGGAGCTCGGTGTTCGACGGCGCCCTGGTGCGGCCGAGGACGTCGTGGTAGAGGTCGGCGATGAACGCGTCGTTGCGGGAGAGGACGGTGAGGTGCTGCACGGAGCTCGGCCCGCTCAGGCAGTTCCACGGGAAGTGCGGCGACGGCGAGCCCGGGCAGACGCTCGACTCCTGCGACTCGGGGAACTGGCACTCGCTGCTCGGGGTCCCCGTCGACCAGTCGTCGGCATCGGAGTCGTTGTCGCACTGACGGTTGCCGGTCACCGGCGCGCCCGGTGCGGGGACGGGGGCAGGCGGTGCGAGGCCGAAGTCGTGGAAGACGATCGGGTCGGCGGCGGTGGCGGCGTAGTACCTGGCGTGGCCGGGGATGCTGGGCCACGTGACCGACTTGCCGTTCGGGTACACGTTCGTGACGAGGGCGCCGACGCTTCCGTCCCAGGTGACGGTGACGTCCGCCTGCTGCCACTGGCACGCGCTTCCACCCTCGCACGACGCGTAGCCGGCGGGGTTGCTCGGGTTGCCCGAGGGGGTCGCGGTCTGGCGCAGCCGGTAGTCGCCGGCGGGGACGTTGCTGAACGCCAGACATCCCTTGGTGGTCGTCCGGCAGTTGCCCTGCTGGAGCGGGCAGGTCGCGCTGGCGCCGATGCCGCCCGGCGACGACGCGCCCTGCACTCCCACCGTCTGCGAGTAGCCCTGGGTGTTGCTCAGGGTGTACACCGCGCCGGCCAGGCCGCTCTTGCACGAGTCCATGGTCTGCACCACCACCTGGAACGGGGCGTCGGTGAGACCCGGGCTGACCGCGGCGCTCGCGGGCGCATGGTCGGTTCCCGCCGCGAGCAGCAGGAACGCGAGGCCGGTCACGACGGTGACGGCGGCCATGATGATCCGGGAGACGCTTCGCCTCATCACAAGTCCTTCCTATCCGGTCCAGCCGCATGGCGCTCAATGGCTGTGCACAGTCGCGGCCCTTGCTTGTACATCGCGATCGCGGCGGGGATCTTGCGCTGCCACGCCAATTTCGGCCTCGCCTACGACATTTCGATGACACCACGCTGAATGCAGCGATTCGGGCATCGGATTTACAATCCCCAATGCCGAGCGCACCGTTCAGCGAGAGTTCATCGAAGGCGTCGAGACTGCCCCCATGCGCGTGCTCATCGTCGAGGACGACCGGCGGCTCGCCGCCGCGCTCCGCCGCGGCCTGCTCCGCGAGGGCTTCTCGGTCGACCTCGTCGAGGACGGCGAGGAGGCGATCGCCGCCGCGGCCGGCACGTCCTTCGACGTGATCGTGCTCGACGTCATGCTCCCCGGGGAGGGCGACGGCTTCGCCGTCTGCACCGAGCTCCGCAACCGGCGGATCCGAACCCCGGTGCTCATGCTCACCGCCCTCGACGCGGTGAGCGACCGGGTCCAGGGGCTGAACGCCGGCGCCGACGACTACCTCGTCAAGCCGTTCGCCTTCAGCGAGCTCCTCGCCCGGATGCGGGCGCTCACCCGCCGTCACCTCGACGACCGGAGCGCCACGCTGCGCGCCGGCGACCTCGAGGTCGACATGGCGGCCCGCCGCGCGAGCGTCCGGGGAACCCCGATCGCGCTCACAATGAAGGAGCTCGGGATCCTCGAGTACCTGATGCACCACCCCGACCAGCTCATCACCACCGAGCAGATCGAGGAGCACGTGTGGAACTACGACTACGTGAGCGGGTCGAACCTGGTGGAGGTGTACATCGGGAGGATCCGCCGCAAGCTGGGGGCGGCCGGGCTTCCCAACCCGTTCGCGACCGTGCGCGGTGGGGGTGGGGGCTACCGCTTCGAGCCGCAGCGACTCTCCGCCGTCTCCTCCGCCGCACCCGGGTCCGGCTGACCGCCGCCTACGCCGCGGTCTTCGCCGTCGTCGCCATCGCCGGGGCATCGATCTTCTGGGTGGCCTTCTCGCGCGCCGAGCTCGGAACCATCGACGGCAGCCTCCAGGCGCAGGAGCGACTGCTGCGCGCCACCATCCCGCAGTCCCCACCCGAGCGCTTCGCGACCAGCGGTCTCCCCGACGAGAACCCGGTCGGCATCACGATCAGCGCCGTCCTCCTCGACGACGGCGGCCGGGTGCTCGACGACTCGGGGACGATCCCGCCGCTCGACCAGCTGGGACCCTTCGTCGCCGAGGTGCAGGGCACCGGGCCGGTGCTCGCGACCCGCACCCTCGGAGGGACGCTGCAGCGCGTCCTCGCCGAGCGTGTCGACGGCGGCGCCGGGCGCCCCGCCACGCTCGTGCTGATGCGCTCGCTCGTCGAGTACCAGGATCAGCGGGCGACGGTGGCGGTGCTCCTCGTCGTCACCGTGCTCACCCTGGTCGGGGTCGCCTCGGTCTCCGGATACTGGCTGTCCGGGCGCGTGCTCCGGCCGGTGCGGATCATCGCCGAGACCGCCCAGGACCTCAGCGAGCACGACCTCCACCGCCGCATCGACCTCGACCTCCCCCCGGACGAGCTCGGCGACCTCGCGTCGACGCTCAACGGCATGCTCGCCCGCCTCGAGGCGGCCTTCGCGAGCCTGCAGCGGTTCACCGCCGACGCCGCCCACGAGCTGCGCGCCCCGCTCGCGCTCATGCGCACCGAGGTCGAGGTCGCGCTGCGCGCGGACGACGAGCCGGCCGACGCGCGGCGGGTGCTCGAGACCGTCGTCGCCGAGGTCCACCGGCTGAGCCGCACGGCCGACCAGCTCCTCCTCCTCGCCCGCGCCGACGCCGGGGTGCTCGAGCCCCAGCACGAGGAGGTCGACGTCACCGACCTGCTCGAGGAGACGGCGGCGCGCTGGCGGCCGACCCTCGACGAGCGCGGCGTCGAGCTGCGCGTCTCCATCCCCAGGGACGGCGGCACCCTCGTCGCCGACGGCGGCATGCTCCGGCGCCTCCTCGACAATCTCCTCGACAACGCCGCGCGGTACACGCCGCGGGCGGGGGTGATCGGGATCGCCGGCGAGGCCGAGCCCGGAGGCTGGACGCTGTCGGTCGAGGACTCCGGGCCGGGGATCGACCCGGCGCTGCGTCCGCGCGTCTTCGAGCGCTTCACCCGGGCGGACTCCGCGCGGGGGCGCGACACCGGGGGCGCGGGCCTGGGGCTCTCGCTCTGCGCGGCGATCGCCGAGCTCCACGGCGGCGTGCTCGAGCTCGACGACGGCCCGCCCGGCGCCCGCTGGGTGCTCCACCTCCCGCGGCGCGCCCGTCAGGCCGGCTCGGCCCCGGTGACCGCGCCCGCGACGAGCGCGCGGACGTCGCCGGCCTCGACCGCGTAGCGCGGCGGGAAGGCGGCGAGCACCCGGGCGGCGGCCTCGTCGATCCGCTCGACCGGGAGCCCGGCGTCCGCGAGGCGGGAGGGAGCGGTCACCGCGGTGGCGAGCCGGTGGACCGCCCGCTGCGGGCTCGACGTCCCGAGCAGGCGGCCGAGCTCGGCGTGAGCGGCGGGTTCGAGGCGGGCGGCGAGGGCGATGCTCCAGGGGAGCACGAGCGCATGGGTCAGGGCGTGGGGCAGGTCGTAGGCGCCGCCGAGCACGTGGCAGACGGTGTGGTGGTACGAGCCCCCCGCCGCGGCGACCGAGAGGCCGGCGAGCAGGGCTCCGAGGAGCGCGGTCGAGCGCGCCTCGAGGTCGCCGGGGCGGTCGTGGGCCGCGGGGATCGCGCTCCAGAGGGTCGCGATAGCCTCTCGCGCCAGCGGGCGGTCGACCGGGCTCGCCCCCGGGGTGTAGAGAGCCCCGACGGCGTGGGCGAGGGCGTTGAGCCCGCTCGCGCCGGTCGTGCGCGGGGGCATCGACAGGGTCAGCAGCGGGTCGTAGACGACGACCCGGGGCACCACCCGCGGGTCGCGCGCGGTGCGCTTCTCGCCGCCGGCGGTGATCCCGTACATCGGGGTGAGCTCGGAGCCGGCGTACGTCGTCGGCACCGCGACGATGGGGACGTCGAGGGTGACCGCGATCGCCTTGGCGAGCCCGGTCGCCGAGCCACCGCCGATGCACACCAGGACGCCGGCGTCCCGCTGCCGGGCGAGCTCGCGGGCGCGCTCGGCGAGCTCGAGCGGGACGTGCTCGCGGACCTCGTCGAGGAGGGACGCCTCCGGCCCCAGCGCCGCCGTGAGCGCGGCGCCGCGCTCCCTCTGCGACCCGGAGGCGAGCACCAGCGGCCGGCGCGCACCCAGCGCCTCGATCTCCACGGGAACCTCGTCGCAGGCCCCGGGGCGGAACACGATGCGGCGGGTGAAGGAGCGTTGCTCGAAGTCCACGCCGCGCAAGCTTAGACTCCCTGTGTCATGGCAGTGCGCGGGGCACAGCACCGCGTCGAGCCGCTGGCCGGCCGCTACCGGCCCGCCGACTGCGCGGTCTTCACCGCGAAGGAGCGAGAGCGCTTCCTCGCCGACGGCGCCTGGGACGAGGGGAGCGGCGGCGAGCTGCCCGCCGGGGTCCGGTGGCAGCTGCTCTACCGGCTCGAGCCCCGTCTCTACGACCGCCTGGCCCGGGCCGAGCGGTTCCATCCGGCGATCCTCGACTGGCTCCCCGCCCGGGTCGAGCGCATCGTCGAGGTGGGTGCGGGCAGCGGGCGGCTCACCGTCGAGCTCGCCGGGCGCTGCCAGTCGCTCCTCGCCGTCGAGCCCGCCGCGGGGCTGCGCCGGCTGCTCCGCCGGCGGCTCGACGGCCGGGGCGCGACCGTCGCGGTGCGCAGTGGGTTCGTCGACAGCATCCCCGCGCCGTCGGGGTCGGCGGAGCTCGTGGTGACGGCCTCGGCGTTCACCCCCGAGCGCGCCCACGGCGGCGACGCCGGCCTCGCAGAGCTCGAGCGGGTGGCCGCCCCGGGAGGGCTGGTGGTCATCGTGTGGCCGAACCACGTCGACTGGCTGCGCGACCGCGGCTACCGGTACCTGTCCTTCGCCGGTGAGATGGCGATGGAGTTCGCGTCGCTCGACGAGGCGCTCGAGCTCGCCGGCGTCTTCCATCCCGCGGCGGTCGAGGAGATCCGGCGCCGGGGCTCGCCGCTGGTGCCCTATGAGGTGGTCGGGGTCAACCCGCCGCGCGACCTCGCCTGGAGACAGAGAACATGAGGATCGGGCTCCTCGCCCCGCTCATCGCGCCGCTGACCGACACCCAGGTCGGTGGGGCCCAGGCGCTCGTGTGCGACCTCGCCGCCGCGCTCGCCGGTCGCGGCCACGACGTCGAGGTGATCGCCGCCGCGGGCTCCGCGGTCCCCGGGATCACGGTCGTCGACTCCGGCGTCGACGCCTGCGAGGTCAGCCCCGCCAGGTTCTACGCGGGGGTCTACGACCCCCGCCGATCTCCGGGCATTGACGCGATGCCCCGGAGCTCCTCCCCCCGCTCCGACCCCGGCGCGGATCGCGCCCACCGGCGGGCGCTCGAGGTCGCCCGCGCCCGCGACTACGCGATCCTCCACACCCACGCCTTCGACGCCGCGGCGATCCTCCATGCCGGGGGGTGCGCCGGCGCCGTCGTCCACACCCTCCACCTGCCCCCGGATCCGGCGATCGCCGCAGCCCTCGCGCAGGCGCGCAGCGCCCGGCGACCGCCCGCGGTGGTCTGCGTCTCGGCCGCCCAGGCCCGCGCCTGGACGCGTGTGTGCCCCATCGATGCGGTGCTCGCCAACGGCGTCCCGGTCGCCGACATCGCCTGGGAGCGCGACGCCGGCGAGGTCGCCGTCTTCGCCGGGCGCCTCAGCCCGGAGAAGGGCGTCGACGACGCGGTGGCCATCGCGCTGCGGAACGGGCTCGACGTCGAGGTCTACGGCGGCGCCTACGACGCCGCCTTCGCGGCGCGCTGCCGGCGGCGCTGGCGCGCCCATCCCGGGGTGAGGTTCTGTGGGGCCGTCCCCCGTCGCGACCTCTGGCGCAGGCTGTCCCGGGCGCTCGCGCTGCTCGTCCCCTCGCGCTGGGACGAGCCGTACGGGCTCGCAGCGGCGGAGGCGCAGGCGGCCGGGACGCCCGTCGTCGGCTACCGCGCCGGAGGGCTCGCCGAGGTGGTCGACGATGGGCGCTCCGGATTCCTCGTCGAGCCGGGGGACATCGATGCGGCGGCCGCGGCCCTCGGCCGGGCCGGCGACCTCTCCCGCGCCGGCTGCCGGCGGCACGCGGAGCGAAACCTCGACATCGTCGCCACCGCCGCGGCGCACGAGCGGCTCTACACGGCGCTGCTGGGGGGCTGACTCACACCGTCACGTCCCGTCGACGGACATCGTGCGGATGCCTCGAGGCGTCGAAAAGAGGCAACAGACATGTCACCCGGCCGTGACGGTCCGTGCTCCATGGCGCCCGGCTCTGCACACTGCGGCCGTCGGCACCCACTGACAAAGGCAAACTCTTCGCGAGGAGAGGACGCAAAGCCACGGGTCTCACGCAGACAGCCGGGTCACCACGGGTCGCCACGGAGGCCGACGCACGGAGCCCTGCCATTGGCTGCGCGAGGCCTCGCACCCCTCCGCCTCGGCGTCAGCGCCGTCCTCGACCACCCGCGTGCCGTGCTGTCGCGGATCCTCCGCGTCCTCCCCGAGGGTCGGGGCCTGCAGGACGAGGGGGCGTGGCGCCGCCGCCACCACGCGATCGTCTCCGTTCTGTGGCTCCACGTCCTCGGGGTCGCCGTCTACGCGCTGATGCGCGGGTACAGCCTCGGACACACCGCCGTCGACTCCTCACTGCTCGTCCTCTTCGCCGCCGGCGCGAGCCAGCCGTTCGGCGGCCGCGTCCTCCGTTCGACGCTCTCGGCTCTGGGGCTGATGTCCGCCTCCGCACTGGTGGTCCACCTCTCCGGCGGGCTCGTGGAGGCGCACTTCCACTACTTCGTGATGCTGGCTCTCCTGTCCCTGTACCAGGACTGGGTGCCCCTCCTGATCTCGCTCGCCTTCGTCATCCTCGAGCACGGTGTGCTCGGGGCCGTGAGTCCCCAGGCGGTCTACTACGACAACCTCGACGCCCTGGTCCACCCATGGAAGTGGGCCTTCATCCACGGCTGCTTCGTCCTCGCCGCGGCGGCCGCCCAGGTCTACGGCTGGGTGACCAGCGAGGAGGACCACCGCCGCGCATCGCTCGAGATGTCACGCCGGGAGGAGACCTTCCGCGCCCTCTTCGAGAGCAACCCGCAACCGATGTGGGTCTACGACGTCGCGTCGCTGAGCTTTCTCGCCGTGAACCAGGCGGCGACGGCCCTCTACGGTTACTCGGCCGACGAGTTCCTCGCCATGAAGGTCACCGACATCCGATCCCGCGAGCAGGTCGAGCGGCTTCTCCTCCAGCTCGAACGGTCCAAGGCAGGCTCCTCGACCTCGGAGCACCTGGCGAAGGACGGCCGGCTGATCCACGCCGAGGTGCATGGGCAGCCGATGGAGTTCCAGGGTGTCGACGCGCGACTCGTCGTCGTCGCCGACATGACCGACCGGGTGCGTCTGGAGTCCGAGTTGAGCCACCGGGCGTTCCACGACTCGCTCACCGACCTCGCGAACCGCGAGCTCTTCTACAACCGGCTCGAGCACGCTCTGAGCCGTCACCCCGGAGACGGGAACCCGGTGGCGGTCATGACCATCGACATCGACGACTTCAAGGGCATCAACGACGCGCATGGGCACGCCGCCGGTGACCTCCTCCTCGTCGAGGTGGGCCGGCGGCTCCGGAACGTGCTCCGGCGCGCCGACACCCCTGCGCGTCTCGGGGGTGACGAGTTCGCCGTGCTCCTCGACGCCACCGCCGCGGGCGAGGCCGAGGATGTCGCGCGGCGGGTGCTCGCCATGCTGCAGGAGCCCTTCGTCGTCGACGGCGCGGAGATCTGGCCCTCGGCCAGCATCGGCGTCGCCGCCACGGTCGGCGGGGCCGACGCGGAGGAGCTCCTCCGGCACGCCGATATCGCCGCCTACGAGGCCAAGGCGGCCGGCAAGAACCGGGTCGAGGTCTTCGCACCGGGCATGCAGAGCGGCGCCCTCCACCGCGCGACGGTCGCGATGGACCTGCGCCGAGCCCTGGATCGTGACGAGCTCTTCCTCGAATACCAGCCCGTCGTCCGGCTCCACGACGGGAGGATCGTCGGCGTGGAGGCGCTGGCGCGCTGGAACCATCCGGAGCGTGGCCTGATCGGCCCCCAGGAGTTCATCCCGATCGCCGAGGAGACCGGGCTCATCGTCCGCCTGGGCGCCTGGGTGCTGCGCGAGGCGTGCAGTCAGATGCAGAGGTGGCGCTCCGCACTTCCCGACGACGGCGGCATCATCCTCGCCATCAACGTCTCACCGCGGCAGATGCGCGAGCGGGACTTCGTCGCCTCGGTCGGCGAGGTGATCGCCGCCACCGGCGTCGACCCCGCGCAGCTCCTCCTCGAGGTCACGGAGGGGGCCCTGGTCGACAACCTCTCCGAGGCCCGGGACCGCCTCGGCCAGCTGCGGGCGCGCGGTGTCCGGGTCGCGCTCGACGACTTCGGAACGGGCTACTCGTCGATCGGGTACCTGGGGGGGCTGCCCCTCGACGCTGTGAAGATCGACCGCACCTTCGTGGCCGGGCTGCCCCACGACGCGGGCCGCGAGCTCGCCCTGGCGATCGTGCGCCTCGTCGACACCCTCGGTGTGCCGATCGTCGCCGAGGGCATCGAGACCGCCGAGGAGCTGGACTACGTCACCGCCCTCGGCGTCGAGCTCGGCCAGGGGTATCACTTCTTCCCACCCATCGAGGCCTCCCGGGTGACGGCACTCCTCGCCCACCCCTATGTCGAGCGGCGGCCCGCCGCGCAGCGCGCCCCGCGCCGGCGGCGCAGCGACAGGGATCTCGACCGGCGCCTTCCCACCCGTCGGGGGACCGGCCTCCCGTTTCCGTCGGCGACATAGGCCTCAGCCGGGGAGGAAGCTGTTCCGCGCCTCGACCCTGTCCCCCCGCCGGCTGCGGTCGCGGGGCGCGCCCGAGGCGAGCCGCCGCCAGAGGGCGAGGTAGCTCGGGTACTCGAGCTCGGGCACCACCCACCCGGAGCGGACCAGCTCCTCGTGGAAGCGCGGGAGGTGGCGGAAGGGGACGCCGATGTCGACGTGGTGGGCGAGGTGCCAGCCGGTGTTGTACGGGACCATGAGCAGGCGGGCGAGCGGCGTCTGGCGGATGACGTGGGTGGTGAGCCGGCGGTCGATCGAACGGGTCATGCCGCCGTGCTCGGCGATCGCCCGCAGCCGGTTCGAGACCTTCCAGAGGCTCATCCAGGGGAGCAGCCAGCAGACCGGGTACAGCAGCGGCCTCCCCCAGGCGAGGGCGGCGGCGAAGAGCGCGAGCTGGACCGCGATCACCTGGCGCGCCTCGCGGCCGCCCGCGCTGCGGCGGCGGGCGACATGGACGAGGGCGACGAGGTTCTTGGTGCCGGAGATCCCGACGAGGTCGCGGGTGAGCTTGCGCCGCAGCGAGTCGGGGCTGATCGGATAGCCGGCGTAGAGCCCCGCGTCGGGCTCCTCCGGACCCATCTCGTCGCGGTGGTGGGCCATGTGGGCGCGCCGGTAGCTGAGCATCCCCTGCAGGGCGGGGTAGCCGAGCAGCCAGCGGCCGCAGAGGTCGTTGAGCCGCCGGTTGGTGAAGAGCAGCTTGTGGGCGGCCTCGTGGCCGAGGATGTTCAGCTGGCAGTGCCCGCGCCCCATCACGAGGAAGGCGGCGAGGTACGCCCACCACGTGCCCACCCATCCGGCGGCGACCACCACCCCGCCGGTCTGGACGGCCGCTCCGGCGACGGTGACCGCGTTGCGCAGGTCGGGGATGCGCCGGTACTCGGCGCGCACCGCCGGCCGGGCCACCCCGCGGGCGTTCAGCCGCTCGGTGGGGAGCACCTCCGGGAGGATCGCGGGATCGGGCAGCATGGTCACGGCCACGAACCCGATTATTACACTTGTACTTCGAGTGAGTCAACGACGTAACACCTTCGCGGACCTGGGGCTCCGGCCGCTCTCGGCCCGCTCGGTCGTCGCCTCGGTGCTGATGGCGATGCACCCCCCGGAGCTGCCCGCCGCCGTCCTCGTCCGGCTCTGCGACCGCTTCGGGATCGCACCGGGCACCACCCGGGTCGCGCTCTCGCGGATGGTCGCCTCCGCCGAGCTCGCCCAGGAGGACGGCGGCGCCTACCGGCTCGCCGGCGCCCCCCTCCTCGCCCGCCAGCGCGCCCAGGACGAGGCACGCCGCCCGCCGGTGACGGCGTGGGCGGGCGACTGGCGGCTCGCCGTCGTGGTCAGCGGTGGACGGGTCGCGGCGGAGCGGGCCGAGCTCCGCCGCGTCCTCGCCGCGGCGCGCCTCGCCGAGTGGCGCGAGGGTGTGTGGCTGCGACCGGCGAACCTGCCGCCACCCGAGCGCGGGCTCGCCGGCGAGCCGCTCCGCTGGCTGCTCGCCCGGCCCGACGAGGACCCGGTCGCGCTCGCGGCCGTTCTCTGGGACCTCGTGGGGTGGGCGCGTCGCGGTCGCGAGCTGGTCGCCGCCACCGACGCCGAGCCCGGCGACCTGCTCGACGCCGGGCCCGACCGTCCGGTGGCGGTCTTCACCGCGGCGGCGGCGCTCCTCCGCCACCTCCGGACCGACCCGCTGCTGCCCGCCGAGCTGCTCCCCCGCGGCTGGCCGGGTGACGAGCTGCGGGTCCGCTACACGGCCCACGCCCGCTCCGTCCAGGGCCTCATCCGCGACCTCGCCTCGGCGAACTGAGGCTCCTGCGTCACCGATTCGAAAGGAACCGGACGGGACCATCCCCCCATGCGCAGTGGAGAAGCGTCATGACCGGGGTCGGTCGCCTGCTCGCCGCCCGTGCGACCGCGGATCCCGACGGCATCGCCTTCATCGACGGGGCGTCGGGCCGCCGCCTGCGCTGGCGCGACCTCGCCGTGCACGCCGAGCGCTGGGAGGCGCTCGCCCGCGAGGCGAGGCTCGAGCCGCGCCGCCGCGTCGCGCTCGTCCTCGACGACCCGCTCACCTTCGCCGCCGCCTACCTCGGCTGCCTCGCCGCCGGTCTGGCGGTGGTACCACTCGACCCCCGGGGGACCCCCGACGAGCTCACCCAGGCGACGGCGCGGCTCCGCGCCGACGTCCTCGCCGTCGACAGGGACGTCGCGCTCGACGGGCCGCTCGCGCACTGGACGGTGAGGGCGGACGGCCCCCGGGAGACCCGGCCGGCGCCCACCGGACCCCGCCCCGGCGACGCGGTCGCGTTCCGGCCGGCGGCGCTGCTCGCGAGCTCGGGCACCACCGGCGACCCCAAGGGCGTCCCGCTCTCCGAGGGTCTGCTCCTCGGTGGCGCTCGCAGGGTCGTCGACCACCACCGCCTCTCCCCCGCCGAGCGCGGCTACACGCCGCTGCCGCTCTTCCACGTCAACGCCCAGGTCGTCGGGCTGCTCGCCACCCTGGTCGGCGGGGGCTCGCTCGTCGTCGACGCCCGCTTCGACCGCGAGGCCTACTGGGACCGGGTCGCGGCCTGGCGGCCGACCTGGCTCAACGCCGTGCCCGCCGTGCTCGGCGCGCTCGTCGAGACGCCCGCCCCCGACCCCCGGGTCACCGACGGGATCCGCTTCGCGCGCTCGGCGTCGGCGCCGCTGCCGCCGGCGGTCCTCGAGCGCTTCCAGCGCCACACCGGCGTCTCCGTCCTCGAGACCTACGGGATGACCGAGGTCGCTGGTCAGATCGCCGCCAACCCCGTCGATCCGGCCCGGCGCCGGCCCGGGTCGGTCGGGACGCCGGTCGGCGTCGAGCTCGAGGTGGCGGCCGCCGACGGCCTCCCCGCCGCGCCCGGGGAGCTCGGCTCGGTGCGGCTGCGCGGCGACGCCGTCGTCAGCCACTACCTCGAGCTCACCAGCTCCGGGCCGGAGCGCGCCCGGCCCGCCTGCGACGGCCGCGGCTGGCTCACCACCGGCGACCTCGGGCGGCTCGACGGAGGTGGCTTCCTCCACCTCGCCGGGCGCGAGGACGACGTCATCAACAGAGGTGGTGAGAAGTTCCACCCCCAGGAGGTCGAGCGGATCCTCCTCGACCACCCGGCGGTCTCCGCGGCCGCGGTCGTCGGCGCGCCGCATCCGCGGCTCGGCCAGGTCGCGGTCGCCTTCGTGACCGTGCGCGGCAACGCCCACGACGCGCTCCCCGGCGAGCTCGCGGACATCTGCGCGCGGCGGCTCGCCCGCTACAAGCGCCCGGTCGAGATCCGGGTGACCCCGGCGCTCCCGCTCGGCCCGACCGGCAAGGTGCGCCGGCGCGAGCTGCGCACGGCGCTGGCCGCCTGAGATGGCGGCGGGGGACGCGGCGCCGAAGCGCCATCTGCACGCGGTCGACCTGATGCGCGTCCTCACCATCGCGCTCGTCGTCGGCGTGCACACGCTGAGCCAGGTCCCGGTCAGGAACACCGTGGCGGCCGGGGCGCTCACCGTGGTCCTCCACAGCAGCCGTGAGATCTTCTTCGTCCTCACCGCGCTCGTGCTCATGCACGGCTACGGCCGCCGCCGGGTGCGCTGGACGGACTTCTGGCGCCGCCGCTACCTCTGCGTGGCGGTGCCGTACGTCGCCTGGACGCTCATCTACACGCTCGCCGATGGCCATTGGCGAGAGCCGCTGCCCGGCTTCCTGCACACGCTCGGCGCAGATCTGGTCACCGGTGGCGCGAAGTACCAGCTCTACTTCCTGCTGGTCTCGATGCAGATCTACCTGTGCTTCCCGGTGATCCGCTGGCTCATCCGGGCCACCCGCAACCACCACGGCGCGCTGCTCGGGGCCTGCGCCGTCCTCCAGCTCCTGCTGTCGGCGGCGATCCACGCGCAGTGGTCGCCCGGCGGGCTGATCACCGCGTGGGTGCGCGGCCCCGACTCCGTGCTGCCGACCTACCTGCTCTACGTCATCGCCGGCGGCGTCGCCGCCTGGCACCTGGAGGCGATCACCGCCTGGACGCTCGCCCACCGGCGCCTCGTCCTCGGCGGGACCATGGTGAGCGTCGCCGCCGCGGTCGCCGTCTTCCTCGTGCAGCGGCTCGTCCTCGGGGAGAGCACCGCCGCCGCGAGCGGGGTCTTCCAGCCGGTCGTCGTCGTCGACAGCCTCGCCATCGCGTGGACCTTCTTCACCGCCGGCGTGACCTGGGTCGAGCACGGCATGCCGCTGCGCCGGGTGGTCGTCCCCCTCTCCGACGCCTCCTTCGGCATCTACCTCGCCCATCCGTTGGTGCTGATGGGCATGACCGCGATCGCCGGCCCCCTCGGGCTGCTCTCCGCCTCGACCCGGGCGCCCCTCGCCCTCGTGCTCGCGATCGTCGTCGGGGTGATCGCGCCGCTGGCGTACCTCGTCGGCGCGCTCCCCGCCCTCCTGCTCCGGGGCACCCCGTTGAGCCTGGCGATGAGCGGGCGCGCGCAGCGCCGCTCCACATCCTCCGCCCCCGCGCGTACCGCCCCCGAGGCGGTCGCCGCCTGAGGGCCGGCGATGGCCCGGCCGCCGCTCCTGGCGCTGCCCGCGATCGCGCTCGCCGTCGGGCTGACCGGTGTGCTGGCGCTCCGCGGCGGCGCCACGACCCGGGCGCACGGCGGGTATACGCCGCTGGCGCCCGCCGCGAGGGCGGTCCGCGCCACCACGACGCCGACGCCGACGCCGGCACCGGCGCCGACCCCGACCCCCGCGCCGGTCGTGACCGCCCACACCATGCTCGTCGGCGGGCTGACCCGGCAGTGGGAGCAGCTCACCCCGGGCGGGGGAACGACGTCCAGCACCCCGATCATCGTGGTGCTCCACGGCCAGGCGGTCAGCGCCGCACAGGAGGTCGACCGCGACGCGATGACGCCGCTCGTCGCCCAGGGGCTCGCGGAGCTCGTCTATCCGCAGGGCATCCAGACCTCCTGGAACGCGATCGGCTGCTGCGCGTGGGCAGGGGCGCACAACGTCGACGACGTCGGATTCATCGAGGCCCTGGTCGCCGCAGTCGACCCCGGCCACGTCCGTCCCGTCTACCTGGCCGGCTACAGCAACGGCGGACGCCTCGCGTACACCATCGCCTGCCAGGACCCGACCCTCGTCGACGCCTACGCGATCGTCACCGCGATGCCGCTCGCCAACGGCTGCACCCTCTCACGACCGATCAGCATCCTCCAGATCGACGGCACCGCCGACCCGGTCATCCCCTACCGGCCGGGCGATCCCCCGGGGGTCGAGCAGCCCCCCGCCACCACCCAGGCCGAGCGGCTTCGCGTCCTCGACGGCTGCGCCCCGAGCCCCTCCTCGGTCCAGACCGGCAACCTGGTCACCGCCACCTACACCGGCTGCGTCGACGGAACACGATTCGCCTTCGCCACCTACCAGGGCGCGGACCACGTCCACATCTGGGCGGCCGGCAACGCGACCACCCCGAGCCCCGGACAGACGATCTGGGCCTTCCTCAGCGGAGGCCGGCCGTGGTGAGCGACGCCACCGTCCTCCACCTCGTGCGCCACGGCGAGAGCGGATGGAACGCCGCCCGGCGGGTGCAGGGACAGTCCGCGGAGGCGCCGTCGCTCACCGCCCAGGGACGCGCCCAGGCACGCGCCGCCGTCGAACTCCTGAGCGAGCTCGCTCCCCACGCCCGCCTGGTGATCTCGAGTGACATCGACCGGGCCCGCGAGACCGCCCTCATCGTCGCCGCAGGCCTCGGCCTTCCGGTCCGCTGGGACCCCGGGCTCCGCGAGCAGGACCTCGGCGACCTCGAGGGGATGACCTTCGACGACGAGCTCGACGGGGTCCGTGTCGCCGACATCGTCGACGGGCTGTGGACCGACCCGGACCGGCGGCCGCCGGGCGGCGAGAGCATCCGCGACCTCCACCGCCGGGTCCACGCCACCCTCGCCCGGGTCGCCGCCGAGATGCCCGCCCGCGCGACCGTCGTCGTCACCCACGGGGGTCCGGTCAGGGTGGCCCGGGTGCCGAGCGCCGACGGGCTCCGGCGCACCGCGGTCGAGAACGCCTCGGTCACCCGCGTCACCATCGCCGCGCCGGCCTGGCACTCGCGTCGCGCCTCCTGAGGGGAGGTTTCACCGGCGGCGGGTAGGCTGGTGAGATGGAGGAGTCCGCGGCCCACGTCCTCGAGCTCGGCGTCATCCTCGTCCTCGCCACCGGCGCCGGCTGGGTGGCGCGCCGCGCCGGGCTGCCCGCGGTCGTCGGCTATCTCTGCGTCGGCCTGGTGGTGTCGCCGTTCACCCCGGGGTACACCGCGAACCGCGAGCAGCTCCAGACACTCGCGAACATCGGGGTCGTCCTCCTCCTCTTCGAGGTGGGGATCGAGATCGACCCGTGGCGGCTGCGCCGCGAGCAGGGCGCGCTGTTCTGGGCGGTGCCGGTGCAGACGATCGCCGGCGCCGCGCTCGGCACCGGGGTGGGGATGCTCCTCGGGCTGGGCGTGCGCGGGGCGCTGCTGCTCGGGCTGGCGGCCTCGCTCTCCTCGAGCGTCGTCGTGGTGAACATCACCCGCAGCCGGCGGCGCACCACGAACGGCGCCACCGACCGCACCCTGCTGAGCTGGAGCGTCATGCAGGACATCGCCGGGGTCGCGATCGCGATGGCGCTGCTCGCCAGCCTCGACACCGGCCGGCCGCTGCCGCTCACCGCCGCCGGGATCGCGGCCTTCGGCGGCATCGCCACCGCCGCGGCCCTCCTCCTCCCCCGGGTGCTCCGCCGGCTCCGCGGCGAGCACGACCTGTTCCTCATGCTCTCGATCAGCAGCGGCCTCGTGCTCGCCGGACTGGGTGCGGTCGTCTTCGGGGTGCCGCTCGCACTCGCCGCCTTCGTCTCCGGGCTCGCGATCGCCGAGGGCCCGGACGCCGCCGAGGCGCGGCGGCGGCTCCTCCCCTTCCGCGACCTCTTCGCGGTGATGTTCTTCGTCGCGATCGGCACCCTCATCGACCCGGCGGCGGTGCCGCACGCTCTCGGCTGGCTCGCCGCCGTGCTCGGCCTCGTGGTCGTGGCCAAGGTGACGGTCGTCTACGGGCTCGCCCGGGTCCTGCGCCTCCCCGGGGTCCGCCCGTGGCAGCTCGCCGTCGGGCTCGGCCAGGTGGGCGAGTTCAGCTTCGTGCTCGGCTCGGTCGGGGTCGCCCGCGGGGTGATCCCCCCGGAGCTGTACACCGCGCTGCTCGCCGCGGTGGTGCTCACCATCGCGCTGTCCACGGTGGTCGTCCGGCTGAGGTTGTACCGGGGGGAGGCTGACGCCTCCCCGCGCCCCGCGAGGATGGCAGAAACCTAGCGGTGGGCGTCGTCCCTGCCACTTTCGGCCGAGCCGGGCGCCCCGTACGCTTCACGACATGGAATTCGTGCTGCTGATCCTGGTGGTGGTGCTCGCCGCGGCGAGCCCCTGGTGGGGCGCAGACAGTCGCGACGGCCGCGACTGGCAGGCCCGTGGGGACTGGGAGGTCCGGGAGGAGCTGGGACGCGCGAGGGCTCGCACCGCGCTGCCCTGAGCCCCTTGACGGGCGATCGGTTGCGATATATCGTGATGGAACGCAATAACTCGCTGGAGTGTCCATCATGACGTCCCAGGCCCCGCCCTTCGACCCCTGGATGCGCGACTGGCGCCGCGGCGCCGAGCACCTCCACGAGCGCCTCCATCACGCCGGGCGCGCCCACCGTCCTCCCCGCGGCTGGTACGGCGCCTTCGGCCGCGGCTTCCCCTTCGGACCCGGCTTCGCCGGCGGCGGCCGCCGCGCCGGCCGCGGCGACATCCGGGCCGCGATCCTCGCTCTTCTCGCCGAGAAGCCGATGCACGGCTACCAGATCATCCAGGAGCTGAGCGAGCGCAGCGAAGGGGCCTGGCGGCCGAGCCCCGGCTCCGTCTACCCCACCCTCCAGCAGCTCGAGGACGAGGGCCTCGTGCGGGCGGTGGAGTCCGACGCCGGCCGTCGCGTCTACGAGCTCACCGATCCCGGGCGCGCCGAGGCGGCCGCCGCCGGGCGCCCCTGGGAGGACGCCTCCGGCGACGCCGAGGGCGAGATGGCGGGGATGCGCGACCTCTTCCTCCAGGTGGCCGCGGCGACCTGGCAGGTCGTGCAGGCGGGATCCGGGAGGCAGCGCGCCGCCGCCGCCGACATCCTCCGCGACACCCGCCGCCGGCTCTACCAGCTGCTCGCCGAGGACGCCCCCGAGACCTCCGGGGCCGAGGGCGATCAGCCGAGCCGGTAGATCGCGCCGGTGTCGGAGTAGTAGAGGGCGTGGTTCGGCCCCTCTTTGACGTCGAGTTTGCACTGGGCCGGGCCGCTGCTCACCGTCGCGTGCGGGCTCCCCGGGGTGAGGATCCGCATCCCCACGTCGAAGGTGCACATGACGAGGTGCCCGGCGTAACCGGCCGGGCCTGAGGCGTCGACGAAGGTCGCCCCGGTGGGGACCACCGTCGACGCCTCGCTGCTCCAGTCGGGGCCGAGCTGGCCGGCGGGACAGCTCGTCGCCGGGGCGATCGGATGGCCGTACCCGTAGCACACCGGCCACTGGTAGCCCGCGCCCCTGGTCACCGAGAGGATGACGGTGTCGTAGCCGGTCGACGGGCTGCCTGCATCGCCGGAGGGGCCGTTGTTCGTCACCGCGATCTGGCCGCTCGCGGAGATGGCGATGCCGAACGGATTGCGCAGGCCGTACGCCCAGACCGGGTTGCCGAACGGGTTGTCCGGGGGCACGCCTCCGGTGGCCGTGTAGCGGAGAAGCTTGCCGCGGACGTCCGAGGTGTTCTGGGCGGCGGGAGCCGTGTGCTCCTCGCCGAGGGTGACGAAGAGGTGGCCGTCGGCCGAGAACGCGAGTCGGCCGCCCTTGTGGCAGCAGTCGCCGCCGGAGGGAAGGGTGATCAGCGTCGTCGGGTTGGTCCCGGTTCCGGCACAGTCGGTCCAGCGGATCACCGTCTGGTGGGTGTAGTCGGTGTTCGAGTAGAAGGCGTAGACGAAGTGGTCCTGGGCGAAGGTCGGCGCCAGGGCGATGCCGAGCAGCCCGCGCTCGCTGTAGCCGCCACCGGGCTCGACGGTGACCGTCGCGACGCTCGCGAACGTCTTCGCGGCGCCGTTCTGCCAGACCTTCACCGTGCCCGAGCGCTCCGTCCAGAAGAGCCGCCCGTCGGGGGCGAAGGCGAGCGCGGTCGGGTAGTTGGCGGAGATCGTCCCCGCGGGGGGAGCCTGCGCCCCGAGGGCGCACGGGGTCGGCGGCGGGGGGGTCACCGCCGGCGCAGCCGTGGTGGGGACGACCGTCGGGGTCGAGCTCGAGGTGGTGGTGGTCGTCGCCGCCGGGCTCGCCGTCGGAGGGGTGCCGGCCGTGGAGCTCCCGCAGGCGGACGCGAGGATGGCGACGAGCGCCGCGAGCAGCGACCGCCGTCCCGCACCCTGGTCGCGGGTCATCAGGCTCGACGGCTCGCGACGAGGACGGTGGTGGGCAGCTGGGGCAGGGGGTGGACCTCCGGCCGGCCGAAGCCCGCGGCGGCGAGCATCCGCTCGAGCCGGGCGAGCGGATGCGCCTCCCCCTGGCGGCTCCACACCAGCATGATCACGGAGAACATCCCGGCGGCGACGTCGCGGCCGCGGTCGTCGCCGGTGGCGACGAAGTCCTGGATGACGATCCGGCCGTCGTCCCGGGTCACCGCGGCGGCGCGGCGGAGCAGGTCGACGCAGCGCGCCTCGTCGAAGTGGTGGAGCACGTGGCTCATCACCACCAGGTCGTAGGGGCCGCCGAGGTCGACCTCGAACATGTCGCCCTCGATGTAGTCCGCGCGGTCGGCGACGCCGAGACGGTCGGCCATCCGCCGGGTCGCGCCGAGCACGTTGGGCCAGTCGAGCGACCACACGTGCGCCTGGGGCTGCTGCAGCGCGATCGTGTACCCGTACATCCCGTTGCCGCAGGCGACGTCGAGGACCTCGAGCCGGTCGCGCCGCCCTGCCCAGGGAGCGATCGTCGCGGCGACGGCCGGGGCCGCCGCCGCGGCGAGGCCCCCGATCGAGGCCGCGAACTCCTCCCACCAGGGGTGCATCGG